>CAYJJK010000012.1:0-22049 GCA_964370445.1 uncultured Oscillospiraceae bacterium | reverse complement strand
ATTCCAGTTGGTGGACACTTGGTTTGATTATGTCCTCGGCTATGGGTGTTTTAATGGGACGCAAGCTGGCAAAATAAAACTTGCTTTGTTGTATCCAGTATGATATAATATAGCGGCAATACACACGCATTGTATGTTTTTCCTTGTGCCTTTTTGGGTGGAAAAAACGAAGCAATGCGGAGGTAAAAAACAAATTTTGGAGGTTAGAATTATGGCAGTCGTATCAATGAAACAATTGCTCGAGGCCGGTGTGCACTTTGGACACCAAACCCGCAGATGGAACCCAAAAATGTCAAGGTATATCTTCACAGAGCGTAATGGCATCTACATCGTAGATTTGCAAAAAACTGTGAAAAAAATGGATGAAGCGTATAATTTTGTGCGCGACATTTCTGTTGAAGGTAAAGATTTGTTGTTTGTGGGCACCAAAAAACAAGCACAAGAATCCATTCGTGAAGAGGCCAACCGTTGTGGAATGCCTTTTGTGAATGCCCGTTGGCTTGGTGGCATGCTTACAAACTTCCGCACCATTCGTCGCCGCATTGACCGTATGGAACAACTCAAAAAAATGAGAGAAGACGGAACCTTTGAAATGCTTCCCAAAAAGGAAGTTATCAAACTGGAACTGGAAATTGAAAAACTTGAAAAATTTCTTGGCGGTGTAAAAGGCATGAACAGCTTGCCTGGTGCTTTGTTTGTGGTAGATCCGCGCAAAGAACACATTGCAGTAGCAGAAGCTCGTAAGTTGCACATCCCTATTGTTGCCATTGTAGATACCAACTGTGATCCCGATGAGATTGATTATGTCATTCCCGGCAATGATGATGCAATTCGTGCCGTTCGTTTAATTTCCAGCGCCATGGCCAATGCAATTTTGGAAGGTCGTCAAGGCGAACAAATGGAAGAAGAAGCAGGTGCTGAAGAAACTTCAGCAATAGAAGAGAGTGCCGGCGCATAAAAATGTAATGTTTCCTGCCTTTTTCTGTTCCACAAAAAGAGGCAGGATTTTTAAGAAATTAAATAAAAAATGATTTTAAATAGATTTAAATAGAAATGAGGAGATTATCATGGCATTTACAGCACAAGACGTAAAGACCCTGCGCGAGCGCACAGGCTGTGGTATGATGGATTGTAAAAAAGTATTGGCCGAAGCAGACGGTGATATGGATAAAGCTGTTGAACTTTTGCGTGAAAAAGGCCTTGCTGCCGCCACAAAAAAAGCAGGACGCATTGCATCTGAAGGCATGGTGTATGCACTGTCTGATATTGCTGGTGACTGTGGTGTGGTTGTGGAAGTGAACAGCGAAACAGATTTTGTTGCCAAAAACGAAAGCTTTCGTAAATTTGTGCATGATTTAGCAGAAATTGTTTTGAAAAATAGCCCAAGCGATGTGGATGCTCTTATGGAACAAAAAATGGGCATTGGCACTGTGGCTGATGAGCTACGTGAAAAAATACTTGTTATTGGCGAGAATTTAAAAATCCGCCGTTTCGAGCGTTTTAGTGGCAAAAACTGTGCTTACGTTCACGGTGGTGGCACTCATGGTGTGTTGGTTCAATTTGAAACCAGTGATGAGATTGCCCAAAAACCTGAATTTGCAAGCTTTGGTAAAGATATTGCCATGCATATTGCAGCAGAAAACCCTAGCTATCTAACCTGCGATGATGTACCGGCTGAGGTTTTGGATAAAGAAAAAGAAATTTTAAAAGCACAAGCTTTAAATGAAGGAAAACCTGCTGAAATTGCCGATAAAATGGTAGCTGGCCGTGTGAAAAAATATTATGAGCAAAATTGCTTGCTCAACCAAAAATTTGTAAAAGATAATGATGTTACCATTGCCCAATATGTAGAAAATACTGCAAAAACCTTGGGTGGTAATATCGAAATTTTAGCGTTTGCTCGTTTTGAAAAAGGCGAAGGCCTTGAAAAACGCAGCGACGATTTTGCTGCTGAAGTTGCCGGCATGGTAAAATAAAAGAATGATTTTCTGCCATTGGTTACAACTAATGGCAGATTTTTTTTGCATTTTATTCATTTATATGCTAAAGTATAAAAGTGAGTAAATGTTTATAGGAGGAATAAAATGTCTTTTAAAAAGAACTCTGATACTGATAAGCTTTTTGATTCTATTTTGAATTTAAAAAATAGGGATGAGTGTTATTTGTTTTTTGAAGATATTTGTACAATGAAAGAGTTGGCCGATATGTCGCAGCGTTTAAAAGTAGCCCAGATGCTAATTTCCGGGCATACTTATGAACAAATTTTAGAAAAAGTAGAAATTAGTTCTGCCACAATCAGCCGCATCAATCGCTGTATACAGTATGGTGATGGTGGCTATCAGCTGGCACTGGAACATGCAAGCGATAAAAGCACTTGATTTTTGTATATTTAAGGGAGATTTTCTTTTTCAATTGATAGATTTTATGGATTTACAAATTCGTCCTATTCAAAAGAATGAAATCATGCTGCTTACCGAGTTCATTTATGAGGCGATTTTTCAAAAAGATCCTCAGCTTCCGGTATCGCGTACCATCATCCAAGATCCTTCTATTTGGATTTATATTGACGCATTTGGAACAAAAAAAGATGATTATGCTTTAGTTGCCATACAGGATGAAAAAATAATAGGTGCTGTTTGGGTGCGCTGTATCAAGGCTTTTGACCAAGTTGAAGACGATGTTCCCATATTTTCCCTATCCGTTTACCCTGAATATCGAAAAAAAGGGGTAGGCACGCAACTGATGAAAAAAATGCTGGAATATTTAAAATTAAATGGATACTCAACAGCTTCGCTTGCTGTGCAAAAGGAAAATTATGCAGCCCAATTATATCTTCGCTTAGGGTTTGAAATTAGCTTTGAAAATGCAGAAGAATACATTATGATATATACGTTCAATCATTAAACCCAAGCCAAAAGACATTATTTAAAGGTGTCTTTTGGCTTGATAAAATTTATCGCTATTTTTAAAAAATGATGTCTGCTATATAGCGAACCCCTGCACTATCTTTGCAAATTGTTCACAATCATTCTTTGTGATTAAAACTCCTTTTTTTGATAAATATGGAAAGAACAAAGAAGAGATATACAAATAAATACCGGAACAAGAATAAGAAAAAACAGAGGAAATTTGTAGATAAATGCTTCTAAATCAAAAGAAAAATTAAGAAAATTGCCAAGGTTTGGAACAGCCAAAAATGCTATAAAAATGCTAAAAGTTAAAATTCGTGATTTTTCTAAACCAAATTTAAACCAAAATGGTATCATAACACAAACTAATAATAAGCTTATAACAAATAAATAGCTTCCTAAAAGCCAGGATTCTTCCCTATTATTTTGAAAAAATGTGATTGTAAAATAAAAAATACCTGTAATGCCATATAAAAGCAAAGCAAAAACATATTTTGCCAAAACCAAAGCACGCCGAGAAATGGGTGTAGTAAGCGCAAATGTTGTATAATTTGTTCTTTCATCGCTGTTGATATTGGTTGCCATCAGAAAATAAGGCACAAATATCAGCGAACTATATAGGCTATCAATATTTTGCATAAAAATACCCCAAATTAAAAAAAATGATATAAATATTAAAAGTCCTTTTGCCTTGTTTTTTAAGGTATAAAAATCTTTTATCAATATGCCCATCATGATACCCTACCCCCTTGTGTCATAAAAATCATCATATCTTCTATCGAGGTATTTTCTGTTTGAATATTGGCTGGAATTTCTTTTTTTAATACAAGAGCCTCTTTGCCAAACTGATGATTTCTTACAGATAAAATTGCATTTTTGTTTAGTGAACATAAAGTTTCTGTATTACATCTTAATAGGGCATATTGCTGTAAAAGTATATCTTTTTCTTCTGAAAATATGATTTTGCCTTTATGCAGTAAGGTGATATAATCGCATATTTTTTCAAGGTCACTGAGAATATGTGAGGATAGCAAGACGCTTTTTTCCTCTGTTTGAATGAATTCGAGGCAAATTTCAAGCACATCTTGCCTGGCCGAAGGGTCTAAACCATTGGTGGCTTCATCTAAAATAAGTAGTTTACTATTATGCGAAAGTGCCACAGCCAATGATAATTTCATTTTCATACCACGAGAAAATGTTTCCACACGTTTTTGCAAAGGCAAAGAAAACCTATCCAGATAGGAGAAAAAAACCTTACTGTCCCAAGTTTTAAAGCTATATTTCATCACCCTATTTACTTCTTTTGCTGTTAAATGATTTGCAAATGTTGTTTCATCTAACACCACACCAATTTGTTCTTTTAAGTGTGGTGCATTTTTTAAATCATTTTCTCCAAACAACTGGATTATTCCACTTTTTTTGGGGATTAAATCCAAAATAAGCCGAATTAATGTGCTTTTCCCGGCGCCGTTTTCACCAATTAAGCCCATAATACATCCGGATGGTAAAGTTAAATTGACATTATCCAAGGAAAAACCCGGATATTGGCGATATAGCTGTTTTAATTCAATGGCCGTATTCATGTTTTTAATCCTCCTGATATAATACATTCAAAATATCATGTAATTCATTTAAAGGTAAATCACAAATTCGAGATAATTCAACCGTTTCTATCAATAAATCTTCTATTTTCTTAAGATATTCTTCACGAACCAGACCTATATTTTTGCCTGCGACAAAACTGCCTTTACCAATTACTGTAACAATGTAGCCATCACGCTCGAGCTCTTCATAAGCACGTTTTGTTGTGATAACGCTAATACGCAACTCCTTTGCCAGCAATCGCATAGAGGGTAAAGCCTCACCTTCCCGCAATATTCCTTTAATAATTTGTGTTTTAATTTGCTCATAAATTTGCTCATAAATAGGGCTATTGCTTGTATTGGTTATAATGACTTCCAAATGAATCACACCTCACATATTGTATATATCAAGTATACACAATATGTGAGGTGTGTCAAGGCATAAAATGAAATTTTATTGAAATTTATTATATTTTAATTGCGTTTGTGAAGTGCTGCTCTTTTTCCATTCTACCACTTAATGATTCAAAAAAACTTATAGGCAGCTCTGTTTTTAATCATCCCCGTCCCCATCACCATCATCACCATCATCATCACCATCGTTATCGTTGTCATCATCATTGTCATCATCAGAAGGTGGCGCAACAACAGGAGCTTGCTCTGTAGCCGGTGCATTCACTTGTTCAGGGATAGCTGCTGTGTCATCAGGAGGATCGTTTTCTTGCGGTGTTGCAGTGCCTGCATTTTGTGGTTGTTCATGAGTATGATCTCCATCGTTGATGTCATCATCATCATCGCTTTGTTGATGATTTTCTCTATCGTTATCGTTATCGTTATTGTTGCTATGCCCATTGTTGTTATTGTTGTTATCTTGGTCATTATCTACTGTTTGGTTGTTAAGGTCATCATCATTGTTGTCCTCGTCACTGTCGTCATCGTCGTCATCATCCTGGGAAGAATTTTGATGTTGTGCCTGGTTTTGCAAATATTCTGTGGCGTTGGTTGCTGTAGATGTTAAATCCATTCCACTTTGTTCTTTAATTTCGGCAAGCAAAGTATTGTTGTTTTGTAAACCAGAAATCACAAAATATGGAATGTCGTTTGGATTTGTCTCATTCAATTCATAGGAATCATCGGAACCTTCTGCAGTGTTTACCGTGATTGTTTCTCCGGCAGTTATTGCAATTTCATCCTCCTCATTTGTTTTGGGGTTCATATATTGAATAAGAACCTCACCCGTGAGTATTGTGATATGTGATAAGGTAGTGCTTTCGTTCACCACATAGCCAGAGGTGCCACGAATACTGGTAACCGCATTGGAAGTGCGTATATTAAATTCTTCTTCAGCCTCCAGTGGAGAGGAAACTTCAAAAAACAAATTCCCTTCTGTTAAATCCACCTGCAAATGCTCTCCATCTTCCTTTAAAGTACAGCTTGACAAAGCATCAAGTTGTACAGATTTCACATCATCAAGACTGATGTATGCATAGCTATCTACATCAGTCTCAAGCGAGTCTCCACTAAATAGGCGCATACCATGCTCAATGTCCAGTTCTTGATTTTCATCATTGCTTAAATTTACTTCACCTTCAGTTTGTACAAGGCGCATGGTTATGGCAGTAGCTTTTGAAAGATTAACTAAAAACAGCACCAACAGTGCCGCAATGGCAATGGCCAAAAAAACAAACAACCATTTTGCCCACCATTTTTTCATAAAACCAAAGCGTGCAACAATGCTGTTCATAATCATTCTCCTATTATTGTTTTACCAGTTAAAACTCAACTGTGGTTACATATCGGTTACGTGAAACCGACTTTTCAATACTATTATGCCACTTTTTTGTCAAAATGTAAATAAAAATATTGTCATTTTGCTTGTCGTTGTTTAACAAAATATAACAGAAAAATATATGAAAATCGCTATATTTACTCATACCATAATAAGGCCTAAAGAATGTTTTGAAAAGCAATCTAAATTTGCAAATCAAAAATTCCAAAAGCCTATTTCATGGTGGATTTTTAAATTTTCTCTATATAGTCATATTTTATCATCAGTGACCGAATTGTTTTAGCTTATCCCAAAATTTTACCGTAAAGTTTTTCGCACCACAGATACTGTGAAGTATGACATTAAAAATAGCCCCGAAAAACCCTCAAGGCCCGCTAAAAAGGCGGTGAATACATTTGAAGGAGAAATATCACCATAGCCAATAGTCATAAAGGTAATCATGCTAAAATAGATGCCACGGGCCAAGCCAAAAAATTGTTCGCTCAATTCTTCTTTGCCAACCATCTCCACAAACGGCACATTTCCACTAAATAAAAATCCAAACATGGCAATTACCATAAGCATGGTGATAAACAGCCGCACAGGCCTTGTTCCGTATCCTGCTATGGCAGAAAGAACCCATGAGGGAAACCGAAGAAGATGAGGCTGGGTTTTTCGTCGATAGTTCATATATTCAGCAAAGGCCTCATCCTCACTATCATACTCGCCTAAATTATGAAAGTTCTCTTTCAACATCTTCAGTTGGTTTGCCTTTTTTCGGTTGCGTTCTTCGGGTTTATCTGCACTACTTCCCTGATAGTTTGCAATTGCATGTTTTGCCGTTTCCCAATCAACAAAAATACTTCCAAGGTTTTTGGTGTTTAGAAAAGAAAGCTCTTCAATTTGCACCATTTCTCTTTTCTCACTGTTCAAAAGCAATACGCCATCGATGATGCAGTCGATTAATTCCAATCTTTTTACAGTTTTAAATCTAAAAATTTCATGGTTAAGCAAATTACAACCAATAAATGTGATGGTTGCCTGCGAAGCCATCACACTTGTAAAATTCACCTCTCGATTGCCAAAGCTGGTTTTCCAAAAACGCACTTCACACTCACCAAAAGTGGAACCAAAAAATGTGACATCCCCATCCTCAAAATTTGTCCTGTAAAAACGGACATTGCTATTGCCAAACTGTGTCCCCATGAAGGAAACACTGCCCACACCAAAATCAGCATCGTCAAACCAAACATAGTCATCACCAAAGTTGGTGCCACAAAATGAAACTTCACCTTGACCAAAAACAGCTTTATTAAATGAAGTGGCCCCTTGGCCAAAATCGGTTTCCCAAAAAGAAACATCCCCGTTGCCAAAATTGGTTTTTTCGAAAGACACCTTGCCAGAGCCAAACACAGAGCGCCCAAACCAAATTTCCCCATCGCCAAACTGAGCACCGTCAAACACTTCGTCTCCATCACCAAATTGTGTTTCCACAAAAGAGACATTTCCGTTGCCAAAGATTGCATTTTTAAATGTGGTACTTCCGGCCCCAAACCGAGCACCGTCAAATACCACGCCACCATCCCCAAACCCGGCACTTACAAAGGAGACCTCGCTATCCCCAAAATCGGTGTGGGAAAATGACATCTTGCCATAACCACAGTTTATTTTTTCAAACGAGACGCTTGCAGTGTTGAAAATAGCCGTATCAAACTTTACGTCTCCACTTTTGAAGGTTGTTCCCAAAAATGATACATCACCTTCTTGAAATTGTGCCCCTGTAAAATCGGTTTTTCCCCAAAAAAAGGCACATTCGGCAGAAAAGCCTTTTAGTATTGGCTTGCCATCACTGGCGCCCATCCATTTTATGCAGTCAAATTCTTCTAAATAGCACCTATCTAAATTTATTTTTTCACCAAGGGCACGCATTCTTTCAACATCACTTTTACAAACAATGGTATATGTTAATTCCATACTGCTGTTTTTCAACAACTCATACCGAACAGTAACCGTGCTATCTGTTTTTTCTACAATTTCATGGGACATAACAGTATCATATGGGTGGGTAGTTAACAAATGTTTATACCGATCAAATGCAATTTCATTTCGCTCTGTCATTGCTATTCCCCCATTGTTCATCATATATAGATGAATGGCACCTATTTGTCTTTGTGTTTTTTACATTCTTTACTATTATTATACAATATATGCGCTGTTTTTAACACATAAAAATTTCAATTTATACTTATAAAATATAATAAAAGTTCACAAATAACCACTGCATTAAATTGGAATTATGATTACATACGTTGACTTTGTTTTCATGTTATGATACCATGTAGAAAATTAAATATAGCGCAAAGACAAGGAAGAAAAAACAAGCTGAAATTGATGTTGCAGAGGGTTGACTGTTGCTACAAAATAATGCATTTTTTTAAATAAAAACCTTAGATTTGCCAGCCGCCCCAAACATGTTTTAACACCTTAACTTAAAGAAATATCAGCTGTTAAGGCCCTTGCCTACAAGCAAAGTTCTAAAACCTATTTGGGCGGTACCGCGAAAGAGTAATGGCTTTCGTCCCTTATGTGGGGCGAAAGCTGTTTTGTTGAAAAGGAAAGGGTGTTGTACTGTTGAAAAACATATGTTGTGGTCAAGTTTCAGAAGAACAAATTAACAATTACATCACTGTCTGTGGCATTATACAAGAAAAGTATGACATAAGCGGTGTCATTTATATGGATTTAAAAGATCATGAGGGTGTATTGCAAGTGGTGTGTAACTCTGCCAATATGAGTTTTAATGCTTTTTCAACGGCAAAAGGTTTAGCACCTCAAACAATGGTGCAATGTAAAGGTTATGTGCGTCTGTGTGAGTCAAACGCTATTGCCATCGGTACAGTTGAACTGCTTGCAGAGGATATCAAAGTGTTTTCACAGGCACAACCCCTTCCCCATTCCCTGCAGGAAGAACAAATGGAAAATGGAGTTGAATTTTTACAGGATGAGGAAAACTCCCTTGCAGAAAAACGACAAAAAATCGATGTAGATCATGTGGCACACCTTGCAATGCTAACCTTAAGTGAAAGTGAAAAAACGGTTATAGCCAATGAAATGGAGGCTTTTATCGATTTTGCAAGCCAGCTGAGTTCTATTGACACCAAAGATGTGGATAGTACTGCACACATGTTTTCAACAAAAAATGTGTTTAGAGCAGACGTGGTGGAAAATCAAAACGAACGAGAGAGCTTATTGTATAATGCTCCTGCAACATTTGACGGATATATCACTGTGCCCAAAGTGATAAAATAAGGAGCGAAACCATGAAATTAACAGATCTAACTATGGCGCAACTATGCCAAATGTTAAAAAACAATGAGGTTTCTTCGCAAGAACTCACCAAAAGCTATATAAATAATATACAACGTAAAGATGGAGAAATTAACGCCTATTTGTTTTGTGCTTTTGAACAGGCTATGCAAACGGCAAAGGCTGTGGATGAAAAAATAGAAAAAGGAGAAAACTACTCCCCTCTTGCAGGCATTCCGTGTGCTATTAAAGACAACATCTGCACAAAGGGCATCAAAACCACCTGTGCTTCCAAGATGCTGGAGAATTTTGTGCCCAGCTACGACGCCCATGTGGTGGAGCGCCTCAAAGCCAACGATGTTGTTATGCTGGGCAAACTGAATATGGACGAATTTTCAATGGGATCTACCACCGAAAATTCATTTTTTAAAACAACCAAAAACCCTCGAAATTTATCTTATGTTCCGGGCGGAAGTTCCGGCGGTTCCGCTGCAGCTGTGGCCGCCAATGAAGCAGTGTATACCCTAGGGTCAGACACCGGCGGCTCCATTCGTCAACCGGCCGCTTTTTGTGGTGTTGTGGGTATGAAGCCTACCTACGGTACGGTTTCAAGAAACGGACTCATTGCTTTTGCCTCCTCCTTAGACCAAATAGGGCCGCTTACAAAGGATGTACGAGACAATGCCCTTGTGTTAAATGCTATCCAAGGTTATGATCAAAAAGACAGTACTTCTAAAAAAAGGCATTATAAAGATTGCACATGTGAGATGGAAAATGATATTCAAGGAATGAAAATTGCTTTGCCAAAAGAATATTTTAAAGATGGCGTTTCTAATGAAGTACTTTCAGTTGTTTTAAATGCAGCCAAAGAATATGAAAAATTTGGAGCCACTATAAGCGAAGTTTCCCTGCCTTCTCTAGAGCTTGCTCTCCCTGCGTATTATATTCTCTCCAGTGCCGAAGCCTCTTCTAACCTTGCTCGTTTTGACGGCATTCGCTATGGTTACAGGGCCAAAACCTTTACCAACCTTGAAGAGCTCTATAAAAATTCACGCAGTGAAGCATTTGGTAAAGAAGTGAAACGTCGTATCATGCTAGGTACTTTTGCCCTAAGTGCCGGACAGTATGATGCATATTATGCAAAAGCTCTACAAGTGCGCACCTTGATTATGAGAGATTTTTTTGAAGTGTTTACACAATATGACTGCATCTTGGCCCCTGTTGCACGAACCAATTCTTATAAAATTGGTGAAATAACAACAAATCCTCTGGATATGTATAAGGGAGACATTTACACTGTGCCCGTTAATATTGCCGGTTTACCCGCGCTCTCTCTGCCTTTAAAGCAAGGAAAAAAGGGCTTGCCGCTTTCTATGCAACTGATAGGCAAAGCTTTTAGTGAGGCAACCCTTTATAGGCTTGCCTATGCCTTTGAAAAACAAAATGGTGCATACCATCTACAACAAAATATTGAGGAATAACATGAAATTTGAACACTATGAGATGGTGATTGGCCTTGAAGTGCATTGTGAGCTTAATACAAAAACCAAGATATTTTGCAGTTGTCCCACCACTTTTGGTGCCGACCCCAACACACAGGTGTGTCCGGTTTGCCTTGGTATGCCGGGTACTTTGCCTGTGCTCAATGAAGAGGTGGTGAACTTTGCCATAAAAGCCGGCCTTGCCACCAACTGCAAAATTGCCACACATTCAAAGCTCGATAGGAAAAACTATTTTTATCCCGATTTACCTAAGGCTTATCAAACATCTCAGTTTGATTTGCCACTGTGCTTTGCAGGTGCGCTTGAAATTGAAACAAATAAAGTCTCTAAAAAAATCGGAATTACACGTATTCACATCGAAGAAGATGCTGGAAAACTTTTGCACAATGAAATACAAGGCACCATGATTGACTGCAACCGCTGTGGTGTGCCACTGATTGAAATTGTGTCAGAGCCCGATATGCGATCTGCTGAAGAGGCTGTTGCATTTTTTAAAAAATTGCGTGCAATTTTACTCTATATCGGCATTTCAGATTGTAAAATGAATGAGGGTTCACTGCGTTGTGATGTCAATTTATCTGTTCGAAAAATGGGAGAAACAAAATATGGCACCCGAACAGAGATAAAAAATCTCAATTCATTTCAGTTTGTTGCAAAAGCCATTGAATATGAGTACAAGCGGCAGATTCATTCACTTGAAAACGGTGAAAATATCGTGCAAGAGACCAGACGTTTCAACCGAAAAAATGGAGAGACCTTTTCTTTGCGTACAAAAGAAAATGCAAATGATTATCGCTATTTTCCCGATCCGGATTTTGCCCCAATTGAGATTTCAAAAAATACAGTGGATAAGATTCTAAAGGACATTCCCCTGCTTCCGGATGCCCGAAAAAACATATTATGTACAGCATATAAACTCTCGTCATATGATGCAGAACTCATTGTAACCGAAAAAGATATTGCCGATTATTTTGAAAACGCTGCAAAGCAAACAACCTTTACAAAAGTCTTGACAAATCTTTTTGTCGGTGATGTGTTGAAAATTTTAAATGAAGAAGGTGATAAAAATCCTAAAATGGATGCATCTAGTTTTGCGGAAATTTCACAGCTTATTGGCACAGGGTATATCAACAATCAGATAGGCAAAAAACTGGTATATCAATTATGGAATAAACCAAGCATCGCCAGTGTGAAAGAATATGTGGATGAACAAGGTTTTGCCCAAATTAACAATAAAGAGGTATTGGCAAAGTATGTGAATGAGGTGATTGATAATTCGCCAAAATTTGTTACGGATTATAAAAATGGTAAAACAAATGTACTCAAAGCGATAGTGGGCCAGGTGATGGCAAAAACAGCCGGAAATGGCAACCCGGTGATGATACATGATATCATTCTAAAAACGTTAAACGCTGATGAGGCTGAATTATAGTTTTAATGATTTTAAATATTGCCAATATGATTTTGTTTTTTTATTTATACCCCATAAAATACATTGACATTACGTAAAACAGTATTTATAATATATATCATTCATCATAAATACACAGGAGGGTTTTATGAATTCTAAAATTACAGTTGTGCAATATGGTTGTGGAAAAATGAGCCGTTGGCTAATGCGATACGCAATAGAAAAAGGGTGCAATTTAATGGCAGCTTTTGACATGAACCCTGCCATTATCGGCAAAGATGTAAGTGAAATCATTGGCGATGGCTACCCAGAGGTGGGCGTATGCATATCAAATGCAAGCGATGCAGAATCTATGCTTCAAGAGTTAAAACCGGATGTTTGTATCATTGCCACGCGCAGCACAGTGGCAGAGCTTGAGGATATTTTTACTATTTGCGCTAAAAATGGCATCAATGCAATCACGACTTGTGAAGAAGCACTCTACCCCTGGAATTCCTCTCCTACATTGACAAAAAAGCTTGATGAACTGGCCAAAAGTGGTGGTTGCACCTTAACCGGTGTTGGCTATTGCGATCTTTACTGGGGAACAATGGTGACCAATCTAGCCGGTTCCTCTTTCACCATCAATACCATCAAAGGTAGCAGTTGGTATAATGTAGAAGATTATGGAATTGCCCTTGCAGAAGGACATGGTGCCGGATTATCAACGGAGGAGTTTGCTGAAAAGATTGCAAATTACAATAACCATTCCTCTGAAGACATTAAGGTGGCTGTGGAAAGCGGCGAATATGTCCCTTCTTATATGTGGAACCAAAACGGTTGGCTGTGTGGAAAAATGGGTCTTACAGTCATTTCTCAAACACAACAGTGCTTCCCCTGCACCCATGACAAAGACTTGGTATCGGAAACGCTAGGGCTTACCATCAAAGCCGGACAACCCACGGGCATGCGTGCTGTTGTAACCACTAAAACAGAAGAGGGTATCACACTTGAAACCGAATGTGTGGGTAAAGTGTTTTCTTCCGACGAATTTGATAAAAATGAATGGAGCTTATGCGGAGAACCCAATACAACAGCGATTGTTAATAAGCCGGCAACAGTAGAACTAACATGTGCAACGCTTGTTAACCGCATTCCACAATTGATTGACGCCCCAGCTGGCTATGTCACCACCGATCAGTTTCCCTACAATTTGTTTGCCATAAAGCCTTTAAACGAGTATGTTAGCTCAAAATAGCTTGGTGTAGTATAGCAGTAGAGGTTCTTCAGCACCAAAGATGAGGCTTTACAAAGTTTTTTAATCATAGCCAACCCCTTTTAATGCGCACGCGCAAAAGGGGTTGGCTATTTTTATTGCAAAATCTTTTTTCACATCTGTTGTTTAAGGCTGTATTCCTGTTTTATTTCCATATAACAAAATCCCCTTTGGGTATGCATCATTTCTAAAAATGTGCATATCCAAAAGGGATTGATTCATTTAATAAATTCTAAATGAGTAGGCTTACTCTTACATTGCTGTAACAGTAGGTGTTGCGCCGTCATCGCCCATGCTGATGTCGATAGTGGTGGACTCAGAGAAGTTTACGCCCATGAAGTCAGCGCTTGTGCCTTCAGCATCCACAATGGAGATATCCCATGTAGCGTCGGCAGTGCCAACAACTTCAGGAGTGAAAGCTACAGTTTCGCCAGCTGCGAAAATTTCATCACCAAGAAGGTCAGGACCGAAATCGGCTTCGTCAGAAGGAGAGATGTAAAGCTCGTAGATGTCAAAACCTAAGCTATTGGTGATGGTTACATCTTGGCTGAAGTATTCTTCTTCCATTGCAGCTTCGCTGGCAGGAGCAGCTTCGCTAGCAGGAGCAGCTTCGCTGGCAGGAGCAGCAGAAGATGCAGGAGCAGCTTCGCTAGCAGGAGCTGCAGAAGATGCAGGGGCTTCTTCACTACCGCCACAAGCGGCAAAAGCAAACATCATGGTCAGTGCGGATAACATTGCTAGTACTTTTTTCATTGTTAGAACCTCCATTATTTTTGAATGTATGATTTGTCAATATATTTCACAGTTTATGCTTTAAAAAAAAGCTGCGGAACATGACATGCATAAGTATAGTGCACTTTCCACAAAAACACAATATTTTTTTGTGCATTGTAATATTGTTGTAATTTGCTTGTAATCTATTGTTTTCATTTTTTTCAATTGATAATCACCTATTAAGAGAGTATGCTAAATGACATTTATTGCTTTTTTTTAAGAAAAACAATAAAATAAAACGATCTATCTATGGTATCGATATTTCAATAATTTTTATTTAATATTTTATGGTTTATATTATTCATATTGACATTGGTTTGTTTCATGGTCTTCCCTCTTATATTATAATGTAACATAAAACCCTAGGTTTTATGCTCGCGTATTTGATTGGTAGTTTTTTTATAAGATTTTCTTTGCATTATGAAGCAAGTATTGAAATATTTTTTCAGTGGCAAATGGGTATATAATCACAGCCTTAGCTTCCCCACCATTTATTTTTATTGCAGGCTCAATGGATGGCCTTTTTTATACTTTTCGCTATTTATAATGGTTACCTTTTTTTCACTAATGGTTAAAAAAGTGCCGTATTGACTGTATAATTTCACAATAGTATAATATTTACCATAATATCAATTATGCCTTTTTGGGTACATTTATCACTAGTGAGGAATGGAGAAAATATGAACTATAGAATTCTTGGAAGAACACAGATTAAGGTTTCTGAAATCGGCCTTGGGGGCGAGTTATTTAACGGTAAAACGGCAGAACAAGCAAAGGCAATAATGGATAAGGCAACAGATGTAGGCATGAACTTTATTGATGTTTTCATGCCACAAGCCCCAACAAGGGATATTATAGGAAATGCAATAAGAGGCAAGAGGGAAAATTTTGTTATTCAAGGACATCTATGTACTGTATTTGAAGATGAGCAGTATGGGAGAAGCCGTGACATTGCCAAAACAAAAGCATCCTTTGAAGATTTGCTTACAAGGCTTGATACCGGGTATATCGACATTGGTATGATCCATTATGTTGACAATGAAGATGATTTTAAGGCTGTGTTTGAAACTGAAATTATCGAATACGCAAAGGAACTAAAAGAAAAAGGCGTGATTGGCCATATTGGGCTTAGTTCTCATAATCCTAAAATAGCCCTAAAAGCGGTAGAAAGTGGTTTGATTGATGTGCTGATGTTTAGCATAAATGCAGCTTATGACCTAGAACATGCGGACACTGAAATTGACAATTTAATGGGATACAAAGGGATGGGCGAAAGTAGTTGGGTTGTAGATGAAGCGCGTCAAACATTATATAATACTTGTGAAAATCTAGGTGTTGCAATCACGGTTATGAAGCCTCTTGGGGCGGGTAGCTTGTTAAATGAAAAAAGCTCGCCTTTCGGTATTGCGATGAGTGTGCCCCAGTGCATACAATATTGTTTAGATCGCAGCGGAGTAAAAGTTGTCATAGTTGGCTGTGATAATCCGCAGCAGGTGGCAGAAGCTGCAAGGTACTATGAGGTATCACCAAAGGATAGAGAATATGCCCATATTTTCACAAGCGGCAAAGAAGTTGTTATGACAGGCAGATGTATGTACTGTAATCATTGCCAGCCATGTCCATCGCAGATTGATATTGCAGCGGTAACTAAATATCTTGATTTGGCACTGCAGCAAGAGCCCGTTCCCGAAAGTGTTCGTCAGCACTATACTTCATTAAAAACAAATGCAAGTGATTGCGTGATGTGTGGCAAATGCGAGCCAAACTGTCCCTTTGGCGTTAAAGTACGCAAAAACATGGAAAAAGCGAAAGAAATATTTGCATGAATACAATAAATGCACCAAAAAAACTATTATAAATAAGTTTGTCCTGTATTTAAGATAACCCAACAGAAGTTGTCCATAAAAAGCAGCCAACTGATTATCAAAATCAGTTGGCTGCTTTTTGTTTTATGATGTATGTTGATGTTTTATTGCTAAAAAACAACTCTGAACTGATCTTTATGGATTTCCCCTATCCCCTAGCTTACATCATTGTTTATTGCAAAGATGCCTTTGCGCACATTAAATAAGATTTACTCAGAAATATTGCATACATTTTTCATTATCCTTTATTTGCAAACACACCCTTACATAATAAATATAATTTTAATGATATTTTAATATGCGTGATATAGTATAATAAATGAAAACAAGGTATGAAAGAGAGGAAAAATCATGCGAATATTGGTTGCTGAAGATGAAAGAGATATGAATAAAATCATCACAAAAAAATTGGTATCCGAAGGATATGGAGTAGACAGTTGCTTTGACGGTGAACAGGCATTTGATTATATTATAAGTACAGACTATGACACTGTGATCTTGGATATAATGATGCCAAAACAAAGCGGGTTTGACGTTATTGCTAAAATGCGTGCAAAAGGTATGGAAACACCGGTGATTTTTTTAACCGCAAAAGATGCCGTAACCGACAGGGTAAAAGGTCTTGATTTGGGTGCAAATGATTATCTTATAAAGCCTTTTTCATTAGAGGAGTTGATGGCACGTATCCGTGTGATGACAAGGCAGAAATCGGGCAAGATAACAAATGTTTTAACCGTTGCAGATTTAACCCTAGATACAAGCTCTCACATTGTAATACGAGGCGATAATCCCATTCATTTGTCGGCAAAAGAATATGAAATTTTGAAGTATATGATGTATAATACGGGAATTGTGCTTTCAAGAGATGCAATTGAAAACCATGTATGGAACCATGATTATGAAGGCGGCACAAATGTGGTTGATGTATATATTCGCTATCTTAGAAAAAAAATAGACAGTGATTACAGCACAAAGTTAATACATACGGTAAGGGGCAGTGGCTATGTGTTGAGGGAGGAATTATGAGGAAAATATCAGCAAAGTTTAAACTTACCCTTTGGACAGCATTACTTATGTTCATAATGGCTTTGGTTTTTGTGATTCTTATATTTTCTTTAAGTGATGAGATTATTGCGACAAATAGTATAGAAATCCTTAAGGAAGTGGTGAATGACAATGCAGATGAGTTGGATTTTGATGATGGAAAAATCGAAACAGATGAGATAGATTTTTTTAAAACGAGCGTATATACATTGCTATATACTGAAAATGGTGAGCCCATAGCGGGAAATCTTCCTGAGGGATTTGCACGCGAAGCAACGTTTGAGAACGAAGAAGTAACAGAAATCACAATTGATGGAGCAAATTACTATATCTACGATGTATTATCTCGGGTAGAAGATTATCCATCACCTATATGGGTGCGTGGTGTTATTGCCGTGGACGAAGTTGCAAGTGCAACAAACAGTATTATGCAAATGGTTCTATTTTCTCTGCCTGTTTTAATTCTTCTAGGCTCACTGGGGTGTTACTTTATTGCCAAGAATGCATTTCGTCCAGTAGATAAGATTATAAAGACGGCGAATGAAATCAGTGAAAGCGAAAACCTCTCTTTGCGAATCGACTTAAAACACGGAAGTTCCGAGATGCATAAATTGGCAGATACATTTGATATCATGTTTGAGCGTCTGGAGGGTGCGTTTGAAGCAGAGCGACAATTCACTTCTGATGTTTCTCACGAGTTAAGAACACCAGCTGCAGTTATTTTGGCACAATGCGAATATGCAATAGGAAAAAATGCAACAGCGGAAGACAAGGAAGATGCCCTTGAAACGGTGCAAAGGCAAGCATTTAAAATGTCTGGACTAATAAACGATTTGCTAAATCTGATGCGCCTTGACAGAGGAATTGAAAAAGCAAATTTGAAACAGGTGAACTTAAGTGACCTTGTGGAAAATATCTGTAAAGAATACAAGCACATTGCTCCAAATGGCATACAATTGCAGTATGACATCCCACAAAATATTAACGGAAAATTTGATGATGTGATGATTATGCGGTTGCTTACAAATTTGATAAACAATGCATTTCATTATGGGATAGAAAATGGATATGTGAAAGTTATGCTTGAAGAAAATGACACGAAAATCATTCTATCGGTAAAAGACAATGGCATTGGGATTTCAAAAGAGCAACAAGCGTATATTTGGCAACGATTTTATCAAGTTGATCCCTCACGCACTGCCGGCCAAAATGGAAGCATGGGGCTGGGGCTTGCAATGGTAGCACAAATTGCAACGTTACACCATGCAAAAATTGAAGTGGAAAGCGAAATTGAAAAAGGCAGCTTATTTACTGTAAAATTTCCAAAATAAATTTAACTGTTTTAATATTACTTTAATTTCCACATTATATAATTTCATTATTGAACAATTACTTTAAATGATAAGGTGGGAATTCGTTATGGATAGTAAAGAAAAATTAGCTAAAAAAAAATCTGAATTTTTTACAAAAGCAAAAAACATCACTAAAAAAATATTTACAAAAAAAACCGGGATTATAGCCTTAATTTCGATTGTTGCAATTGGCATTGGAGGAACGGTAAGTTTTAAAATTTGGGAGAACGCCAAATACATTGGCAAAGATATGGCAATCGCTACAGCGATTAATCATGCAGGCGTAGATGCAAATTTTGTTGGCCATGTAAAGTGCAGTTTTGATTATGATGATGGTTTTGCTGAATATGATGTGGAGTGGCGAGGTGAACATGTGGAATATGAATACACAATTAGTGCTATAGATGGAACAGTGTGGGAAAGTGACATAGAGTATAATTAATATTTTCGATGATATTTATTATTGGTTTTATAAATTTTTTTTTTAAAAAAACAAAATAAAATTTTATAAAAAAGAAAGAGAGAAAATCTTATGAAAACGAAAAAAATGGTAAAAAAAATCAGCTTTGGACTTTGCACAACAATGATTGCCCTAACAATGGTTGGTGGAACAGTAACATTTGCGGCAAGGCCAACAGGATCAACTACTGAGGCGAATAACAGCTTTATTGGCGAAGGAGAAGCACAAACAATAGCATTTGAGCACGCAGATATTAGCGAGGAGGATACAACATTTGTATCTTGTCATATTGATTATGATAATGGCATTGCAGAGTATGATGTTGAATTTATAAGTGACAACAAAGAATACGATTATGAAATTGATGCCCAGACGGGTGGAATATTAAGCTATAGCTATGAGATGAAAATAAGAAGCAACACAGCATCACAAGCAGGAAATAGAGACTATATTGATGAAGAAATAGCGCAAACAACTGCATTACAGCACGCCGGTATAACCGAAAGTGATATTCCAATGGTCAGGGTGGAATTTGACATTGATGACGGTTTTGCTGAGTATGAAGTAGAGTGGAATATAGATCGAACAGAATACAATTACACAATCAATGCAGTGGATGGGGAAATTCTAGAAGTAGAAGTTTGCTTTTTTGGACACTGAAAATAGGACGTAATACAATGCTTTATTCTTAGATTCAACTTTATAGTGTATGCTTATTTTCATACAACGAATACATTATCTCATAATTAATGCCCACTGAACAAACAAAAACAGACGAAACCATGTATAAAACAAAGGTGATATTGTATAATAAATACAAGAAGAATCCCCAAATTCACGCAAAACCTTTGCAGAAAACGCATCTTGGAGGGAAAACCTTTGTACAAATTCAGTGACAATCAAATCTGCTTTGATGATTTCGGGCAGGCGGAAAGCATCCCATGGGCGGAAATTGAAAAGCGATATGCGCAGATGTTTCGAAACAAAAAGGGAAATGTGGCAAAGCCAAGAGGATAAAAGAAGGAAACGAGTCAGCGAACTACATCACGACGGAAAAGATATCTTAACATTTCATAAGGCAACAAAAATTGTTGATAAAACAAAAATTAGATATGAACATAAAGTGCAAGCTTGTTTTGATTTAGGTTTAATTGATAAAGCTCTTAAAAGCGATTTATGGAATTGTCAAAAACAGTTAACACGAAACATACAAAAATTCGGGAGTGTCCCGGAAAGTGTGTAAACGCCAATCTCCAAAATGATGATGCTTGCCACAGATTTGCCGCCGTAGGGAGGGCGTAGCCCGAGCGAAGGCGGCAAATCTGTGGCGGCGCGCCGCTTTCGCTCAGGATGGAATCCTATCTTCAAAAAAGATACTGAGCTGGCCGATGATTGCACCCCAATCCCGAATGGGCATTGTCCATTTTTTGCTGATTTCCCCAATGGCTAAATACACAGATTTTCTCACAGCATCGTCGTTTGGGTATACGGTTTTTGTTTTTGTGTATTTGCGGAGCATCCGATGGAATCCCTCCACGGCATTCGTTGTGTAGATAAGCGTTCTGACTTCCCCCGGATATTTAAAATAGGTGCTGAGTTCCGCCCAGTTTGCCTCCCAAGATTTCACTATCTGTGGATATTTTTTACCCCAAGTATCGCTGAAATCACACAGCGCGGCCAGTGCCGCTTCCTCGCTCACCGCACCATACACCAGTTTCAAATCAGCCATCAGCGCTTTGAGGTCTTTGTAGGACACATATTTCGTGCTGTTGCGTATTTGATGAATGATACACAGTTGTTGCTCTGTGCGCGGAAATGCGGCTTCTATGGCTTGTGAGAACCCGCTGAGGTTGTCTCTGCACGCGATGAGTATATCACACACACCTCGGTTTTTCAATTCGTTGCAGATGCCAAGCCAAAAACTAGCCGATTCGTTTTCGCTCATCCACATCCCCAGAATTTCTTTGCGTCCGTCCATATTGATGCCCAGCACCGAATATACGCATTTGTTAATGACGCGTGCATCTTTTCGTACTTTGAATACAATTCCATCTAGGAACACTATCGGATATACAGCGTCCAGCGGTCTGTTTTGCCACTCTGTCACCAACGGCATCACCTTGTCTGTTATCCGGCTGATGAGGCTGCTGGAAGCCTCTATTCCGTAGATATCTCGCAAATGGTCTTCGATGTCGCGGGTGCTCATGCCTTTGGCATACATCGCCAACACACGGCTTTCTATGTCGTTTGTCCGTGTTTGACGCTTTTCCACAGCCTGCGGTTCAAAAGAGCTGTCTCTGTCTCGTGGCACCGTGATATCGGCTTCTCCCCACTGCGTTTTCATCGTTTTTTGTCCGTACCCATTTCGGCTGTTCCCACTGCCGTGTCCCTGTACATTGTGCTTTTCGTAGCCAAGGTGCTCGTCCATCTCTGCTTCCAGCATCGATTCAAGCATCCCCGCAAAGAGAGTCTTAAGCTTTTCGCTGGCCTCCTCTGGGCTATGGCACTCTTTTCCGAGTGCATCTACTAAAGCTTTCTCTTTTTCGTTCAGTTTCGCCATTTCTCTTTCTCCTTTGCTTATAGGAGATTATATCATTTACACAGTTTGTGGGACAGCCTCGCTGCCCCCCGTTTTTTGTACCAATCACAATGTTAGTATAGAACCTTCCCTTGAGCGGCAACCGAAGTGGAGCGTAGCGAAACGGAGGTTGCCGCTTACTCGTTTTTAGGCCGGTATCGCTACGATACTTTGTGGCGCAGGAGGCCTTCCTCCAAGCGCACTGTGGGGCCGCACTTCATTGTAATATCGAACCCATTTTG
>CAYJJK010000011.1:0-38328 GCA_964370445.1 uncultured Oscillospiraceae bacterium | reverse complement strand
AATTGGTGCCAATGCCTGCTGTGGCTGTAACACCTGTGGTGTTGAGCACATCTAAAATCATCTTCATAGCAAGTTCTTTAGCGGTTGTTTTATATAATTTTAAATATTGTGTGGCATCGATAAATACTTCGTCAATGGAATAGATATGCATGTCTTCGGGTGCAATGTACTTTAAATATATTTGATATATGAGTGCACTTACTTGTATATAATGTCCCATTTGGGGCGGGGCAACGATGTAAGAAAGCTCTAAATCGGGCGATGAGGCAAGCTGTGGCGCAGAGCAAGATACACCGCGAAAATCACCGCCTGAGATGCATCGGCGGCGCTCGGCATTAACTTGCTTCACTTTTTGCACCACCTCAAAAAGCCGCGATCTTCCTGAAATACCATAGCTTTTTAGAGAAGGAGACACGGCAAGACAGATGGTTTTTTCTGTACGGCTTTGGTCGGCTACCACGAGGTGGGTTGTCATTGGGTCAAGGCCGCGATCCATGCACTCCACAGAGGCATAGAAGCTTTTGAGATCGATGGCGATAAAAGTTTTATTTTGCATAGGGCTCCGTTCTGACACAGAGAAATGTCCAATCTTTGATAAAGATAAAAAAGTTAAATTTTATGAACTATATGGTTTAAACAAAAACTGTTTAGTTGTTTTTTTTGAGCAAAATTCAATGGTTCCATCGGTGGATAAGATGGATTTTAATGTGAAATGGCAGGGAGATATAAGCTGTAAGCAGGTTAGTTATAAAGAAAAGGGAATTTTGTGCCAAAGGGCTTATAAGAATGTTGAAGGAGTATACCTTGTAACATACTAAAAACTAGAAAATTTGCAAATACTGGGCAATATAGGCAAAATAGAATAATGAAAAATATTATAGTATATGACATCATAAAAGGCAAGAAAGTGAGGACGAGAAGGTAATTTTTGTAGATATTAATAATAAAAATATTGAAAAAAGTTAATCTTTTGTGTATAATATTTTAAAACAATGCATTTGTTTGGAGGTGATATCACGGTGTATTCAAAAATAGGGGTGCTGGTTTCGGCATTAGGTTTATTTTTGGTTTGGCTTGTGATGAATGAAACTTTATCTTTTGTTAGTATCGGTTTAGGGATTTTGGTGACAGTGGCATGCTTATGGACAACCAATCGGTTGCTGGGCTTTCGCTATAGCCAAGTTTTTTTTCTACCGCCTTTGAATTTATTGCAGTATTTGGCATTTCTTTTTAAAGAGATTTACCGCAATGGAATACGGGCCACAATCATGATAATAAAAGGGGATGCAAAGCCAAACTTTGTAACTTTTCGTATCCATAAAGACATCAAAAATGAATTTTTGCACAACATGTTGGCATCCTCTATCACTTTGACACCTGGCACGGTTACAGTAGAAAATAAAAAAGGCGTGTTTACAGTTCTTTCTGTACATGCAGAAGAAAAAAATCCACAAGATGCCTTTGAACCGCTTTTGCTTTCGCTTGAAAACGCGGCTGCCAAATACACCAAAAAAAATGAGGTGTGAAAATGTTTCTTAACATTGTTATCTTAATTTTAATTATTGCCGCATTTGTTAGCGGGTATCGCATTTTGGCGGGGCCATCTGTTTGGGAGCGTTTGCTGGGGTTTTCGTTGTTGTCCAGCAAAATCATCATGATTATGATTTTATACTCCTACCAAAACGGGCACTCATATTACCTTGACATCAGCTTGGTGTTTGCGCTGCTCGGTTTTGTGGGCACCACTTCCATAGCTAGAATTTTACGCAAAGACAAATGAGGAAAGGGACAATATGACCATCATAGGAACTTTCTTAATTGTGTTGGGGATTTTTTTTATCAGCATTGGATTGCTTGGTGTGTTGCGATTTCACAATTTTTATGCACGCCTTCTTTCTGCTGCGGATATAGATACGGTTGGTTTTATTACGGTGCTCATTGGCGTTGCGTTTTTAAGTGGATTCAATTGGTTTACGTTAAAAGTGGTTTTTATCATGATGGTTATTTTAATTATAAACCCCATTGTTACTTCCTCCATTGCGGCCTCGGCCTACTATTCGGGGTATAAGCTAAGAGAGGGGGAAGAAGATGACAGCAGATAAACTGATTTTCATTTTGATGCTTGTACTGGCAGTGTATATTGTGATTTGTCGAAATTATAAACGCATCATTATTGCGCTAGGCGCTTTTTCACTTGTGGCCTCTTTTTGCTATCTATTGTATCATGAACCGGATGTTGCCATTGCCGAAGCCGTAATTGGAAGTGCACTTTCCACCATTTTATTGATTGTGGCCTTAAAAAAACACAGAACGTTCTATATTTATTTTACTTGTGGTGAAAAAAAACCTAAAAGTGACCGCCAATTGCAAGCAGAAATGAAGGACGTTGTCTCTCAAATTACCCAATACCTCTCAGGCCATGATTTAGAGGCGCAAGCAGTGTATACCTGGGAGAAACCTGAAAAAATTGCGAGTGAGCATTTGTTTGATTTGATTTTACAAAGCAAAAATGATCAAATTACAATATATGGCTCGGACACAGAGCTACATGTGCTTGCTATAAAAAAAATATTAGAAAACACTTTTGTAGGCGAGCGCGTGGTTTTTGTAAACGCTAGTGACGAGGATGCATTATGAAATGGATTCGACTTTTCGGTTTCATTTTGGCACTTTTTGCGGGCTTACTTACGGTATACGCTTCGCTTGGCACAACAGCCACACAGACGCCTGTGTTGTTTGAGGCGGTGATGGACCATTACGCCTCTGAGACAAACGCAAAAAACGCTGTGGCATCAATTTATTTAAATTATCGCATTTTCGACACCATTTTTGAGGCTTTGATGCTTTTGGTGAGCGTGATGGGGGTGATCCATTTTTCTCGGCACGAGCACGAAGTACCCTTGGTTTTGGAAAAGGCAGACGAAAAAAAACAAAAAGCCCCTGTAAACACCATTGCCCTTGTCATTCCTATCATCATGATGCTTGGGTTGTATCTCATTGTAAATGGGCACAATACTCCCGGTGGAGGGTTTCAAGGAGGTGCGGCATTATCGGCAGTTCTTATCTGTGTATATTTAATCAAACCAGAAAAATTTATCCGTTTTCATGCCTATGAAAAACTTGAAAAATTGTTGTTTTTAACGTTGTGTGCTATAGCAGTGGTGTTTGCAACCTCCAATTTGTATTTGCATTTGCCGGAATACAATGTGGGATACTTGATTGTGATGAATTTTTTAATTGGGATCAAAGTGTTTTGTGGGCTTAGCATCGTATTCTATCGGTTTGTTCATTATGAAGACTCTTAGCTAAAGAGGCTAAATAAGGGGCGCTTCTCTTTTGGAAAGGGGTTTAAGAATGGAAATTTTAAATGGAGAAAATGTTTCGCTTGCACTGTTTTTTATAGGTATAGCGGGTATTTTTAGCAGCCGTCGTATCTTGAAAACTGTTATTTGCATCGGTATTATGGAGGTGGCTGCCGTTACCTTTTATGTTACCATGTTCGCAACACCGCAAGCATCTGCACCCATTGGAACAGCCTCAAAAGCAGTTGCCGACCCTTTGCCGCAAGCGTTGATGATAACAGCAATTGTAATAGGGGTTGCGGTTACGGCTATTTCATTGTGCATGTTTATCCATTTATATCACCTATACGGAAACTCTGACTGGACGGCGATACACAAAAAAAGGATGGATCATAATGTATGACATTACTGTATTTTGTGCTGGTGCCCATTTTTTGTGCGGTTTTGGCCTATACCGTGCCAAAGCTGCCGCTTAGAATTTTTGCAACCATATTGGAGAGCGCGCTATTTTTATATTTTATCAGGGTGTTTTGGCGCATTGTGCAAGAGGGGAGTATCTTTGAAACACTGGGTGCACAAAACCCAATTCTTGGCATTACCCTTACGGCAAACCGCTACACTTTGGCCCTTGTTGGTCTATCCATTTTTTTGTTTTTTATTTCGTTTTTGTATACCATGCACGAAAGTTTTTTTGATTCAAAATTTGTTATGCTTTTTTTGATTTTACAGGGGCTTTTGTGTGGGGTTTTTCTGGCAGACGATTTATTTAATCTTTATGTTTTATTAGAGGTTGCCACGGTGGTGGTGGCCATTTTAATTATGTATAAACGCGATTCTCGCTCTGTTTATGATGGTATGGTGTATCTTCTTTCCCAAGTGATCTGTATGTTGTTTTATCTGTTTGGCATCGGTTATCTTTATAAAGTATTTGGGGTTCTTTCTATTTCAAAAATTTCGCAAATGATGCCAAGTGTTAATCCGGAAAGCTTGGTGGTTCCGTTTGCGTTTATCATGACAGCCATTTGCTTAAAAAGTGCCTTTTTCCCTTTGTTTAGCTGGCTGCCGCGCGCGCATGCAACGCCAAGTGCACCTTCGTCGGTATCTGCTATTTTGTCTGGCCTTTATGTAAAAAATGGAATCTACTTGTTTTTTGTATTTACAAGCCTTTTTTCACAAGTGATTGATTATACACTGTTCTTCACGGTGATTGGTGCTTGCACCGCCATTATTGGGTTTGTAATGGCACTTGCCCAAACAGATATCAAACTGATTTTGGCCTTTCACACCATTTCGCAAATTGGCCTAATGTCTTTGGGACTTACTTCACAAAATGAAATTTCCACTTATGGCGCTCTATATCATATTATTTGCCATGCACTTTTTAAATCACTGCTCTTTTTAACGGCAGGCATGATTATTAAACAATATAAAACAAGAGACATTCGCAAAATACACGGTGTGCTTAAAACCATGCCACTGACGGGTATCGCCACAATTTTAGGCATACTGGCCATCAGTGGAGCACCGTTTTTCAATGCCTCAATTTCTAAATATTTTATGCAGTATGGCGTAAAAGGGCAGCCTTTAGAAGTGCTGATGTTGGTTGTGAATTTTGGCACAATTCTCTCGTTTGTAAAGTATTCGCATATGCTTTGGGGCAAAGGTGAAGTGAAACAAAAACAAAGCACACAAAAAAAGTTTGTGGTATTATTTTTAGGGCTATGCTCGCTTTTGGGTGGGATATTCGGAACGCAAGTAGTCAATGTCTTATTTGACACAAATTTGTATATAAATTCACAGATTTATGCAGAAAAATGCTTGATATATGGGGTGTATGTGGCCGCTGCATTTGCTGTATACAGGGGCTTACTTTGCAAAAGTAAATTGCTGTATGGGCTACGAAATCGATCATGGAATTTTCAGCAAATTATTATGGTTATACTTGTTTTTTATATAGCACTAACTGCATTTTTGCTTTTATAAAATGCAAAATGGGCGCTTGTGCCCAATGAATTTCAAAAGATAGAGTGTAAGCATTTTGGCATTACACGTCGATAACCTCTATCTCTTTGGTGCTAAATATATCATATAAAACAGGAACCACAAATAGAGTCATCAAGGTGGCATACAAAAGCCCGCCGATACAAACAATGGCAATGGGTTGCATCATTTCAGTGCCCACACCGGTACCCACAGCCATAAAAACCAGGCCTAACACTGTGGTGAGCGCTGTCATTAAAATGGGACGCATACGCGTTTTGCCCGCAAGGATGATGGCATCGCGTTTGGGCATGCCACCTCCGCGTAAAATATTGATGTAATCGATAAGAACAATGCCGTTGTTCACTATGATGCCCGAGAGCATCACAAAACCAACCATTGCAACCACACTAATTTCTTGGCCGGTGATAAGCAGTGCTAAAAAGCCGCCTGTCATGGCAAGTGGGATGGTGAACATTACAATGAATGGGAATTTTAAGGATTGAAACTGGGCTACCATGATGCCATAAATGATGACAATGGCTAAAAGAAACATCAAAACCAGTTGTTCCATGGCTTCCATGATGGTATCATTTTCGCCGCCGATTTCGATGGAATTGCCAGAAATCGGTTCATAATTTTCTAAAGCAGAGGTGATTTCATTTGTGACGAGGGTGATATTGTATCCTTCGGCAACAGTGGCACTTAGGTTGATAGTTCTTCTTTGATTTTCCCGAAACACACTGTTGAGGCTTTGCGTTTCGGTGATGGTGGAAATTTCAGAAAGCGCCGCTTCTTGAAGCTCACCTTGCATGTCCTCATATTCAATCACCATATTTTCAAGGTCTTCTAAACGCATGCTTTGATTTTCTTCGCTATAAAGTACGATATCTCTGTCTTCTTGCTCGATTTCAATTTCAGTTGAATCGGTTTCGGTTAAAATTCTTTCGGCAACTTCGGCAAAAATTTGTGCAGTGAGCAGCCCATGTTCAACGGCTTTTTCTTTGTCTACGGTAATTCTTATTTCGGGTTGATTATCACTAAGTCCATTGTCAATATCTTCAAGGCCTTCAATTTTTCTAAGCTCTAGTGTAAGCCGTTCGGCTTCCTCAATCAAGTCGTCTAAATCTTGCCCATATACAGAGAGAGTTACCCCAGACCCTCCAAACATGGAGGTCATCGAAGATGCACCGGTAACCTCTACCTCAAGGCCATATTCTTCGCCGATGGCTACAATCTCGCGCGATACTTCGGCGTCGCCCCTTTCGGCATCATCAAAGAGAATGCAATTGATGGAAATTTCGTCTGCACCGCCCATGCTCATGCTCATAAAGTTGCTTACGGCATCCACATCTTCGCTTGGCAAGGTAACGCCAATTGTTTTCAGTTCGGGTATTTCATCAAGGCGGTTGTAAAATTCGTCGGCCAGTGCTACGTCATCTGCAAAGGGGGAATTTGGTGATAGGGGAACGCTTACGGTGAGTTCTGTGCTGCTCATCGTTGGCATGAAAATGAACCCTTGCAGTAAAATCAGGGTGGCACTGCCAACCAGTAAAACCAGTGATGTTATCAGTACAATTGGTTTTCGGTTTAAAGCAACCCTTGCCGCTGTTTCGTATTTTGAGATGAGTTTTTGAAAGAGAAAATCGTTTCTTTCTTTCTCTTTTTTTAGCATTTTAGAGGCTAGAGCCGGAACCAAGGTAATGGCTACAAATAAACTGGCCAGTAGGGAATAACCCACTGTCAACGCCATGTCGGTGAATAGGTCTCTTGTGATGCCATCGATAAACACAATGGGCAAAAACACCATTACGGTGGTGAGGGTAGAAGCAGTAATAGCCCCGGTAACTTGAGAGGCGCCTTTAGCAGCGGCTTTAAAGGTGGTTACACCTTCAGAGCGTAGCCTGTAAATATTCTCGATAACCACAACGGAGTTATCTACCAACATGCCAACGCCAATGGCGAGCCCGGAAAGGGAGATGATGTTTAAACTGACACCTGAAAAATACATCAGCACCATGGCAAACAAAAGCGATATTGGAATGGAGAATGCAATAATGACAGTGGGGCGGATGTCTCGAAGGCAAAATAGTAGCACTAAAATAGACAAAATTGCACCATAGATAAGACTTTCTAACACACTGTCGATAACGAGGTCAATGTAATCGCCCTGATCTAAAAGGTTGGCAAATGAAAGCCCTTCATACTCTAAAGACAACTGCGCAAATTTTTCATTTAAATTTTGCGATACCGTGGCTGTGGCGTAGGTGGGCTGCTTGGAAAATGATAAAATAAGTGCATTTTCGCCGTTTACTTTAGAATAAAGTAAATTTGCGTTGTCTGTTAAAAATACATCGGCTACATCGCTTAGGTATACGGTGCCAACGTCCTCCATGTCGATATGCATAAGCGGAAGGTTTTGTAGATCTTCTAAACTTTCAACCGTATCCCCAATTCGAATCAAATAATCCACATTGTCCTCTGTAATATATCCGGCGGGCATGGAAAAATTTTGAGCGGTTAAAATTTGGTTTACCATATCCATCGTGATTTCAACCGTGGCACTTTGTAAAGCACTTTCTTCTTGTTCTTCTAAATCTTCTCGTGCTGTATCCATTTGCTCTCTGGCGCTTTCTAGGTCGGTTTCTACACCGGTTAGGGCAGCTTGCCCGGCGATGATTTCAGAAAGGCCGGCAGATATCTCAAGCACACCGCTTAACTGCTGTCGGCTTAGCTCTGCTAAAGCTTCAGATAGTGTGATAGCGCCTTGCTTCATTTGCGTTAAGGTGGCTTCCAGTTGGGCAATGCCTACTTTGGTTGCCTCTATTTGTGTAAGCATTTCTGCGATTTTGGCATCCAGTTCACTCACATTGTTTATGGACAGCGTGCGCATGGTGGCCTCTGCGGCCGAAACCGCAGCCTCAACCAAGGTTAATTCTGAGTTATATTCGTCAATTTTTGCATCGATGCCGGCAAAGTCAGTGCCATGCGCAGCCAGCTTAGCATTGGCGACATTCACCTCATTTTGTGCAACAACAAGCTCGGCTCGGTAAGCCGTCAGTTGTACTTTTTGTTCATCGGTTAAAGTGCCAGCCGCCTCTTGTGCCTCAAGTGGCGCAATTTGTGCCTGTAAATCGCTTACCTTTGCAGTGAGTGCAGGGTAGGTGTTTTTGATTGTGGTAAGCTCTGCAATATTGCCGCTTAAGCTATCCTTGCGTGCGTATAAATTTTTAAGCTCCGACGAAAGGGCGGTTAGCGTGGTGTGTGTTGTCTCTAATGTGGAAAGAGTTGCATTGGCAAGCGTGATTTGATTTTGTACTTCGGTTATGCCATTCTCAAGGGCCGTTTGCTCGCTTTGCAGGGTGTTTTCCACCTGTACCGTTTGTGCAATCAGCTGGTCATCTCCCGCTTCCAGTTGTTGCCTTGCATCCTCAAGGCTATCCTGGTTTTGGTTTACCTCAGAAAGTCCATCAAGCAATTCTTGTTCCGCTTCATCCAGCTCGCCTTCAGCCTCACGAAACTCTTCACTCAGGCTATTGCTGATTCTTTGGTTTAAAGCATCAATTTTACTTTGGGACAAAAGTACATTGACTTGCTCTTGCACATTGCCATTCATATCTACGCTGGCAACTCCGGAAACACCTTCCAACTCACTTAGCAGCTCGTCTTCTACCAGTTGTGTAAGCTCTGCATTGCTTTTTCCCTCAAGGTTCACGGCAGTGGTAACCACGGGCAAAATATCAGGATTTAATTTCATTATAAAAGGTGTAGAGACAGTGTCCGGCCAGTTTCCAGATACTGCATTAATTTTTTCCCTAATTTCGGGGACCATTACATCCATATTTGCAGTGTCATTGAACTCCAGTATAATTTGAGAAACATTGTCTGAATTAATAGAGGAGATGGTGTTTATATTTTCAAGTGAGGCCATAGACTGCTCCAGTGGCCTTGTAACAGTATCTTCTACTTCTTCGGGTGTTGCGCCCACATAGGCGGTAACCACAACAGCATATGGTAAATTGATGCTGGGCAAAAGGTCCGGAATCATGTTGCCAAAGGAAACAAAGCCCAAAATAATAACCATAACAACCGCAACAAAAATAGTAAGAGGTTTCTTGACGCTGAATCTTGATAGCATTCGCTACTCCTTTAAAGTGTTTGCTACACATAAAGTGGGCCTATTGTGAAAAATCGGGTTTGGTAGGGCTAGCGTGCAAAGGTATCAATCAAGAATTATAGTGACATACCCAAGCAACTTCGTTAAATTATGTTTGTGGTTATGGAACTGTTAAAATACAAAAATATTGCCAAAACCAGAGTGAAACTCTTGTTAAATAAAACAAAAAGTGCAAGCGATGCTGTGTGTATTGACGAGCATTTTTGTAAAGATGACTTTATCAATTGGTCTGTTATGTGACATCAACATCAAATAGAAGAAACAAAAATGGATAAAAGCTGAATTTCACATCTTCAAATGGTTAAAGCCTTTGCAGATGAAAATGTAAGAATACGCTTTAGGTAGAGTCGCTGCTTGGCACTGCAAGCAAGGTGAGGGAAAAACAGGATTTGGCACCGGCTTTTTGTAGAGTTTTGGCACATTCCGACAATGTGCTACCTGTGGTGAGCACATCGTCTATCAATAAAACGCACGCTCCTGAAAATTTGGCGGTTTCTGATATGGAAAAAGCGTTTTGCACATTTATACGTCGCTCTTCACGTCCAAGCTCTCTTTGTTTTTCAGTATCTCGCGATTTTAAAAGCCATTCTGTTTGTAAAATAAGCCCTGTGTCTTTGCAAATTTCTTGCGCAAGCAATTCGCTTTGGTTAAATCCGCGCTCTTTTTTTGCGTTTTCTGTCATGGGCACAGGCACAACAAAATCAATATGATGTGTAAGGAGAAGCGTGTGGGCCAATTTTGCCATCTCTTGCCCTAAAGGCACTGCTAAATGCGGGCTATTTTCATATTTTAAACGATGGCACGCAGTACTAACAGGTGATTTGTATAAAAAGCAAGCCCATGATTCTGCAAGATGCGGCACAGAAAAATGAGATAGCTTCTCAGCTGAAAGCCGCAAAGCCATCAGTTGTTTATCACATTTACAGGCTTTTGTAAAACCTAACACTTCGCCACAAAAAGGGCAGCGTTTTGGAAAAACTAGGTTTAACAAAAAGTTGCAAACACGAACAATCACAACCAATCATCCCCTTGTAAAAACTGTGTTAAATGGGAAAAACGGATGTTTTTTTTGGCATTATGAACCATTTCTACAAGTACCTCATCTTCTCCAACCAAAACACAAAGCCGTTTTGCCCTTGTAACACCTGTGTACAATAAATTGCGATATTGCAGCGGTTTTGGAACCCCTGTCACCGCCATTACCACGGCTTCAAATTCGCTACCTTGGCTTTTGTGGATGGTGACAGCATAGGCAAGTTCTAGTTCATGTAGGTGTTCCATAGAATAGAGCACGCGCCTGTCTTCACACAGAACGGTAAGTACACCGGCGCGCACATCTATTGATTCAATAATCCCTATGTCTCCGTTGAAGGCACCGGCCCCCACTTCACCACAAAGACGTGTCCAAGGGATGTCGTAGTTGTTTTTGACCTGCATTACTTTGTCGCCTTCACGAAAAACAAAACCCTGCCGCTTAAGCTCTGTTTTTTGAGGAGAAGCCGGGTTTAAACGTTCTTGTAAGATAGAACACATCACCACCGTGCCAAGCGCCTCTTTGCGCGAGGGGCACAACACCTGTATATCGGAAATAGGAGAAAAAGAGTAGCTTTGAGGAAGGCGGCGTGCCACCAAATCACAAATGAGGTCTTGCGCTGTTTGGCCTTTTGCACGCAAAAAGAAGAAATCATCGTTCTTGCCACCTTCCTGTAAGGTGTTTCCCAGCATGATTTCATGGGCGTTTCGGACAATTAAGCTTGTGGCAGCCTGCCGAAAAATTTCGTTGAGACTGACAGAAGGGATTTTGCCGGATTGCAAAATACAACGCAACACATCCCCGGCACCCACACTGGGTAGCTGGTCAATGTCACCTACTAAAATGAGACGACAATTGGGTTTTAAAGCCAAAAGTAAACTTTCAAAAAGCAAGGCGTCCACCATGCTTACTTCATCTACAATCATTACATCACAGCGCAAAGGATTTTGCGCATTGCGTTTAAAACTAGGGGTCTCCATGCCGCTGCGAAAGTCCACCTCCAACAAACGGTGTATGGTGGAGGCGCTGCGGGAAGTTAATTCGCTCATCCGTTTAGCGGCGCGTCCGGTAGGGGCGGCCAAAAGCACTCGCTCGGCCTGCTCTTCAAGCAAAGCCAAAATAGCATTAACCGTGGTGGTTTTACCCGTGCCCGGCCCACCGGTAATCACCACCACGCCACATTGCATCGCCAATCGGATGGCCTCTTTTTGGCGTTCTGCATAAGATACACCAGCGTGCTGCTCTAAAGCTTTGATGCTTTTCTCCAGTTTTTTGGAAAGGGGTATTTCACAGTGAACTTTGCTTAAAAGTATGCCGGCGATGCTCATTTCTGCACTCATCATTTCAGGCAAAAAGAGCTTTTTGGGCTCTTCATCCACCATTTGAATGCGGTCGCTTTCTAAAAGTGCCGAAATTCCTCGGTCCACAGCTTCCGTGGGCAAACGGAAATAAGATGACACTGTTTTTTTCATTTGTTCTTCAGGCAAACAACTGTGGCCATTTTGCAAATTGTGGCGTAAGGTATAGAGCACTGCTGCCTGCACACGCTCGTCACATTGTGAATCAAACGCAAAATGCTCTGCAAGCATATCTGCGCGTGCAAAGCTGAAAAACAGGGGGTACCCGCACAGGCAATACGGGTTCTCTTTTACCTGCTGTATTGTGTTTTTTTCATAATATCGATACAAATCTACTGCTTCTGTCATGCTAAGGCCCAGATTTGTTAAAGAAAGCATTGCCTCGCGTGTGCCATAACGTTCTAAAAATACACGTCCGGCAGTTAACGCTTTTTTCTTTGAAAAACCACTTACTTCCGAAAGCTTTTCTGGATCTTGAGCCAGCACCTGCAAAGTTTCTGTGCCAAAACGTTCTACAATGCGGCGGGCAACCACCGGGCCTACACCCGGCAGAACACCACTGGCAAGATATTGGAGGATATCATCCGCATCTTGTGGCAAACGATAGGTACAGGCCTCAGCATGAAACTGAGGCCCATAACTTGAGTGAATGTTGTATTTACCTCGTAAGGTAAGTTCTTCGCCCGGCACACTGCCGGCCAAAGGCCCCACCACTGAAATCAGCTCACCATTCTCGTCTGCAAGTTTTAGTACGGCAAATCCACTTTCTTCGCTTTCATAGCTCACGTTTTCCACGCGGCCAATCAAAACCTCGAGTTCCTGCTGCATGGGTTGCCTCATTCGTGCTTATCTGTTTGCGTTTATGGCTTCTTTTAGTTCATGAATACGGTTGGTTTTTTCCCATTGCACATCGAGGTCCTCGCGTCCCAAATGTCCGTAAGCTGCAAGCTGACGATAAATCGGCTTTTTCAAATCAAGAGCCTCAATAATGCCGGCCGGGGTTAAATCAAACACTTTTTCAACGGCTTTGGCTATGGTTTCTTCGTTCACTGTGCCGCTGCCAAAGGTATCGATGCGGATACTCACCGGTTCTGCTACGCCAATGGCATAGGCCAGCTGCACTTCACAATGGCTGGCAAAGCCTGCGGCCACCACATTTTTGGCTACCCAGCGTGCTGCATAGGCGGCACTCCTGTCTACTTTGGTGGCATCTTTGCCAGAAAAGGCACCGCCGCCATGGCGTGCATAGCCACCATAGGTATCTACAATGATTTTACGGCCAGTTAAGCCGGAGTCTCCTTGTGGGCCACCCACCACAAAACGCCCTGTGGGGTTGATGAAAAAGCGGGTGTTTTCGTCTAGCATTTCCGCGGGCACAACAGGTCGAATTACTTTTTCAATAATGTCTTTTTCAATCTGCGCATGCTCTGCCTCGGGTGCGTGCTGGGTAGAAATTACCACAGTATCCACACGCACCGGTTTGTTGCCATCATACTCAACACTTACTTGGCTTTTGCCATCTGGGCGCAAATAATCCAGTTCACAATTTTTTCGAACATCGGTAAGCTTTTTGGCCAGTTTGTGTGCTAGGCTGATTGGCAGCGGCATAAGCTCCGGTGTTTCATTGCAAGCATAGCCGAACATCATGCCTTGATCGCCGGCACCACCCGGATTTACACCCATGGCAATATCAGCACTTTGCTCTTTGATGGAGGTAATAACTGCACAGGTGTCGCAATCAAATCCATATTTGGCACGGGTGTACCCAATATCGCGCACCACATCGCGCACAATGCTTTGGATATCCACATAGCTACTTGTGCTCATTTCGCCCATCACATAAATCACACCTGTGTTTGCTGTGGTTTCACAGGCCACGCGTCCCTCAGGGTCTTTTGCAAGTACGGCGTCCAACACCGCATCAGAGATTTGGTCACAAATTTTATCGGGATGTCCCTCTGTAACCGATTCAGATGTAAATAATTTTTTCATTTTGTTCCCTTTCATTTCGTTTGTATTTAATTTATTATAAATAAAAAAATGCACCCTTGGAAACCCAAAGGCGCATAAAGCTTATCTTTCGGGTTTTCCCGCAGGAGTTAGCACCTTGTCGTAGACAGGTTGCCGGGCTTCATAGGGCCTGTTCCCTCAGCCACTCTTGATAAGTGATTATTCAATTTTTAAGCTACCATTAATTATAGCGAAAAACAGCATCAGTGTCAAGTTGTACTTTTCTGCGCTTTCAATTTTTTGCTATTTTGGCAACCCAGGATAGTCTAACGTTGCAAAATAATCCTCAGGGGTTTCTGCACGACGAATGAGCTCAGCACTGCCATCAGTACGTAGTAAAATTTCGGCACTGCGTAATTTTCCGTTATAGTTATAGCCCATGGCATGCCCATGTGCACCTGTGTCATGAATGATAACCATATCGCCAATCTCCACCTCGGGCAGCATACGGTCTACAGCAAATTTGTCGCTGTTTTCACACAAAGAACCGGTTACATCATATAGGTGTGTAGCCTCGTTGTCTTCTTTGCCGGAAATGGTGATGTGATGATAGGCGCCGTAAATGGCCGGACGCATCAGGTTTGCAGCGCAAGCATCAAGCCCCACATACTCTTTATGTGTGTGCTTTTGATGCAATACGGTGGCCACCAGTTGACCGTTTGGCCCCAGCATATAGCGCCCAAGTTCTGTGAAAATGGCAATATCACCCATGCCGTTTGGCACCAAAACTTCCTCGTAGGCTTTTTTAACGCCGGCCCCAATGGCATAAATGTCGTTTGGCTCATCTTCTGGTTTGTAGGGGATGCCAACACCGCCGCTGAGGTTGATAAAATCGATATGTACTCCGGTTTCCTGTTTCAGCCATACGGCTGTTTCAAACAAGGTTTTAGCCAAAACAGGGTAATACTCTCCACCAAGGGTGTTGCTGGCCAAAAAAGCATGAATGCCGAATTCTTCGGCTCCTTTTTCCTTTAGCTTCAAAAACCCTTCACGCATTTGTTCTTTTGTAAAACCGTATTTGGCATCTTTTGGGCTGTCCATAATGCGGTTGTGAATTTTAAAATCACCGCCCGGGTTGAAACGGCAACAAATAGTTTTGGGAATACCTACATGCTTTTCCAAAAAATCGATGTGGGTAAAATCATCCAAATTGATGATGGCGCCCATTTTTGCTGCCAATACAAATTCTTCGGCCGGTGTGGCGTTTGACGAAAACATGATTTCATCACCCTGAAAGCCTACAGCCTCGCTAAGCATTAATTCTGTATTGCTAGAGCAATCAGCTCCACAACCCTCTTCTCGCAAAATTTCCAAAAGGCGTGGGTTGGGCGTGGCCTTCACCGCAAAGTACTCTTTAAAGCCCGGATTCCAAGAGAATGCTTCTTGTAAGGCACGTGCGGTTTTGCGGATGCCCTTCTCGCTATAAAGATGAAAGGGTGTGGGAAATTCTTTTGTGAGTTTCTGTAGTTGGTCTTTTTGTACAAACGGTGTTTTCATAAGGGGATACTAGGCTCCTTTATTTTCATTTTTTATATCTATGATGTAATCATAATGTTCCACACTCACTTTGTCAATTCTTGCAACCGAAAGCCAAATGTTGTATGATATCATTATTGATGTAAAAATGTGCCATTGTGCACAGGCATCGCCGGGAGGTGAGCAGCCTTGTTTGGGTATGTATTACCTGTGAAGCAGGAAATGAAAGTGCGTGATTTTGAATTGTACCGCGCACTTTATTGTGGGCTATGTAAGCAGCTTGGACAAGATTATCAAGCGTTTAGCCGGTTTTTATTGAATTACGACCTTGTTTTGCTGGCGTTGATCGCCGATGCACTTTCGGGTGAAACCGGGTTGCTTAAGGCAGAGGGGTGCTTTGTAAACCCGATAAATAAAAGATGGATGCGCCATAATACGGCGGGGCTATCTCTTGCTTCCAGCGCTTTGATCCTGCTCAGTTTTCATCGATGGAAAGACAATTTGCAGGATGAAAAAGGCGTAAAAAAATGCCTGTATGCACTTGGCTATCCAGCACTTTATGTAAAGCACCGCAGAGCAGCAACAAAATATCCTCATCTTGATGAAATTTTGGCAACACAGATGAGACGCCAGCAAGAGCTGGAAGCTGATTTTTGCACGGATATAGATATAGCATGCGATCCTACAGCTCAAATGTGTGCAGCCCTCTTTTCTGCTGCTGGAAGAAATGAGCAGGAACGACAAATTTTGTACCGGCTTGGCTTATTTGCAGGTCAAATTGTGTACCTGTTGGATGCTGCGGAAGATTATGACAAAGATTTTAAAAATAATCAGTATAATGTATTCATACAGAGTGGGTTACAAAAAGATGAGGCGGTTAGAGCGGTGCAACGGCGGTGTCGTATGGCGGCCGGTGAAATCGCACTTTGCTACAACTTACTGCAGTTTCAACAATATAAAGACATCTTAGACAATATTTTCTTTCTTGGCCTTCCGGTTGGTATTGCAGCTGCCGGGCAGAAAAGAACAGCGAGGAGAACAGGACATGGACAGATCGAAAGCCTATGAAATTCTCGGGATCACATCAAATGCCGGGGAAGAAGAGGTGAAGCTGGCATATAAAGACCTTGCCAGAAAATATGATGTAGACAATTATGAGGCAGGCCCCTTGCGCGAGGAGGCCGTTCGAAAAATGAACGAAATCAACGAAGCGTTTGATATTTTGATGAGTTATTTGCGCACAGGACAAGAAAATACATCGCAAAATGTGAGCCAGGGTGCCTATGATATGGTGGGAGAGTTTCCGGATATTCGGCAGCTTATCAACACCGGGCGGGTGGATGAGGCCTTGTCTGCACTGGAAGCACTGGCGAATATGGAAGGCAATGCTGAGTGGAATTTTTTGATGGGTAGCGTTTACTACTATAAAGGCTGGCTAGATAAAGCACATCAGTACTTTGAAAATGCAGTTAGCCTTGCCCCTGGAAACCGAGAGTATGAAGCGGCTTTACGCAACCTACAAAATTCTTCTCAAGGGGAAATGCCAGGTAACCCATACGTAAAAACAGATGGTGGAGCAACTGCTTTAAACTGTGCTTGTAACACCTGTGCTTTGATGTGTTGTTTAGATGCATGTTGCGGCATGGGAAGTGGGTGTTAGCTTGTGTCCGGCCAAAAGCCTATGCCTCAGGGGGCGGCAAAACGGGTGGCGCTTAGTGGGCTATTATGTGCGCTTTCTTTTTTATTTCTGTTTGCGGCAAACCTGATCCCTCTATCCACTTTTTTTGGCCCTGCATTTGCCAGTTTATGTTTTGTTCCGTTACTTTATGAATTTGGGATAAAGCGAACATTACTTGCTTATGCAGCTGTGGCATTGCTTGCGTTCTTTTTTGTACAAAACCGAGAAATAGGATTCCTTTTTATCTTTTTTACAGGATACTATCCGGTTTTACATTACTGGTTTGCAAAGATACAAAACAATTTTTTGCGCATCTTTTGCAAACTATTATGGTTTATAGTCGCTGCTGTTTTACAATTTCTGCTTTTGTTTTTTGTTTTGGGTACCCCACTGCAGTGGGGGAACATACCCTTTTCGCAATTTACATTTTTAAGTGTAGGCGGCATTACCGCAGTGATTATATTCATTTTGTATGATATTCTGCTGGAAAAGGTTGGCTTTCTGTACATGCATTATTTCAGAAACAAATTTTTTTCCTAAAGATTATAAAGCTTGAAAGGAGGGGGTGCATATGCACACAAAAGGCTGGGATAGATGTGCCTAGCCACAAATTTACAGCGCCTGACTCGGCTAGCCTGTATAGAAATATAGGTTCCGAGTGACGAGGAGATGGGTTATCGAAGTTTTCGGCGGATGCCCATCCCGCCCTGCCTGCGGCTGGTGAGTGTTGTGATAAAAATTGGTGGTAACATCAAAACAAAAGCGCAACATAGCAGGAACACATCGGTTTTGTTCGATTTTAGCTTAAATTTTGTGAAAACAATTATTTTTTGGAGGAAAAACCATGTGTGGAATTGTAGGTTACGTAGGAAAAAATGAAAGCCAAAGTGTTTTATTAAGTGGTTTACAGCGGCTGGAATATCGTGGGTATGATTCGGCAGGTATTGCCCTGTTTGAAGAGGAAAAAATTCAAATTTATAAAGCACAAGGACGTTTGCAGAACTTAAGGGATAAGATTGAGGAAGAAAAACCGGGAGACAGCTGTGTGGGCATTGGGCATACGCGCTGGGCCACACATGGCGTGCCCAGCGATATCAATAGCCATCCTCACAGCGCAACTCGTGTGGCACTGGTGCACAATGGCATCATTGAAAATTATGGTAAATTGAAAGAATATTTGCAGCACGAGGGATATAACTTTGAAAGCCAAACGGATACAGAAGTTCTTGTGAAATTATTAGACCACAATTATAAAGGAAACCCCATTGAGGCCATTTGCACCACGCTAACCCATGTGCATGGCAGCTATGCACTGGCAATTTTGTTTTCAGATCATCCCGATACTGTGTATGCTGTGCGTCATGAAAGCCCTTTGATTGTGGCTTATGGTGAGGGCGAAAACTATCTGGCAAGTGATATTCCTGCCATTTTACAACACACGCGCGATTATAGTGTTTTGGAAAACGGGGATATTGCTGTTTTAACAAAAAATTCAATTGAAATATATGATGAATTTGCAGTTCCTGTGCAAAGGGAGCGCATGAGGGCTGATTTTTCTGTGGAAGCTGCGGAAAAAGGCGGATATCCACATTTCATGCTTAAAGAGATGAACGAACAGCCTGCCGCTATTCAAGCTGCAATAGGGCCCTATATTGAAAACGGCCTTCCTAAATTGGGGCTTGAAAATTTGACGGATGATTATTTGAGGAGCTTGACTCGCATTTACATTGTTGCTTGTGGCACGGCCATGTATGCAGGGATGGTGGGGAAATCTGCGATTGAAAAAATGGCACGCGTTCCAGTGGAGGTAGATATTGCCAGTGAATTTCGCTATCGAAACCCTATTTTGGGCGAGGGAGATCTTGTGATCATCATCAGCCAAAGTGGTGAAACCATCGATACTTTGGCTGCTTTGCGCATGGCAAAAGAGCGTGGGGCAAAAACATTGGCCATTGTGAAGACGGTGGGTAGCAGTATAGCTCGTGCTGCCGATTGGGTGATGTACAGCTATGCAGGCCCCGAAATTGCAGTGGCTAGCACTAAGGCCTATATGGTTCAACTTTGCTGTTTATATTTATTTTCTTTGCATCTCGCCCGTGTGAACCGCACGTTGTGCGAGGATGTTGTGCGGCATTTGTTGAGTGATATATTGAGAGTTCCCGAACTAATTCAGCCCATATTAGATAATCCTGAAGACATACAGTTTTTAGCGAGCGAAATGATGAACAGTAGTGATTTGTTTTTCCTTGGGCGCAACATTGACTACGCGCTTTCACTAGAAGGTAGCTTGAAGTTGAAGGAGATAAGCTATGTGCACAGTGAGGCTTATGCTGCGGGCGAGCTAAAACATGGCACCATCAGTTTGATTGTGGAGGGCACCCCGGTAATAGCCATTGCAACACAGGACGATGTGTTTGAAAAAACGATCTCCAATATGCAAGAGGTGAAAAGCCGTGGGGCACATGTGATTTTGTTTTGTAAAGAGGATGCACAGGTGCCGGAAGGCGCGGCCGATTATGTGTATCGTTTGCCTAATTTTGAGGGGATTTTGATGCCATTGCTGTTGGTGGTTCCTTTGCAGATATTTGCATATTATATGAGCATTTTGCGTGGTTGTGATGTGGATAAGCCGCGTAACTTGGCAAAATCGGTTACGGTGGAGTAGCCATGAATTGCATAGGCAAAAAAATGCCTGTTTCATATTTAACATGGTGAAAATGTGGGCGATTTTGTAACTTTATGTTATCAAAAAGCTGGTGGGAATACAAATTATATTCCCACCAGCTTTTCAGTTTTTATGTGCAATATAATCACTGTAATACCATCTGATACTACAGTTTTTTTTGCATTGTTAAAATGTTTTTTTCATTTGTATAGCTGTATTCAACCAAATCCATCATTTTTTTTGCCATCAAGATACCAAGCCCACCGATTTCTCGTTGCAACATAGGGAGTGAAATGTCAGCATCTTTTTTTTCTAAAGGGTTGAACGGTGTTCCGCTATCCATAAATTGTATCTGAATTTTGTTTGGGTGTTGCAATGCATCAAAGGTTATCGTCACTTTTCCTGTATGCGGATGGTATGCATAGTTTGCGATGTTGACATAAATTTCTTCGGTCGCAATTATGATTTGAACACAACTTTTTTGGGGACAATCATACTGTGTTAGCTGTGTTTCTATAAATTCTTTCACCCTTTCAAAATTATCCAAGGTAGCGTCCACAGTGATTTCTTTCATTTCAACTCTCCTTCCCTCAGGGTTCACACAATGCTGATACAAGATTGTGCATATCCACACGCTGTGCGCTTTTGGGCATTTTTTCACCAGTCATACATAAAGCCAAGGAATATCCTTTTTCTATAGGGTAAAGCTTGCAAAAATAGTTTTGACTGCACACCTCTTGCCGTACAAATCCGTTGTTCCATATCTCTACCGAAAAGGTTTGTGGGTCGAGTGTTAGGCCGGTGCCAATGGCCTTAATGAAACTTTCTTTTGCTACCCAAAGGTTGTAAAACAATTCATTTTGAGAGTGAAATTTCTCGATATATTGTAGTTCAAAAGGGGTGTATACACGCTTTGCCACACGGGGTTCAAAAACTTTGTGTTGTTCAATATCCACACCCAGCTCGCGGTCTCCAACGGCCACTGCCACACATTGCCCTGAGTGTGAAAGGTTAAAAAACAAATTGTTTTCGTTTTTTAGGTAGGGTTTTCCTAAGGCGTTTTGTAAAAATACAAAAGGAGCAAGGTTTTGGGTTTCTTTTTTTAGCGCATATTGCAAAAGTAGTTCTGCCCCAATAGACAAAGCCTTATCTTTGATAAATCGATATTCTTTTGTTTTTTCACAACGCTGCGCCGATACAAAACGAGATAAATGTTGCAAAAGGTGTTCGTTTTGCAATATTGAAATATCTGAGTAATATAGCTTTACCATGGGTTTGTTTTTAGTGAACCTCCCTGCCATTTGCATGGTAGTTTTCTTTCAGTATAACATAAAAATAGCACAATATAAATTATCTGATTATAGGCACGTTTACAAAGTGGCCCTCACTTGTCAGAATACAAGAAATCGGGTATGATAAAAGATAAGAACCATAGATAAGTGGAGGTAAAGAATATGATTGATTTGCTTTTAACACATGCTGTTGTTGTGAGTGTAAATGCCGCGCGAGATGTTTTTTTTGATGGAGCTGTTGCCATTCAAGGAGACAAGATTGTAGACATTGGGCCTTCGGCAGATTTAGAGGCCAAATATACAGATTGTGCAAACATACAAGACCTTAAGGGGAAAATATTATTTCCAGGTTTTGTTAATACCCACAATCACCTTTTTCAAACTTTACTCAAGGGCCTAGGCGATGATATGGTGTTGAAAGATTGGCTGGAAACCATGACGTTCCCGGCAGCAACCAATTTGCGCTATGAAGATTGTTATCAAGCGGCGGTTTTGGGGTGCATGGAAGGCTTGCACAGTGGCATCACCACCAACTTGGATTATATGTATCCTCATCCCGCACCACTGCTTTCCGATGCAGTGATCGAAGCATTCAAAAAGCTGGGCGTGCGTGGTATTTTGGGGCGCGGCTGCATGGATACCGGCCAGCAGTTTGGTGTGCAAAAAGGCATAATGCAAAACACTGCTGATATTGAAAAAGATGTGTATCGACTATTTGATAAATACCACAACAGCGAAAATGGGCGCATCAAAGTGTGGGTGGCACCAGCGGCCATTTGGTCAAACTCAAAAGAGAACCTACAAATGTTGTGGCGTGTGGCAAACGAATATAAATCCGGGTTTACTGTACACGTTTCAGAAACACCGTTCGATCGTGATGCCGCACAAGAATTACACGGGCTTCCCGATGCCGAAGTGCTGGAAGATTTGGGCATTTTGGGGCCTAATGTGCTTATGGTGCACTGCTGTTATCTCACCGATAAGGACATAGCTTTAGCAAAAAAACACGACATGAAAGTATCACACAATGTTTGCTCAAACCAATACCTATCCTCGGGCGTTGCGGATGTGCCTAAAATGCTGAAAAATGGGTTGACCGTTTCACTGGGGGTAGACGGCGCTGCCAGCAATAACGCGCAAGACATGGTAGAGCTGATGAAATTTACTGCCTTGCAGCATAAGGTCAATACAAGAAATCCCTTGGCGATGTCGGCGGAAAAGGTTTTAGAACTTGCCACCATTGACGGCGCGCGTGCCCTTGGGATGGAAAAAGAAATTGGTTCTTTAGAGGCTGGAAAAAAAGCAGATATTGTCATTTTTGATCCGATGAAATGCCCTAAAGCTGTACCGATGCACAATCCGGTATCCACTTTGGTGTATTCGTCTTCTATGCAAAATATTGTGGGTGTTTTGGTAGATGGAAAATTTGTGCTACAAGACGGCGTGCTTCTTACGGTAGATGATGAAATCAAAGAATATGAGAAAGCCCAAAAATGTGCGGAGGATCTGTGCGAACGTGGGAACATAAAAAACCGAAGAGAAGGGCATAAGTGGAATAACCCTTACAGTGGGTAGTGCAAAACCAATGTTATTTTAAAAGCGAATAAGTAGCCGCCGGCATGTGTTTGCCGGCGGTTTTGTAATTTTAAGGTGGGAGTACAGAAGGTTTTCAGACAATATGCGCAGTAAATCGTCACGCCATAAAAGAAAACGGATGAATTTTTGATGGCATATATGATGCAAAAAACACAACCAAAAGCTATTTTCGCTTTCGGTAGGTTTGAAAAACCAAAATCACCACCAAGACTATGGCCAAAGTATAGCCTACCATGCCAAAGTTTGATGCAATGGTCTGTGCCGAATCGGCAAAATGAATGAGCATAGAAGAGCCCACAATCAGGGCGGCCACAATCAGCCCCATCACCAAACGGTTTACCATGGTTTCCAGCCGTATAAACAAATCATCTAAATTTTTGGTTTCCATATTCAGCTTAATTTCACCCCGGGTAAGGGTATCCAATGCCTTGGTGATTTTAACAGGGAATTCGGGTATGGTTTTTCCGGCACGGTATAGGTCCTTGAGCAAACGCGTTAGTTCATGCTTTGCATCAAACTGTTTTTGCAAATAGCGTTTGGCATAGGGCATCACAGCCGACATCACCGAGCAGTCCGGGTCCAGTGCAAGCACAATGCCCTCAATGGTGCCCACCCCTTTTACAAGCAAGGCAATGTTTTGGGGGAGTTGCAATTGATATCGCGTACAAAGGTCGTTGATATCCTCAAAAACGGCAGGCAGGCTCATGTCTCCGATGGGCATGTCGTAATAGCGTTCCAATAATTTGCCAATGTCCTCCGTGAAATCATCTAAATCCACGGGGACTTTTGTTTTGCAAAGAGAGAGGATACCTTTGGCGATTTTTTTGTTGTCTTGATCGTGAACTGCAGCTAAAATGGTGTTAAATTTCTCAAGTGTGCGCTCATCTAGAGTTCCCATCATACCAAAATCGATGAAAACAATGCGCTCAGGTCCACATTTGGCTTGCTCGGCCTTAGCAGTGCCGGCAAACAAACTTAAAACATCTTGGTTTCGGAAAATGGTGGATAAGCTTACGCCGGCAACGGTTACATCAATATCAAGCGGAAGTTCATTTAAAAGGTTTTTTTCCAGAGGTTGTTCCTGTTCTTTTTGGTCATCCACGGCAGAACCTTCATTAGAAACAGTGCTTGGGTCTGCCGGGGGCGTTTCCAAAGTGACGAGAATATTGCCAGGGTGAGGGTCCGCGTGGAAAAAGCCATCGTCAAAAATTTGCTTAACATAGTTGTCTACAATTTCTTTGGCCAAACGCTTTTTGGTTTCAAGCACGGAGGTGTTGCCTTTATCCACTTCGGCGTTCGACAGTTCAATGTAGTTTGCAATCTGCACGCCTTGCATAAAGTCCATAATCAGCAGCCTGCGGCTTGAAAAGGTTCTGTAAACGGCAGGGGCTAAAATATAGGGCACATTCGCATTCAGTTCTCCAAATTTTTCGATGTTGTCGGCCTCTTTGGTGAAATCCAATTCGTTAAGCAGTGAATGTTTCAATTCACTTACGATGGAAGCGGGGTCAGTCATGCCAGAAACCGGAATGAATTTGATGAGGGGAACCGCCTTTTCCAGTAGGGTAATATCCATAAACATTGCATCATAAATGCCCGGGTGCTGCACCTTTACCACCACGCGCTGCCCACCCTTTAAAACAGCCGCATGAACTTGGGCAATACTGGCCGAAGCAAGTGGTTTTTCCTCAAATTTCTCAAACAGTTCCTCCACGGGGTGGCCAGATTCTTCTAGTATTGTGTTACAAACACTTTCGTATGTGTCTGTTTTTACATGGTCTTGCAGTTTTTTTAGTTCGGCACTAAATTCTTCTGAAATAATGTCGGTACGTGTAGATAAAATTTGTCCGATTTTAACAAAGGTGGGGCCAAGCTCTTCAAAAGATTCACGCACCCATTCGGGATGTTTTTGTTCTGCCAATGCCAAAATCACCTTGTGTTTTGTAAGCACAGAAACAATTTGGGCCAAACGTGCCCTAGAGCCATCCTGCTGTGGTTTTTTTATTTCCATATTGCACTCCTGGATCGTTTAAAACCGCAAGCCAGCTTTGCTATGGCCTACGTGCGATTAATCGATATATTTCTTATTCTGCTATCCAATAGTATATCATGAAAACAAACTGGTTTACAGCAAAAAATATATTTTTCAAGATGAAAGTATTTGGGTGCGAAGGTTTCACCAACCATAGGGTGGTTTCATGGTAAAATGTATCGACAAAGAATCTTTGTTATGGTATCATATTCTTAAAATAGATTAAATTGGGGTCGGTTTGCAACAGAGGGGTGTTTTTTTAACAGGTACATGATAAAAATGCAGGATGCACCTGTAGGTTCTGAACCAAACAGGCATTACTGGGGGATAATGTGGTACAGTCATTTATAAAATTTTTGGGAGCACGCGGGTCTATGCCGGTTACGGGCGATGAAGTAAAAGAGTATGGCGGCAATACTTCTTGCGTGTTTTTATTTTTGGGTGGGCAGGCCATTATATTGGATGCGGGAAGTGGATTATTAAATGTGACACCGGATATTTTAATGGGAAATCAAAAGCTCCATATGCTTCTATCCCACGCGCATATCGATCATATTATCGGTTTGCCATTTGCCGATATAATGTTTTCAGATCATATAGAGATAGATATTTACGGGGCAGAGAGAGAAGGGCAAAGCGTTTACGAGCAACTGGAGTGCTTGATGAGCCCCCCTCTTTGGCCGGTTGGGTTTGAAGCCTTTTCTGCAAAGGTAAGTTGCCATGCGGTGCAAGACGAGTTTTGGCTGGGTGAAGTACGCGTGAGAACCATGGAAGCTACACATCCGGGTGGGTGTGTGATGTATCGGCTGGATTATCAAGATAAAAGCGTTGTATATGCCACCGATAATGAAATGGGCGAAAAGCCAACAGCGGAGTTTGTGCGATTTGCAAAGGGATGTACGGTTTTGATTTGCGACGGACAATATTCGCAAGAGGAATACATACAAAAAGTAGGTTTTGGCCATACAAGACGAGATGTTGCTGTAGAAACTGCTCTACAAAGTGAATGCGAACGATTTGTTATCTTTCATCACGACCCTTGCAACACAGATGAGGTATTGCAAAAAGTACAGCAGGAAGTTGCAGAATTATCACCAAGAGGGGTTCTCGCAAGGGAAGGAATGGTAATTAACCTATGACACAGGAGTATACAAAAAAACTGCTTGAAATTAGCATAGCGTTGGCTTCTGAAAAAAACAGAGAAGCTTTGCTCGAACGCATCTTAACAGCAGCTATGGAGTTGACAAACTGTGATGGCGGCACTTTGTATATCAAAAATACCAATGAACTAGCTTTTAAGGTGATGATTACCAATTCACAAAATGTGTTGCAAGGGGGCAGGCACGGAAAAATATTGTTGCCGCCTGTTCCACTGGACAAAAGCAATGTGTGCGCCTATTCGGCTTTGGAAAACAAATTGATCAATATCCCCGATGTATATGACAGTGATTTGTTTGATTTTGCAGGACCACTGCGGTATGATGCATTAACTGGATATAAAACCACCTCGATGATGGTGGTGCCTATGGAAAACAACCATGGTGAAATTATTGGTGTAATGCAGCTGATCAATGCACAAAATGAGCAGGGTACAATCATTTCCTTTAGGGAATCGGAAAAAGTAATTGTGCAGGCGCTGGCTTCGCAGGCAGCCATCTGCTTAACCAACATGAATTATACCGCACAGGTGGAAGACCTGATGGGCTCTATTGTGAAAACAATATCCACTGCGATTCATTTGCGCTCGCCCTATAATGTGACACACACAAATAATATGGTGCGTTATGCGCAAAATTTTATTGTCTGGCTAAATAAAAACGAAACAACCGATTGGGAGTTTTCTGAGTTGAACGAAAGGTTGTTTGTTTTAAGCATATGGTTGCACGATATTGGCAAACTGATAACACCGCTGGAGGTGATGAACAAATCCACGCGGTTAGATTTTCGTTATGATGAAATGATGGCCAAATTGGATTATATTTCACTTTCTGAAGAGGTGAATGCGCTTCGCAATGGAGAAGACCCCACTCACCTTTTAGAAGAGGTGGAAGATGTAAGAGATTTTGTGCAAATTGTAAATACCATAGAATATCTGGATGACGATAATTACAAAAGAGTGCAGATGTTGGCCAACAAAACATACCGCACAAGGCGTGGCAAAGATTGTTTGTGGTTTTCGAAAGACGAGATAGAAGCCCTTTCTATCCGCAAGGGAACTTTGACAGAAAAAGAACGAAGTATCATGCAAGAGCATGTGATACTGACGGAAAGAATATTAAGCGAGATGAACTTTTGGGGCGAATATGCTAAGGTGCCGCAATGGGCCACCAAACACCACGAGTTTTTAGATGGCTCAGGCTATCCAAGACAACTTAAGGAAGAAGACATCGATAAGGAGGCGCGTCTGCTTACAATTTTGGATATCTTTGATGGTCTTTCCTCTTGCGACCGACCTTACAAAAAAGCGTTTTCACTAGAAAAATCTCTGGCAATCATGGAAGAGATGGTCAACGAGCGAAAACTGGATAGCACTATTTTTGCACTGTTTAAAATGAGTAGAGCATGGGAAAACAAAGGAGAAGATGAGGTTGCAAAATCTTTGGAAGGCCTATTTTAAAAGTGTTTTGATGGCATTTGTGATGCTGGTGGCACTGGTTTTGAGCGCGTGTGGGCAAACGTCGCAAAGTACGGCACAGGAATTGCCAGAAAATATTGCGAACGCAGTGGAAGAAGCAGGTTCCAATGAAACGCAAAGCCTTGTGGCAAACACAATGCGCCTTGTTGCATACGAAGGTGATATTACCATCAAAAATCTAACAGGCAGTGAAATATCACCCACAGAGAACATGAAACTGCAAAATGGTTATACTGTGTCCACCGCTGCAGCAAGCTATGCCTTTATCAGCTTAGATGATGAAAAGGCAATAAAATTAGACGGTTTAACAGAGTTTTCTGTGAGGCAAAAAGGCGAACAGCTGGAAGTGCTTCTTTTGGCAGGGCAATTGTATTTTAATGTGTCTGCACCACTGAGCGAAAGTGAAGTGATGAACATCCGCACATCCAATATGGTAACGGGAATACGTGGGACATCCGGTTTTCTTAGTGCCAATTGGAATGGCCAAATTGAACAACAAGCGTCTGCTTTGCTTATGGGCGAGGCTGATGTATTTGTGCGAGAGATTACAGGAGAAATTACAGAGCATAGCCTTAGCGGAGGTTTTATTGAATACTATAGGCCTTTTGGAGATGTGCAAGGGCAGGTTTTGCAAATTTTGCCCTTGATAGAAGACGGCCAAATACATATCCCTGCTTTTGTAATTGCACAGATACTGGAAAACCCAGAGGAACTACAAACACTTGCAGAAAATTTAAATGTGTCGGAAGAAGAATTGACACAACAGTTGCAAGCTGTATTGCAAGAGAAACTTACACAAGAAGAAGCCGAACAAACACAGCGCGAGGCGCAGGCAGTTCAGCAACGGCCACTGGATGTAAACCAAATGTTTGAAGAGGCTGGTACAAGCGGCGAACAAAACCAAAATGGCGGCACAAACAATGCAGCCTCACAGGAAGCCGCCACTACCCCTAGTGTAAACGTATCGACATCCACTCCATCATCTGCGTCGTCATCTTCTGCGCCAACATCAGTGCCAGCGCTTACACCAGAGCCGGACCCCAGCGTTTCAACTCTTTCGGGTAATGTGACAGTGGAACAGGTGGTGACAGAGCTGAACAAGTCTACTATCCAAACGGTAGTGCTTAGCAATGCTACGCTCACAAATGGCGGAGATGTAGCAGTGCCCAGCGGCAAAACACTGAAAACTCAAAACCAAGTGAATTTCAGTGGAGATATAGAAATGACAGGCGATGGTACTTTTCTTGTGGATGGAGGTAGTTTAAGCACAGGAACAAACGAGTTGAGCATGGAAACCCTTTCGGCAAGTGTGGTTTCAGGTTCCGCTTTGAATTCCGGCACATTGAAAATAAAAAACTTGACCTTTACAAATAGTGGTTCAATCACCGCGAACGACTTGGTGCTAGAAGAAAATGCCCACTTTGAAAATGCGGCAAACGTCTCGCTTACTGCAGACAGTGATGCCTTAAAAGTGGCCGAAAGCACACAGCTGACAAACCGAGGTGTGATTACAATGGCCAATGTGCCGTTTACACAACGCGCTGTGGAAAACAAAGGCACCTTACTTAACGAGGCAGGTGCCAGCTTAAGCTCTCCGGGGCAGCTGCTGATTACAGGCAGTACTGCTGTTTCCACAAATAGTGGAAGCATGGCTGTGGGCGCCGCTTCGGTTGATGACACGGCAGCTCGATTTACAAATACAGGAACACTCAGCTTTAACCCTGCAGACATCAATGAACCTGCACTTGCCGTAAAGGGGACGTTTGAAACAACAACACCATTATCCAATACGGTACCTATCAAGGTGGAAATCAATGACATCAACGCAGGGCTTAGTGCAAGCACTGTCACTCAAATTTTGGCCACAAACAACTGTGTGTTGGTGGATGAAGCCGGCGGGCACCCTGCTGCAAACTCACTTACCACCATAGATTTAGATGGTAAGCCTGTCAGTGCGTCTACCGTTGAGGAAGTGGTTACCTATGCTGGGGCAAACACGGCAAGACCAACAATCAATGTGATTGCTGCCAATGCTTCAATTTTAGAAGGTTTTACGGTTACGGGCACAGTGAATATCAGTGGAAATGGAAACGAAATATCTTTAGGGACCTCTGCCATCACGGTGCAAAGCGGTGCAAACCTTACTTTAGATGATGTTGGCATAGTTGGAACTGCCACTGTTTTAAGGCTGGAAGACACTAGCACAACCAACGTGACGGGCAATACAAAAATTGAAAAATCCGGCACGACAGACGGTTCTTATGCGGTTCAAATGAACGCAGGTTTTGCCACGCTAAACTATACGCAAGACGGAACAAATCGTTATATCAAAGCTGTGGGAGCTGAGCGAGTTATGGGAGACCTTGCAGGAAACGTAAATACAACTGCACAAGCATTAGCAATAAATTATGGGGTTGGTGGATATATGGTGCTTACAACTTGGTAAAAGGGGTCTGTGCTTTTAAAGTTCTACTGCGTGCAACTTTTAAGAGAGCATAATACGGAGGCTACGTTTGGTACAACATCTCTATAAACTGCGAAGGGCTTTGCCGCTTGCGCTAGTGGGAGCATTATTAATGGCTCTGCTAAGTGGCTCACAAATTTTTCTAGGTGCAGCCAATACGATTTCTGACGCACTTTATCAACGGCCGGGTGCGGCAAATCCAGATATTGTGCTTGTTGGTATGGATGAAACCGCTGTGGAGGCCTATGGAACCATGCCATGGTCGCGAGAGGTTTTAGCATCGGCTGTGGAATATCTGAATGCAGACCCCGAAAGGCGGCCGGCTGTTATTGGGCTGGATACTTTGTTTGTGGGCGAAAGTGATTCAATAGAGGCGGATGCACACCTTGCCGAGGCAGCCGGAGAATATAACAATGTGGTTGTGGCCACTTCTGCCACCTTTGGCTCAGAACTTGTTATAGAAGAAAGCGAAAGCTTTTATATGGAGGATTACTCGGTGTTGTATTACGAGGAACCATATGAAGCGTTGCGCAATGTGAGTGCACAAGGGCATGTGAATGCAATGATAGATGAAGATGGAATTTTGCGTCATGCCATATGGCAGGTGGAGCTGCCAAACGGTGAGCTGGTGCCTTCATTTCATCAAACTATCTACAAAAAATATATGGAGTTTCAGGGCTTGCCTGCCACACAGGTACCCCCGATGGATCCCCTTTATCGTTGGTATGTGCCATTTCAAACAAAGCCGTCTGGTTTTGATGATGGTTTTTCGGTGACACAGCTTGTGAACGGCGAGCTAGACCCAGATATTTTTGCGGGAAAAATTGTGTTGATTGGCCCATATACACAGGGAATGTTCGACGAATACACCACTGCTATTGATCATGCTGTGAAAATGTATGGTGTAGAGTATCAGGCCAATGCCATTTCTGCCTTGTTGCGTGGTGAAACCAAAACCGAAGTGTTGCACTTTTCGCAAACGGTTTTTCTGGTTTTGGTTACATTCTTTTGTCTTTTGTGGTTTTACAATCGTAAAATTTTGCCAGCCACGCTGATGTGGCTGGGCATCTCACTGGGCTGGGTGGGGTTGTGTCTATTTTTGTGGAATGCCGGCTATGTGCTACAGGTGGTTTATGTGCCACTCTCAGTTACATTATGTTATATTTTGTCAGTGGCAACAAATTATGCTCGCGCGGCACTAGAAAAACGTCGGGTTATCAATACATTTAGGCGATATGTGGCGCCGCAAGTGGTGTCAGAATTGCTGGATGGAGACCCAAAAACATTGGAGCTTGGTGGAAAACTTGCTGATATAGCAGTGCTTTTTGTGGATATTCGGGGTTTTACTACAATGTCGGAAAAACTGCCACCACGGGATGTTGTAGACATTGTAAACCGTTATTTAAGCTTAACAAGCTACTGCGTGTTTCAAAACGAGGGCACACTGGATAAATATATAGGAGACTGCACCATGGCTTTTTGGGGGGCTCCTCTACCACAGGAAGACAGTATTTTTAAAGCGGTGAAAGCGGCGCTGGACATGGTAGAAGGCGCTGAGGAACTGGGTAAAGATCTTTTAGAAAAGTATGGACATACGGTGCAATTTGGCATAGGCATCAACTATGGGCCGGCAATTGTGGGAAACATTGGTTCAACTGTACGTATGGATTACACTGCAATTGGGGATACCGTAAACACGGCCGCACGCCTAGAAAGCAACGCACCCCCCGGCTGTATCTATGTAAGCCCAGGTGTTCAAAAAGCCTTAGAGAAAAGAGTGCGATTCACTTCTCAAGGCACTAGCATCAAGTTAAAAGGTAAAAGTGACCAGTTTGAAATTTTTAAGGTGGAAGAATTGATAGAGTGATGAATGATTAGCATAGAAGGGGATTTGATATGCACAAAAAATGGATAGTGGTCATATGTGTTGTGCTGATTTTAAGTACAGGGGTTTTGGTATATGCACAAAATGATGAGGAAATCATAGCGCCTACTGCAATTTACGAGCTGGAAGATGGCGGATTTTTGTTTACAGATGCATTCCAAAATGCAATATGGCTTTATGAAGAAAATGGAAGCTATACAAAATTAGCGGGTGATTCAGAGCAAGTAGATGCCAATGGAATGCCTATGGGTGGCAGCCAGGATGGCGTGGCGCAAAGTGCCTCATTTGGTTATCTGTGGGACATAACGGAATTTTTAGAGGGATATGCCATTACAGACACAGACAATCACCGTGTGCGTTTTTTTGATTGGGAAAATGAAACAGTGGCCACCCTTGGTGGTGACGAAGAGGGTTACGACAATGGGGTGGCAGGGGAAGTGAGCTTTAGCCGCCCAACCGGAATTATTACCTTAGAAAATGGGAATTTGCTTGTGGCAGACACTGGAAACCATATTATAAGAGAAATCACCACCGAAGGTGAAGTATCCTTATATGCGGGAAGGCCAAATCAGGCGGGCGATACAGAGGGTTCTCTTGAACAGGCTCAATTTAACGAACCTACAGGTTTACATTATGAAGATGGAACACTTTATGTGGTGGATAGTGGTAACCATCGCATTTGTAAAATTCAAGATGGAACGGTGACAACCTTTGCTGGTGTGACCGGGCAAGAAGGGTATGCAAATGGTGTAACTGAAGAGGCGCAGTTTAGCTGGCCCACAAATGCAGTGGAGCACGAGGGTGTTTTATATGTGGCCGATAGCGGAAATGGTGTGATTAGGGCTATAGAAAACGGTGAAGTGACCACGTTTTTAGAAACAGGAGCGATACATGATGGTTTTGCACCTGTGGATCCACGGGCTGTGGCTGTGATAGACGAGGAGCTTTGGGTGGGGGATGTGTTTGCACACGACCTTTTTGCTGTAGAATTGACGTAAAGCAGTTCTGTGTTGTGATTCAAGTGGCGGTTTTTGAAAAGAATGCAAGGCAATAGGATGCCCGGCATAAGTGAAACAAACGCAGGGACGATTGTGTTAAGGCTGTTTAGCGGCTTCAATATCATTCTGTGTATACAAAAAGAACACCTTAAAGGGTGTTCTTTTTGCATTTATGCTGTGGTGAAACAAAAATTCAAAACTTTGCATTGATTTTGCTAAAAAAACTAAGTTTCGTTATAGACAGAAAATGTATTTTTACCCATGTTTTTTGCTTGGTAGAGTGCAATGTCTGCTTTTTGATATAAAGATTCAAAATCTTTTCCGTGTTTGGGTGCCAAGGCAATGCCAACACTGATAGAAACCGAAACACTTTCTCCGCATTCGTCCACAAAGGGCACACGCATGTCATTACACAAAGTTTGTGCTCTTTTTGCAACTTGTTCCTCCGACATCGTATATTTTTGGAAGATGACAAATTCATCTCCGCCAATGCGCCCTACAATGTCTTGTTGTCTAAATGTGTGTAGCAGCCTTTTGGATAAATAAACCAATACTTTATCACCAAATGGATGGCCTTTGCTATCATTGATGTTCTTGAAATTGTCGATGTCCAATATATAAAAAGTACCTTCATCAATCTCTTTTAGTGCGTCACCAATCTTTTCTTCTACAGCAGATTTGTTGTAGATGCCCATGAGGGAATCGCGCTCGGCCCTGGTTTTGCTTTCAAGAAGCTCGGATTTCTGCCTATCGACCGTTTGTTGCAAAAGGCCGGATTTTACTTTGTAGCCATGAAGATAATCAAAGCGAATTAAAAGCGACACAGCTAATGATACGGTTAACAGCCAAACAAGAGGTGAAATAATCTGATGTATCGGTAAATAGATGGAGTTGAATGTATCGGCGTTTGCGTAGATGAAAGAATTTAATGTTAAATAAACCGTGGCAAGAAACAAAAAACCCAAAACGAACAAGACTTGTTCTTTGTTTTGGTTGATGATTTGCAAATAGCGTCCGGGCACAAAAAAGTGAATGGAAATAGCCACCAACATGCAGATAAACCAAGAAATAACAATGTGGCTAAAAAGTAAAAGATGGTTGTGTGTCAAATTGGCCAAGGTTGTATTTAAAATTAATGTGCCGGTAGAAATTACAATGGATTCTATGCACACCAAATAAATGATGGCCATAAAAGAACACATTAAAATACCCAGAAGATGGTTTTTAAATAATACAATCAATTGGATGATGCTACCAAAGAGCACCAATAAATAGGTGACAGTGGGAAGCTGGTTAAAATTATACACCATAAAGCTGAATAAACAGCTGTTGCAAAAGGCGACAAAGTATAGAACTTTTTTTGAAAACCGGCACTCGGTTAATACCGTATTGCAAATTTGAAAATACATCACATTTGTGATGAAAAAGAAAACGAAATAAAGAGCTGTCAAAAATTCAAGTATCATAAAAGCAAATTTACCCCATAAAATTTGATGTATTATAATAGCCTATTACGTGTGATTTGTAAAGAGAATGATGAAGTTTTTTTGCCAGAGAGGAAATATCGGTTTTTTTGTGTTAGGCTTGTTTATTTCCTAGAATTTTGCTATACTATCCAAGCGAATGGTTTTGAAATCACAATTCATAGATGGTTTGAAGCAAAGGGCTGTATGTATGAGCCATCTATCACCTGGCTTTTTTCACACATTTGCAAAGTTGCAATGTCATTTTGTAACGTAACTGTTATAGAAATAAACTGGATAGACAGCGATTTTATTCTTGAAATGTGGGTTAAAAGTTTGGCTTTCCAATCGGTTTAGGCCGGTGCTTTGAGTTTGAGAGGTTGCGCTTTCGCGTTATTAGAATGAAGACAAAACTGAATAAAATAAAATATGTAGGTCCGTAAACCTCTTTGAATGTATTTAATCAAAGTATAAGGGAGCGGAACACTAGATTGCTTGCACCAATCATGCTATTTTACAGCAGCAATATTTGCGTTATTGAGTGAAAATATGGTATAATTTTATTTAAGAATACACAGGGGAAGAGAACTATGTCGAATTATTTTTTGGACATTATGGCGTTAGGCATGTTTTTTGTTTATCAGCTAGAGATATTTAAATATACAAAGAAAATTCTTATAGGCGCAAAGCAAAGTGCCTTACAGATGTATATTTTTGCGCTTGTAAACTGTTTGTTGCTATTGGGAAGTGTGGGTTTGTCTATTCAGCATGAATTCTTTTATGGGCTTGTAACCATTGTTTTGGCCATTGAGTTCAAGCTTTTTTCAAAAGCCAGCTGGCTACAGGTGTTTTGCGGTTCTTCTATTTTTGCCATGAACATTGCCGCCTTTACCATCCCCACTGTGGCCATTATTGGCCGTATTGCAGGCATCGCACCGGTAGATGTTTTACATTCACCGCAATATCGCGGAATTGCGGTCTTTGCCAGTTGCTTTGTTTTATCTGTGATTGTGTTGCCGGTTGTTAAAATATGTTTCAGTACCAATTCCATTCAGCATGTAACCAATGCCGGCAAGTACTCTCTGCTTTTGCTTGTATCGGTTTTGGGTACAGTGCTGTACGAATCTGTTTTAGTTGCCACTATTTTTAATGATTTACAATACAATGCACAGCTACTGCTCACCATTTTTACATCTGTTTTTGTAATTACCTCTTTTTATTATCTCTTTGGCTATAGTTGCACGTTGCTGGATGCTGCCCATTACCAAAAGCAGTCTGATGCACTGACCAATGAGAAAATATACCTTGAGAGTACCAAAACGGTGCTGAGCGAAAAAATGGAGAGAGATGCTCTTACCGGTGTATATAACCGTCGATACATGATTTCGTTTTTGGAAGACGTGATTGCTGAGCAAACGGTTGGGTTCACAGTGTTGTTTGTCGATATCAATGCATTAAAAATGACAAATGACCAGTATGGGCATGCATCCGGAGATAGGCTTATTTGCCGCGTGGCTAAGGTTTTATCTAATGTGGTAAGAGAAAGAGATGCCGTATCACGTGTGGGCGGGGATGAATTTGTTGTGGTGCTTACAAGTGAACACCGCGAAACTGCCAAAAAAATAATGGAGCGCATTGAGGTATGTCTTACACAAGAAGAACTGGAAGAAGAATTTTCTGTGTCTGCAAGTATTGGTGCACTTTATGTAGATAGGGAGCTTCAGTTAAAGGGTGTTGATTACATCTTATCCAAGGCGGACGAAGAAATGCGAATAAATAAAAAATCATTTTATGCCTAAAGAAAGGGGTTAGAAAGATAATGCTCATTTGGTACGCTCTTTTGGCCCTTATATATGGAATATACCATATTGTTTTCTTTTCTTATTCATCTCATATTTTCAATTACAGTAAAAACCGAGTGTTGTGGTGCTTTGTAAGTTATGTGGTTAATTTATCATTTTGGATTGTAAACATCCAATTTTTGGGCATCAAATACGAAGCGATTACGAGCTTATTATTTATCTGCTTGCTACTGGCAGAATATTTGTTGATTTTCAGGCTGAGTTTCCAAAGTGCTTTGTTTATTTCGCTTACGTTTGCCCTAAACCTTTTGGCCAAGCGTGTTGCACTGGTTGGTGCCACCACCTTGTTTGTAGGCGGAACCGTTGAAGAGGTAATGAGCCAACAATTTTTACAAGCTGTTGTGTTGATACTTGCCTGCGGGCTGTCTATCAATACCATCACATTGGCAAGAAAAACACTTCTAAAAATATATCTTGACACCATTCTTTCTGACAAAAAGAACATCCGATTTTTAACCGGCATATTTGCCATCATCAATTTGGGAGTTCATGTCATAGATGGCACATTTGCAGCGCATGATGGTGCAAGTGGGCAACTTTATTTTTACATTTTTTCAGGTGTTATTTTTATCTTATCTTTTGCAGCATTTATGGTTTATGCCTATCAATTGGCCAATTTAAGGCTTATGGTGCACACGGTTGAAACCACACAGGCTCACAATAAAACACAGCGCCAATTGGTGAGCCAGCTAAAACAAGAGGCTGAAAAAGATATGCTAACAGGCCTTTTAGAGCGTGAAACCATTATGTCTATCCTTGCCAATAAAATTGAAAAAAAAGAGCGGTTTTTTCTCGTGTTTTTAGACATAGACGGGCTTAAATATGCCAACGATACGTTTGGACATAATGAAGGCGATTTTTATATTAAGCAGGTGGCCGATATTGCACAAGAGGCATTTGGGGGAGATTCGGTTGGCCGGTATGGTGGGGATGAAATTTTAGCGGTAGGTTCTTACAATGAAGATATACAGGTGAACGCCAAAGTGGTTCGTTGCTACACTGCCGTGCAACAAATTTCTACCTTGCATAACAAACCATACCCTACCTCAATCAGCTATGGGATTGTATTTTCAGAAAATGATAGTGAAACTTCTTTATCAGAACTTATTTCTCTTGGCGATGAGCGCATGTATGAAATGAAAAAAAAGCGAAAGAAGCATCGCAAAACGGCTTCTCTCCAAAGTACATAAAATGTCAGATGGTTTTTAGAAATTGTGTCTTGCGGCCTTCAAACACACGCAGTGGATTTTTTGAAATAGATTCTTTGCTTTAGAGGGCAAGTTTTAATGAGGGTGAAATAATGAACAAAAACAATCAAAAAGCGATTACTGTAGGGGCAATGATATTAATAATGGTGCTGATTATAACAAGCCTCATTATGTTTAATCAGAGTGTTAGAACTCAGCTAGAGAGTTCAACGGCACAAACATTAAGTGAAATATCGGGCCAACAACAGTTCACCTTCAATTCAGAGTTGTTAAATGAGCGCAATGCTTTAAACAGTATTGCAGAGACATTGGTAATCATGGGCAACAATGAAAGCCAAATTGTTGAATATTTAAATGGTCTTATAGAACATCAAGGTTTTTCGGCTTTTGTTGTTTGTGATGAAACAGGAGTTGGGGTGCATTCTAATGGGGAAATAGTTGATATTTCGCAAAAACCATACTTTACCGTAGCACTTCAAGGGGAGTTCATCTTGTCAGAACCGGGCGAGTCGGTCGCATCTCAGGACATAGTGCTAACGGCAGCAACACCCATTTATGAAAACGGTGAAATTTCCGGTGTGGTTGCAGCAGAATATACCGACGATTACTTGAGAGCATTTTTAAGTGAAGCCTTTGGTGGTTCCAGCTACACTGCGGTTGTAAACCAAGAAGGCATGATAATGCTTGAATCGGCTTCTGTTCATGGCGTGGCTACAGACATCAACCATATTTTTGAATCGGCAGTTATTGAAAACAATCGCTCGGCAGATGAGATTCAGCAGGATATTATAGATGGGAGAACAGGCACGGTTGAATACAAGTATGAAGGAGTAAGAAAATTGTGCGATTACCGTCCTATTGAGCTAAATAATTGGTCTATTGTTACAGTTGTGCCCATGGAAGTAATGAATGAAGCCATGAATGACATTTTATTCAGCATGCTTAAAGTGGCTTTTGTCATTCTTTTATGTTTTTTGCTGTTTATAGCCTACCTTTTGTATATAAGGCGTATTAACTATAAAACGGTAGAAAAACTTGCCTATTATGATGAGCTAACGGGTGCATATAATTTAAATAAACTAAAAATAGAAGCTAAAAAATTGCTAACACAAAACAAAGACACTCCCTTTATAATTGTGAAGTTCGATTTTGTGAACTTTAAATCCATCAATGAGCTATATTCGTTTGAAAAAGGCGATGAGTTATTGAAAGCT
>CAYJJK010000010.1:0-40344 GCA_964370445.1 uncultured Oscillospiraceae bacterium | reverse complement strand
AAAAACTGCAATATGAATATGATATGCGAGAAAAAGCCCTGCGTGACCATATCAGCTCGATGGCTTACGCAGAGGAAAAAGGGATCAATAAAGGTATCTCTATTGGTGAAAAGAAAGGCCGACAGGAGGGCCGACATGAGGGCAAACTGGAAACTGCTAAAGCAATGAAGTTAGGCGGACTTGATATTCCCTCTATCATTAAATTTACCGGTCTCTCCGAAGAAGAAGTCAACAATTGTTAACCGTTGCTATTTTGTAAGCATTTACGCACTCTTCTTCGCAGGCTTCACCCTCGCCTCAACCATCTGCCGATATTCCACGCCATCCTTAAACCGGATGAGGATGCGGTTTTCATCCAACACCTCAATTGTGTGAATGAGTTGCCGCACAAGCTTGTCATCATACGCGCTGTAGTCATAGGTACCGGCGTTCAGCTTATCTCGAATCTGCGCCACTTCCTCACAAATTACTGCGCGGTCATTCTTGGTATTGTGCTCTTCAAGCTGTCGATTTAATTCGCTCGCTTCATCCGATAGTGCCTGTAGCCGTGCCACTTTTTCGGCATCCATATTTTTTTCGGCTACTATCCCTAGCACTTCAGCCTTTAAGTCGGCAATCTGCCGGCTTATTTTTTCGGCATCCACACCACCACAAGCCAATTCCACCATGCTTTTTTCAAGCTCCTGTGCCATCGTAGGTACAAGGGCACCACCGGTATCGGCTGTGGCGAGAATAGCGGCCATAATGGCATCATGCAGGCTTTCTTCATCTAGGGTGACGGAGGTGTTGCAATACTTTATGCCGTGCTTCATGCGCTTGCTACAGCGCCAGACGTACTGCATACTGCCGTTTCGTTTGCGCCATGTTTTACGGCTGTACGGTGTTTTGCAATGCCCACAGATGAGGATTTCCCCAAGGGCGTACAGGCTGCTGTACTTGCCCTGCTTTACTTCTTCGGTCACACTGAGTTTACGCTTGCTTGTGCGTTTTGTGCGCTCACGCATGGCCCTGTCGAAAGTGTCGTGGCTGACAAGTGCCACATGGTTGTTCTTGATGTGCACTTTGGGCAGCTCGCCATTATTCACTTTCACTTTTTTGGAAAGTGGGTCGGCGACATATGTTTTCTGCAAGATAACATCCCCACAGTAGCGTTCGTTTTGCAGAATTCGGTTGATGGTGCCCGTCTGCCACACACCGGCTTTGGTGCGGCAGGGAACGTGCTCCGCATTGAGTTTTTCGGCAATGATGCGCTCGCTTTCCCCCGCAAGGTACTCTTGGAAGATGCGGCGCACAATTTTTGCTTGCGCAGGATGGGGGATAGGATCCCCATCTTCACCTTCTTGGAAGCCATACGCCGTTTTGAAATTCCAACTCACTTTGCCCTCTTGCATGGCCATGCGCTTGCCCATTTTCACGTTCAAACTCAGCGAATTGCTTTCCTCTTGGGCGAGGCTGGCGAGGATGGTCATGATGAATTCGCTTGTCTCTTCGAGCGTGTTGAGGTTCTCTTTTTCAAAGTAGATGCCGATGCCCATGTCTTTGAGTTTGCGCACATATTTCACGGTGTCCAGTGTGTTTCGAGAGAAACGGCTGAGCGATTTTGTGATGATCATATCCACCTTGCCGTTTTTGCAATGGCGAATCAGTTTCATGAATTCAGGGCGCTTTTCGGCAGACACACCGCTGATGCCCTCATCGGCATAGGTGCCCACGAGTTCCCAACCGGGGGTTTTGAGAATGAGGTCGGTGTAATATTGCTTTTGGGCATAGAAGCTTGTCAGTTGCTCTTCAAAATTTGTCGAAACCCTGCTGTACGATGCCACGCGCAAAAGTCTCGACTTGTTTCCGGCAAGCCTTGTGTCGATGGTGGCCGGAATGACAATGACTTCTTTTTGTGGTCTACTCATTTTGAGGCACTCCTTTCTCTATTAGGGTTTTGTTCGTCAATAAGATGGATTTTACACTTTTCACATGGACATAAATGTTGCGGAGGAGTGGCACGTAATCTTCAAGGCTCCCATTCGCAACAGAAGTCGGGGCAATGGCCGCATCCCTACATTTTTCATAGCGAAGTTCTGCCAAGCGTTTGAGTTTTTCTTGAATAAGCGTTACATTGGGCGTGGGTTCTGCAAATAGCCTGTCCACTTCATTTTGCAAGGCCGACAGTTCAAAGAGCACGGTGTGCTGTTCATCTTCCGAAGTGACGATGGCAGGATTCCTCATGATTTCCAGCACCTCTTTGACGAGAAGCTCATCGCTAAACATCGGGGAGATGTGCCCGGTGTCTGTAGGGCAGTACCACCGTTCACCGCCATTCGCCTTGACCCTGCGCCCAAGGGCGGCCCCGCAAGTATGGCATATCAGCAGGGGTTTGAGTGCCTTGATGTGCGGCGACACGGTTCTTGTGTAGGGCTTCATGGCGGCTTGTGCTTTTTGGAAGAGTGCTGAATCCACAATCGGTGGATATTTACTGCCTTCTGTGTAGTGGCTGTTTTGCAAAATACGTGCTACCATATTTTTGTTCCAACCTGCTTTGCACGGCATATATCGGATATCACGCTCTGTGAGCATGACTGCGATGCTTTTGTAAGATTCCCCTTCGGCGTATCGTGTGAAAATCTCTATGACAATACGTTGTTCGTTTGGCTCTGCCAAAATTTTGCCACTTTCTATTTTGTAGCCGTAGGGGAGAGAACGGTTTTGTGCCATTTTTTCACAACCTTTCGTTTAAGATGAGACCATTTGAGAGTACAAAGTCGAGGCTTTCTGTGTCGGAGGCAAGGATTTTGTCCACGATTTCCTCAAAGATGGTATCGTCCATTGTGAGGAGGTGTGTGGACCCTTTTTTCAAGGCTGCAATGAGCTCCTCTGTTTTTTCAATGAGACGATCACTTTTGCTGCCCGTAAGCATACGAGATTTTGCCTGTTTTAAACTGGCAACCTTGCGGTTTAATTCATCGGTTTGGGAGATGAAGAGGGCTGAATCCAAGATACCACTGGACATGAGACCCGTGAGCGCATGGCTCTGTTCTGTGAGCTCCACAATTTGCTTATTGATGATATGCAGTTCCGTATTGCCAGACTGTTCCAGCTCTCGAAGCCGTTCAAGGTCGGAAAGGTACGTTTCTAACCCGGCAGGCACAAGTTGATAGCCGAGAAACGGCACATTGTCGGGCTGATATCCTGCCTGTTCGCAGGCATCGGTGATGGCTTCATGGGTGGCAGGCAAGAAAATTTCGGCGGCAGGGATGTGTTCACTTCGGTTGACAAAGACGCGGATTTTTTTCATAGAATTGTCCCTTTCACGCAAATGAGCGCCGACAAATCGTCGGCGCTCATTTGTATAGGTTGATGATGGGTAAGTGCAGACGCTGGGCCATGCGAACGGTTTGGGCGGTGCCGGTGCGAAACGTCCCATCGTAATAGGCGATGACTTTGGACGAATGCTCCACGAGGTAGCGGTTTCGATTTTTGAAGCAATCTTTGTGATAGTGGGTGCTCAAGGTGATGACTTCATCGCAGTGTGGTAAGATTTCATCGAAATAGCGTTTTTTGTCGGCTTGTGAATAGCGATTGGCTTGTTCCTCAAAGGGGAGGACGGCGATGAGGGCAAGCGGCTTCGGGTTTGGGAAGAGAATTTGTTTTTTACGGTACAACACGGCTTCTGCGGCAAGAAGGTCGAAGCCCATCGCACCGCCGAAGAGGAAGGTGGTGTAGCCTATATTTTTCATCAACGTGCCTGTTGCGGTTCTTGCCACGGTCGGATGCATCTTCTTTTTGCCACGTGGCCAAAGAAAACAACCACGCAGATTTTATTCTTTTCCACATCCTCTCGATTCACTTTATGATATTCTCGCCACCACTCTATGCGGCAACTATCCCCACAAAAACGTTGGACATTTCCATTTTGATTCGGCTCAAATTCTTTTCCGCAATTTGGGCACATCCTAATAGGCTTTTTCGCATTCGCCCGTCGCTCCTTCTGACACCTGCGGTTGTATATTTTTCTGCAACTCTCACTGCAGTACCTTTTCCAGCGCCCCTTCCCTCCGCTTTGTTCCAGCTTGACCCCGCACTCTAAACAGACCTCTACTTCACCGCCATAGTATCTCTTGGCGTTGTTTTTCTTATTCCGACATTCTTTGCTACAATATTTTTGCCGTGTCTTGTGGCACGTTGGAATAAATTCCACACCACAAGTTTCACATAGATACCTCATCGTTGCTCGGCTCCTTTGCTTTTGCAACTATTTTAGTTCTTTTCTCCCTGCTCGTGTAGGTTCGTTTCTATTTTACGCTTACTGACAGCTCAAAATCTGTCATATAAAATACAGCCATTTTTGCCCAAAAATAGGCAACAAAAAAGCCGTCTATCGAGAAATTTTCCCGATGACAGCTTTTCTGTCACACTAATATGTGTTTGTGTGACAGAATAGCTGCCGCTGAGTTTTTGTAGGGGATTTGAACCTTCACATTTAATAAGAAAGCCTTACATCTGTTATTAGACTTGGTCTTCTAAATACACCGAGAGCTGTGTTTCTCCTACAATTATCATACATCCGGGTCTACACATTGCTGATGTGAAAGTTGAAATTGAATGTAACAGTTTGCAATCATCTTCACTTTTATTAGTATCGTTAGTGGTGTGTGTGTGCCATTCACCTATATAGGTTAGGTTATAAGCAGTGATTGTTTCCACCCTCTCTATTTCTTTCCCTAAGTCATTTCGCCCGCGAACAAAAGCATTTGGATATTCTTTGCTATCTGAAGGTGAAGGAAGAAAATCAACAATATAGCATATTTTCTCGTAAAAGTCAAAGTTGCCGATTAGAACCCCACCAGTTTCTAAAGGTAATTTTTTTGCTCTAGAAAAAAAGAGACAATCTCGAAGTGATTTTGAAATCAAGATTTTCCACCTATTTCCAGGCAATGAATAGTCGAGAAATTCTTCGCCATCCTTTTCGAAAAAGTCTAGGGAAAGTTCATTCATGGTCCAAAGTCGGATACAGCTTTCACTCTTATTTGCCATTTTTTTTAAGGCATTACTACAAATGCCTGAGAAAATCGCAATATTGTCTTGTGATAAAATGTTGCTTACTGAACGACAATCAGAGGAGTATGGTCGCATTTCTTTTTGTTCTAAATGTGTCTCAAGTTTCGAATGTTTGTAAAGGCTCTTATAATATTGCATCTCTAAAACATCCAGTGAAATATCCCTGTTTTCACTTTCGAGTAACATAATCAGTGAAGTTCCGGCTGGATTCATGAAAAAACTAACACAACGAGTTTCTTTTGCAAGAGAATGACATAAGTGTCGAGCTGAGGAAACTGATGCTGTACAATCTACAATTAACTTTACTTTTTCAGCAACCTCAACTATTCTCTGTGTGAAATCGTTATCCAAAATATCCCCGTGAATAAATTGATAATCATCTTCTTTATCACCATAGAAAATTGTATGAAAATAGTCGGTTAATCCCTCTGCTTTATTTTTTCCAATATATCTACTATCTAAGCAGTGACGTGCTAAATTATGTGGGAACAGGATGTCGAAGTCGACGTAAATCCACTTTCCAAACCCACTTCGAGCACACTGCTCAGCTAATTGTGAGCCCAAAGCACCGGCACCAATTTGCAAGAATAAATCATTACTCCAGATAGTGCTCGTTCCATTAAATAATGTTGCCAAATGACGATTCAGGGAAAGCTGTACATCGAATGCAAAAAGCTGTATAGATCGGTAATTATCAATATTTTTTTTATCTTTTATATCAAAAATACTAAAAAGGCCTCCTAAGGTCACATCTAATTTAAAAACCTTTAAAGTTGCAGTTTCCGGAGCTGTTTCTCTTTCTCGGCATTGCAGTAATTTGAGAGTAATTATAACTTCACAATTTTTTAGCTTCGTCAGTTGTTGGTCGAAAAAATGCTTATATTCAGGCTTTTGTTTTACGTTCCAGAGTTCACCTATTGTGTGAAGTAGACTCTGCTCCAAGTTAGTTCCAAATGCATCTTCTAGCTCACCTAAAGTTGTAGGAAGTTTGTTGATAATGTTTTTGCACACATCTTCCTGCATTTCCAATAGTATTTCAGTAAAGAATTTCCCCTCGCTATGGCTGTAAAGTACCTCTTTCAACAAAATATTGTACGGAGTTTGGATTTCTATCATCTTCTTAAATCCACTTGATCTGTTGTTCGGTAAGAAAATAATACAATCCAACACATGTGGAAAAAATGGTTCAAGTGTTTGGTTGGGGTGGTGTAACTTTCCACGGGTAGTCTTTGAAAACCACCATGATATTCTTGATACAAATTCCGAGGCATTGAATTGGTGCCTAATGTTTCGATAATTTGTATCATATAAGCATAAAGTTCTAGAACCATCCTCATAGATATTCAAGTGTGGTACAGCTGGAAAATCATCTCGACACGACACGGTAGGAATTTCATCTTCTTTGATTGTAATTGTGATTTTTTCGATTTTATTTATCATGATTACAGGATATTGAGGAAATTCCTGTATATAAAAATCTACCCCAATTATGTCACAAACACCATCATCTGAGTGTTTGGTATAATTGATAATTCCCAAGTTAGGCGAATCATTGAAAATTTTAATAATTTCACGACTGAAAGTATGAAGTGCATTGTGTTTGATGTTCATCTATATAAGCCCTGCCCTTGGCGCCACTCTATTGAAGTATACTCTTTGAGTATCGATTTCTTTCAAATACATCCCGAACTGGCCAAATTCGAAAACAATCGGTGTAGGTTGTGAGAGATTTTTAGATGTGTGCTCCATTGTAATCAAGAGATTCACATTTTCTTTCGTATTTCTTTCGTAGCTTCTCTTGGCACTGATATGTGGTGGACTTGTTTCTTCTGTAACTGGTTCGCAGGATGCAACCATATATGTCATACCCGCATCACTTGACTGATTTAATAGCCAAAGGACATTATCGCTTGGTGTAATTCGAAACGCATCATTTTGGTTATCAGTATTCAAGCCTGTGTGACTACAGTGATGGGGAATATCATATATATCCCATTCAAGATATTCTTCATTTGAATTTTCTTTTGAAATTTCAACTATTTTATCCAACATGGTTTGTGGCGTATCTCCAGTAATTAAAATATTTGTTTCACATGGCTGATTGAACAGACGCAACTGCAACATAATTGAAGGTGCGTTTCTATCAGCTATAGATTCACTATCTACAGAAAAGGGTGCGTGTACATATATTTGCATTTCACCATCGAATTTATCTGGTGGTATCAATGTCCCAGCATGAATAATCAATGGGTCCACAAGTTCTGAACTAATGTTGTTGTCATCCAACCATTTGCTCAACTCTGTTGGTTCTGCGAATACTTTAATCCCTGAACCTCTTTTTAACCGATACTGTGCTTCAGCACGAATGATTTTTGCATCTGATTGGTTTTCGAGATTTGAGTCTAAAATAAATGCGGCAGAAACCCAAAGTTCATCGATTCGCGCCCTGTCATCCGATTGGTATTTTTTATCATGTTCTAAATAAAAAAAATCACCGGCACCTTTTAAATGATCATCATGTGCATGCGTGAACATGACAATTTTAAAATTTTTATATTGACTTAGAGTAGCTTTAATGTCGTATCGTTGATCGTCGTTTGATCCAGTGTAGGTTGCAGCGTAATCAAAGAGTATCTTGTCGCCATTTTTTAATTCAAGTAAGCAGGTTTCTGCATTCCCGATTGGGTAAAATGTCAATCGTTGATTCATATTAATGTTCTCCTTTCGTCCCCTTGGATTGAGTGTGAATGTCCAGTGCAATAACATTAGTTACAAACCTATCCATTTTTATGCGCGTTGCCAAGTTACATACAATAGCGATGAACAATAGTATAATCAGAAAAGTGAGTGAAAAACTCACGATTTCATGGAATATAAAACAGGAAATAATATATATGGGTAGAAAAATAATCGTGAGCATATATAGGTCTCTACATAACAAATAGTCCTGTTGACTTTGAAAAACTTGCCCTTCTTTTTGATGTGTTAAATATATTTGATACCATTTTGAATTTTCATAACTTTCTCTTTCTTGCGCATCGTGAGGAAATGCAGAGATGATTTCATTATACCTCAGTAATGCTTCATCTTGGGTGAAACGCCAATCTTGAACTTCTTGATTTTTTATACGACTGAAAATATTTTTTCCCGACTTAGCTGGGAAGGAAAGTGTGATTGCACAGTCTTTAACACGGGAGTCAATTAAACCATCACATAAAAATGTGAATAAAGTTAAAACAAAAGACAGTGCGATATTTTCGATACTGGTTAAGATGGTGGCAACATCACATAGGGAAATGCTAACAGATAGAGGTGTACATAATATTGAAAACAAAATAAGATATGCTAGAAGAAGGTATTTCAACTCTTTTTCTCGATAATTTTTCATAATTTCCACCCAAACAATTTTTATTACTCAGTATACTACATATAGTAATTTCTTGCAAACTCAACACAAAATGTGAGAATAATCTGTTGGATATATCTTTATTTACCAATTCTGGAAAGGGATGGGATTTTCATTTGAACTCCGGCTTAAATCTCTCAAACTGATTGTCTAAATTAGTTAATGTTGAGGTCATAAAGGCTACAGTATGGGGATGAATAAGATGGAGCGGGGGATTGTGCACTCTTCTTCTCTGATTTCACCTTAGCCTCAACCGTTTGCCGATATTTCACCCCATCCTTAAATCGGATGAGGATATGATTTTCATCCACCACCTCAATCGTGTGAATCAGTTGCCGCACGAGCTTGTCATTATATGCGTTGTAGTTATAAGCCCCGATGTTCAGCTTATCCCGAATCTGCACCATTTCCTCACAAATCTCAGTACAGTCATTTTTGTCATTGTGTTCTTCCGGAATAGTGGCCGCTTTGTTTTTATGGGGGATTTGAACTTTGACGGCCACAAATTGGAAGAGATAAAGGCTGTTTTTGAAAAATATGATTTTACTACAGTTGTTTTTGAATACTTTCACTGTGATTTGTTTTCGTTTTGTGGTATACTGAAGGTGAGTTATTAGGATTAAACCATCAATAGAAAAGGACGTGGCCGTATGGACAAAATCAATTACAAGGGACAAGAACTCTTCAGCCCAAAGATGGACTTGGTTTTTAAAGTCCTTTTCGGTAGCGAAGACAGCAAAGAGATTTTACGCTCTTTCCTAAACAATTTGCTCGGTCTCCAAATAGAAAACGAAGATGCCATCTCTTTTTCAAACACAGAGCTTCCGGCTGAACACCCTTCCGAAAAGATGAACCGCTTAGATATCCGTGTGAAAACGCAAAGAAGCGATGGAAGCCATGAGCATATAGATATTGAAATTCAGCTTGCAGATATGGGTGACATGGTCAAACGCAGTGCCTATTATGTGGCAAAACTTTTTGTTTTTTCTCTTAAAGAAGGCGAAAAATATGAGCACCTCGGTAGGGCGATTGCTTTGAATTTGTTAGACTTCACAATTTTTGACGATGAAAAATGGATGCACAGGGCAAGATTTAAGGAAATCGATGATAACACGGAAATGACTGATTGTATGGAATTAAACTTTGTGGAAATGCCAAAACTCAAACAGAATCCCAGAGATGATTTCGATTTAGGAAAAGCATGGATAGCGTTTTTAAATGCAAACAGCGAGGAGGATTTGGATATGTTAGCGCAAAAAGATACAAATTTGCAAAAAGCCGTTGAGCGTCTGCAAAAAATCAGTTCAGACGAAAAACTGCAATATGAATATGATATGCGAGAAAAAGCCCTGCGTGACCATATCAGTTCGCTAGCTTATGCAAAAAGTGAAGGTCGAGAGGAAGGTATCTCTGTTGGTGAAAAGAAAGGAAAACTCGAAACCGCCAAGGCAATGAAGTTAGGCGGACTTGACATTCCCTCTATCATTAAATTTACCGGTCTCTCCGAAGAAGAAGTCAACAATTGTTAACCGTTGCTATTTTGTAAGCATTTACGCACTCTTCTTCGCAGGCTTCACCCTCGCCTCAACCATCTGCCGATATTCCACCCCATCCTTAAACCGGATGAGGATGTGGCCCTCATCCACCACCTCAATCGTGTAAATCAGTTGCCGCACAAGCTTGTCATCATAGGTGCTGTAGTCATAGGCACCGGTGTTCAGCTTATCCCGAATCTGGGCCACTTCTTCACAAATCACCGCGCGGTCATTCTTGGCATTGTGTTCTTCAAGCTGTCGATTTAATTCGCTTGCCTCATCCGATAGTTCCTGTAGCTGTGCAACCTTTTCGGCATCCATATTTTTCTCGGCCACAATCGTCATCACTTCAGCTTTTAAGTCGGCAATCTGTCGGCTTATTTTTTCAGTATCCACACCGCCACCGGCCAATTCCACCATGCTTTTTTCAAGTTCCTGCGCCATTGTGGGTACAAGGCTACCGTCAGCATCGGCCGTGGCGAGAATGGCGGCCATAATGGCATCATGCAGGCTCTCTTCATCAAGGGTGACGGAGGTATCGCAATACTTTGTGCCGTGTTTCATTCGCTTGCTACAACGCCAGACGTACTGCAAACTGCCGTCTCGTTTGCGCCATGTTTTGCGGCTGTACGGTGTTTTACAATGCCCACAGATGAGAATCTCCCCAAGGGCGTAAAGGCTACTGTACTTGCCCTGCTTTACCTCTTCGGTCACGCTGAGTTTGCGCTTGCTCGTGCGTTTTGTGCGCTCGCGCATGGCCCTGTCGAAAGTGTCGTGGCTGACAAGCGCCACATGATTGTTCTTGATATGCACTTTTGGCAGTTCGCCATTATTCACTTTTACCTTTTTGGAAAGTGGGTCGGCGACATATGTTTTTTGCAGGATGACATCTCCGCAGTAGCGTTCGTTTTGCAGAATGCGGTTGATGGTGGCCGTCTGCCACACACCGGCTTTGGTGCGGCATGAAATATGCTCCGCATTGAGCTTTTCGGCAATGATACGCTCGCTTTCACCCGAAAGATATTCTTGGAAAATGCGTCGTACAATTTTTGCTTGCGCAGGATGGGCGATAGGATCCCCATCTTCGCCCTCTTGGAAGCCGTAGGCCGTTTTGAAATTCCAACTCACCTTGCCCTCTTGCATGGCCATGCGCTTGCCCATCTTCACGTTCAAACTCAGTGAATTGCTTTCCTCTTGGGCAAGGCTGGCGAGGATGGTCATGATAAATTCACTTGTCTCTTCGAGCGTGTTGAGGTTTTCTTTTTCAAAGTAGATGCCGATGCCCATGTCTTTGAGTTTGCGCACATATTTCACGGTGTCCAGTGTGTTTCGAGAGAAACGGCTGAGCGATTTTGTGATGATCATATCCACCTTGCCGTTTTTGCAATGGCGAATCAGTTTCATGAATTCAGGGCGCTTTTCGGCAGACACACCGCTGATGCCCTCATCGGCATAGGTGCCCACGAGTTCCCAACCGGGGGTTTTGAGAATGAGGTCGGTGTAATATTGCTTTTGGGCATAGAAGCTTGTCAGTTGCTCTTCAAAATTTGTCGAAACCCTGCTGTACGATGCCACGCGCAAAAGTCTCGACTTGTTTCCGGCAAGCCTTGTGTCGATGGTGGCCGGAATGACAATGACTTCTTTTTGTGGTCTACTCATTTTGAGGCACTCCTTTCTCTATTAGGGTTTTGTTCGTCAATAAGATGGATTTTACACTTTTCACATGGACATAAATGTTGCGGAGGAGTGGCACGTAATCTTCAAGGCTCCCATTCGCAACAGAAGTCGGGGCAATGGCCGCATCCCTACATTTTTCATAGCGAAGTTCTGCCAAGCGTTTGAGTTTTTCTTGAATAAGCGTTACATTGGGCGTGGGTTCTGCAAATAGCCTGTCCACTTCATTTTGCAAGGCCGACAGTTCAAAGAGCACGGTGTGCTGTTCATCTTCCGAAGTGACGATGGCAGGATTCCTCATGATTTCCAGCACCTCTTTGACGAGAAGCTCATCGCTAAACATCGGGGAGATGTGCCCGGTGTCTGTAGGGCAGTACCACCGTTCACCGCCATTCGCCTTGACCCTGCGCCCAAGGGCGGCCCCGCAAGTATGGCATATCAGCAGGGGTTTGAGTGCCTTGATGTGCGGCGACACGGTTCTTGTGTAGGGCTTCATGGCGGCTTGTGCTTTTTGGAAGAGTGCTGAATCCACAATCGGTGGATATTTACTGCCTTCTGTGTAGTGGCTGTTTTGCAAAATACGTGCTACCATATTTTTGTTCCAACCTGCTTTGCACGGCATATATCGGATATCACGCTCTGTGAGCATGACTGCGATGCTTTTGTAAGATTCCCCTTCGGCGTATCGTGTGAAAATCTCTATGACAATACGTTGTTCGTTTGGCTCTGCCAAAATTTTGCCACTTTCTATTTTGTAGCCGTAGGGGAGAGAACGGTTTTGTGCCATTTTTTCACAACCTTTCGTTTAAGATGAGACCATTTGAGAGTACAAAGTCGAGGCTTTCTGTGTCGGAGGCAAGGATTTTGTCCACGATTTCCTCGAAGATGGCTTCGTCCATTGTGAGGAGGTGTGTGGGCCCTTTTTTTAAGGCGGCAATGAGTTCTTCTGTTTTTTCAATGAAGTGGTCACACTTGCTGCCCTCAAGCATACGGGATTTTGCCTGTTTTAAACCGGTAACCTTGCGATTCAGTTCATCAGTTTGGGAGATGAAGAGGGCTGAATCCAAGATACCACTGGACATGAGACCCGTGAGCGCATGGCTCTGTTCTGTGAGCTCCACAATTTGCTTATTGATGATATGCAGTTCCGCATTGCCGGATTGTTCCAGCTCTCGAAGCCGTTCAAGGTCGGAAAGATACGTTTCTAAAATGTATTTATGATTTTTCTGGAGTTTATTGTACATCCGAACAAAGGCGGCATAGACGTCCCCTTCGCGAATCCATTCGGCAGGACAAGCTTCGCTTGCTTTATCATGTGCACGGCAAACCCAGTATGTTTTGTCTCGCACATTTTTGTAGCGATAAACTGTATTGCAATGCCTGCACCGAATTTTTCCACGCAGTGCATGGTGGATATTTTCCGTGTTGATGTGAAGACGGCGTTCGTCGAGGAGGATATTTACAAGCTTGAATTGAATGCGGTTTATAATGGATGGATGTGTGTTTTTTACATAGTATTGAGGTAATTCCCCGCGATTGACCTGTTTTCTGTAGGGGAGAGTGTCCTCGTTATAGTATTTCTGCAAACGCATATCACCGATGTATCGTTCGTTCCGAAGAAGCGTGACGATGCTGTATGCTGTCCATTTCAAATTTCCCTGCTTTTGAGGAATAACATCGGCATTCAAACCCTTTGCAATTTCTTGTGCACCTTTTCCATTTGAGTATTCTTCAAATACTCTGCGAACTACCACAGCTTCCGGCTCATAAATCTGCAAATCATTGTCGACAAGCCGATAGCCATAGGCGGCGTTGGACGACACATACTCGCCACGGCTCATGCGCATTCGAGCGCCTTTTTTGCAGTTATTGGAAATGCTGATGGATTCTTCCTGTGCGAGTGTGGAGTATAGGGTCAGAAGATTTTCACTCGTGATTTTCGCCGTGTCGATGCGTTCTTTTTCAAACAACACACTGACGCCCATGCTTTTCAGCTCTCGTGTGAGCTGGATGCTGTCGGCAGAGTTTCTTGAGAATCGGCTCAGAGATTTCGTGATGATGCGGTCGATTTTTCCATCTTTACAATCTTGTAGCAGGCGGCTGAAATCGTCTCGCTTTTCTGTGGATACACCGCTGATACCCTCGTCCGCATAGATATCGACAAATTCCCAATCCGTATTTTGCTCTGCAAGACGTGCATAATAGGTCATTTGCGCGGCAAAAGAGTTGAGCTGGTCGTCTGAATCACTGCTGACACGCGCATATCCTGCCACGCGAAGCTTGTGCTCCGTGGCTTCTACGCTTGCCTTGATTTGAACAATTTCCCGTTTGAGGGCGGCTGTGCTACCGTTTACATCGAGCATATCCACGTTGTTTTCCTCCTTTTTCTAACTCAAAACACTACCACAATGACAGTTCAAAAGCTATTGGCAAACCCACACAGAATACAAAGAGATTTTCTGCTGAATTGTTGAAGTTTTTTACAGATAAATGGGTGTTAGATTGTTTTCTGAAGCGATGCGTTTTATCGTGTGCTCGGCAAGTTCTGAGCTGATGGTTTGACTGTCTACCAGAAACTGAAATGCCTTTACCATCAGAGCAAAGCTGACCTGTGTGATTTTGGTTTCCATGAGGAACCTCCTTATGCTTTTCTTTTATTCAGTTTGTCCATATGTGTCTTTAAACAGTCACCCTCGCGGCTTCCACAGAGAAAGCCATGCCCGGCGTAGCGGCATTTTCCGCAAGTTTTAAAGGGCCTGTGTGGTTTTTCGTCGGGGGTAATGTGAGTGGGTTTGCTTTTCTCCGAGCACAGGCAGGGTTCTTTGCCTTTTTTGAATTTGTTAAGCATGATATTCATCTCCTTTGTTATTTTTGTTTTTGCTACCACATCAATACGGGCTACCCAGGTGGTTTTGATTTGTTGTAAGTGAAATGGGTAGTCCGCATGGCATCTAATAGCAAATGTGTTTTTGCTATTTGCGAAGTTCTGGTGTGCTTAATTCGACACTACTCCAGGGGCACGAAAGGCGATTACCTAAACTGTAGCGGGCTAGGCTACATCATTGGAATTTCACCACCGCCGGGTTCTCCGCCGGCTGCCCTCATTTGCTGCGACGGTTTTGGAAGTTGCCTTCCTCTCACGCTCGGCCTTATGACGGGACAGAAGTATCATTGTAGGTTGACGGGGTTATTGCGAACCGGCCGCCACAGCCGGTTTTATGGTCTGATGTGAATCGCTCTCACCGAAATGGTGGTCACAGCGCATCAACCAATGTCGCTTTTCCTTGTGGGCTCCGTCAACTAAGGTATTTAGGTTTTCGGGTATTCAATTTTCAAGGTTCAGTGGAGGAAAATTTATTTTCCCTCCTATTAAACGTGCTTTTTTGCCCGTTTTGAGGGGGTGTTTTCACCCTGTTTTTGGGTCGATTTTGAAAAAGATTTAACTTTTTTCTTGGCTGTTTTCAACGATTCATAGATTGTTTTTTGGTTCACTCCTTCTTTTTTTGCGATTTTATGTGTAGAGTGCTTTTTTTAGACGTTTTCTAGGTACCTTCGCTTCTGTTTTGGGGTAAGCAATTCGTCCAAAATCTTCATGGCATTTTTCATGTTTCGGGGGCTGGATTTCTTGAGAGGTTTCTTCTCAAATGCAGAAAAAACTTCGTCTTCGCATGAGGGGGAGCAAACGGTTTCAGAGCTTTCCAAATCTTGAATATAGGTGGTTTGGCGATAATATTCGCTTTCATCGTTGTCTAATGCTTGATAATCATCATCCGACAGCTTTTTATGAAATCGAAAGCTCTCTGCGGCCATTTCAGGGATTTCCAGTTGGTAACTGTTTTGGGGACGCTCTAGGTCGATAAAATGCTCTGTGACAATACCGTCTTTCAGTTCTATGTAGTGAAAAGCATTTTTCACAGATGGGTAAATGATTTTGTTAGGTTCGTTTTTATTGAGTATGTGAACACTCTTTGCATCTAGAGTCATTTTCTTTTCCTCCAAATTTGAATTTTGTTTTTTATGTTCAAAACCCAAAATTCAACTGGAGGTGCCCTGCTTCGATAAAAAAATCTATAAATCGACATAAAAAAGCCCGATTGAGTTTGTCTCAATCGGGCTACATAGATATGCATTGATAAATACAAAAGGTGAAATAAGAAAAAAGAATATGGATCTTCTCTCTTTTTCCTAGGCTTATTTTGCTTTGAAAGTAATTGAATCCAGTGATTGTTTTTATGAATTATGTTTCTATATTTTGAATTAACCGTGGACTCTTTTTTACACATAGACACCGTTTTTCCAAAGAAAAAGACGGCCACCTTTTAAGGAAAGCCGTCTTTTTCTTTGCTATGAATTTTCAAAATTCAATAATTAAACACAGATACGATGTAAAAACGATTGTTTTAGTAACAAAAAAGATACAGATGATTGCGATACTTTTAATATAGGCATCTTTAGTGTAAAGGATGCCATTCAGTAGTCTAAATTTTTTTCATAGCCGCCGGCTTTAACAATTTAAATATTTCTTGCAATTTGTAACTGTACACTTTTGGTGATTTCTCAAAAAGTAAGCCGCCTAAGATCGAGCTGGATATCATAAACGGCAAGAAACACTAGTTAGATTGCTCAAAACCACTATTGAACAGGAATATCCCCAGCTTCGATATTTGAAGAAAATATCATTTGTAGGTGGATGGCTACTGTTTTGGTAGTGCATGAAAATGAAATCACAAAGACAATAATATTAAAGGGCACGCCACTTTGGCTATGCCAACTCGGCCTTTGCCAACTCGGCCTTTGCCGTAGCAAACGCTGAAAGAGCCTTTTGTAAGTCATCTTGTGTGTGCGCAGCAGAAATTTGCACACGAATGCGTGCTTTGTCTTTGGGCACTACGGGATAAGAAAACGCGGTGACATACACACCAAGCTCCATGAGGCGCGCGGCCATAGCCGCGGCCAATTTCGCGTCATACAGCATAATGGCCACAATGGGATGCTCGCTGTCCACGATGTCAAAGCCGAGTTTTGCCGCTTCACTGCGGAAAAAGGCCGTGTTCCCTTTTAGCTTTTCTCTTGCCTCGCCGCTGGTTTCAAGAATGTCCAGCACCTGCAAAGAGGCCGCCGCAATGGCGGGTGCCAAGGTGTTGGAAAAAAGGTAGGGGCGGCTGTTTTGACGAAGCAAAGCCACAATTTCTTTGCGCGCCGCCGTATATCCACCCGAAGCACCGCCAAGCGCCTTGCCAAGTGTGCCTGTTAAAATGTCGATGCGTCCCATCACATCGCGGTATTCGTGTGTGCCTTTGCCGCCTTCGCCCATAAAACCAACGGCATGGCTGTCGTCCACCATCACAAGTGCGCCATACTTCTCCGCCAAGTCGCAAATAGATGAAAGGTTTGCCACGATGCCGTCCATCGAAAACACACCGTCGGTGGCAATAAGTTTGATGCGGCTACCTTCTGCTTCTTGTAATGCTTTTTCAAGCTCTGCCATATCATTGTTGGCATAGCGCAGACGCTTGGCCTTGCAAAGGCGCACGCCATCTATGATGGAGGCGTGGTTGAGTGCATCTGAAATGATGGCATCTTCTGCCGTAAGCAAAGTTTCAAACAATCCGGCATTCGCATCAAAACAAGAGGAATAGAGAATACAATCTTCCATCCCCAAAAAATCAGATAATTTCTGCTCCAGCTCTTTATGCAACGTGGTGGTGCCACAGATAAAACGAACGGATGACAGACCAAAGCCCCATGTATCATAACTGTCTTTGGCAGCCTTGATGATGCTTTCGTCATCACACAGGCCAAGGTAGTTGTTGGCGCACATATTAACAAAACCATCTCCCGCGGTTGTGCTGATACGCCCGCCTTGTGGTGAGGTGAGCAAGCGCTCGGCTTTGTAGGTGCCGGCCGCTTTGGCCTCTTGTACACGTGCGTCAAAAATATTCAGTGCTTCCCTTTTTCCCATGTTTATGCCTCCTCTTTAGTGCAAAGCCAATCCAGCACTACTTTTCCGCTTGCGCCACTGTTCATAGCCTCAAAGCCTTGTTCATAGTCTTTTACGTCAAAATGGTGGGTAATGATGCCACCAATATCAAGCCCCGTTTGCAGCATGCTCATCATCTTGTACCAAGTTTCGAACATTTCTCGCCCGTAAATACCCTGAATGGTGAGCCCGTTGAACACTACACGATCCCAATCAATTTGAGTTTTTCCGCTATGCAGGCCAAGCACTGCAATTTTTCCGCCTCCGTTCATCACATCCACCATGGAGGCAAAGGCGCGCTCGTTACCACTCATTTCAAGGCCCACGTCAAAGCCCTCTTTCATCTCCAAATCCCCCATGGCTTTGGAGAGATCGTGTTTTGCCACATTGAGAGTATACACACTTGGCACCACTTTTTTTGCAAGCTCTAGCCGTGTGTCGTTTACATCGGTGAGCACAATGTGTTTGCACCCGCAGTGGCGCACAATGGCCGCCGCCATGATGCCAATGGGGCCCGCACCCGTAATGAGCACATCCTCGCCCACACAGTCGAACTTGAGCGCCGTGTGCACAGCATTGCCCAGTGGGTCAAAACAAGCAGCCACTTCCTTTGGGATGCCGTCTGCCACGCGCACCACATTTTCGTAGGGTATGGACAGATACTGGGCAAAGGCACCGTCACGATGCACGCCCACACCCACGGTGTTTTTACACAGGTGGCGCCTTCCCGCCATGCAGTTGCGGCAGGTTTTGCACACAATGTGCCCCTCGCCCGACACAATTTCCCCAATCTCATAGCCGGAGGCGTGATCGTCCATTGCCACAATCTCGCCCACAAATTCGTGTCCTATCACCATAGGGGCCTTGATAGTGCGCTGGCTCCATTCGTCCCAGTTGTAGATGTGCACATCGGTGCCGCAAATGGCCGTTTTGTGGATTTTAATCAGCACTTCTCCCACGCCCACCTTTGGCATCGGCACTTTTTTAAGTGTAAGGCCGGGGGCGGCCGTTTCTTTTACGAGTGCAAACATTTCTTTTTGCATCTTGTTCCTCCGTTGGTACTTTCTGTTGTTTCGGCTTTCGAGCACATTGTAACACAGAGAAAATGCAAAAAATAGAGTCAAAATTTGGACTTGCTGTCCTTGGGTGAAGGACATTTTTTGTATAAAAATTAAAAATAAAACGAAAAAACGACAAAAATATTTAAAATATAAGTTTTATATCTCAGGGGATATTCATACCATTCATAGTCTGTTACTTTTGACATTTTTAACAAAAGATCACGAGCAACTTAGTCGAATGCACTTTTGAAAGATGGTGTTTGATGAAGTAATCGAAGTGTTTTATATACTATATTTGAAAATAATATTCTAGGTTATATCTAATTACCGTCGTTAGGATTTTAAAGTGAATACACCCACCTTCATTTCTTCAAATTTGCATTATTCACAAAAAATTCATTTTATTTTTAGTTGAAAAGTCAATTGTATATCCAAATTTACACATGTATAATTTTAGATATTACACATGTGTAAATTTGGGGCATGTATTTACACATAGTCAGAAAGCAATGGCTTATTTATTTTGAGGAGGTATTAAAAAGAACTATGAAAAAAAACAACATGAGACGTTACGGAACTTTGCTTTTGATCACGGCCGGCCTGAACATTTGGAACATTGTTTATTTGCCCTCTTACTATTATGTTCCATTCCAAACCGCATTTGAATACACCAACCAGCAAATGGGTCAGTTGCTTTCCATGTATGGTGTTTTGGCTGTTTTAGGCTATTTGTTTGGCGGCTTTATGGCCGACAAATTCAGCCCCAAAATCTTGATGATTCTATCCAGTTTGCTCACCGCAGGCCTCGGCCTTGTTATGACTACCTACCCCAGTTACAGCACGATGTTGCTCATCTACATGGGCTTTGGTGTTACGGCTGTGTTCCTGTATTGGTCTGCCTTTGTAAAGAGCATTCGCATGATGGGCACCGATGCAGAGCAAGGCAAACTGTTCGGTGCATTTGAGGCCTTCTATGGCCTAACCTCCATCATTTTCTCCAATGTTATTTTGATTGCCTTTTCCTCTTACATCGAGGCCGGCGGCAACTTTGAGTATGTCATCATGAGCTACTGTGGCATCAGCGCGGCCCTTGCTGTTCTCATCTTCTTCCTGTTCAAACCCGAAAAAATCTATGTAGCTGAGCATGCACAAAAGGGGAATTTCAGCTTTAAGCTCATTCCACAAGCCTTCAAATATCCTGTCACTTGGTTCAACAGCATCATCGTGTTTGCTTTGTTCCTCATCCTCTCCGGCGCAAACTACCTAAACCCCTATCTGCACGACGTGTTCCTCATGCCCGTCACCTGGGCCACGGCCATGGGTATCATCATCAAATTCGGCTTCCGTATTGTTATGTCTCCCATCGGCGGTGTTATGGTTGACCGCGCCGGAAGCTGCCCGAAAGTGCTCATCCTTTCTTCTGCTTTAACCATTATCTCCGGTATTGTTTTGGCTCTGATTCCGGGTTCTCCTAATCTGCTTCTCATCGCCGTTGTTATGGTGTTTGTGTTCTGTATCTCTTTCAATTTGGCACGCAGTGGCATGTATGTTCCTGTGGCTGAGGTTAAAGTGCCAATTGAGATTCTGGGAACCGTGGTGGGCATCGTGTCTGCCGTGGGCTACAGCTCCGATATCTACATCTGGACATTCTTCGGCTATTTACTCGACACCTATGGCAACACCGGTTACAACTATGTGATGTACATGATGGTGGGTGCCGCTGTACTTACCTTGGTCACCAGCATCCTGTATGGCCGATATCTCACCAAAATCCGTAGTGCGGAAACCACAACCCAAAGTGTTTCCACAACCGCATAAGGAGAGTTTACTATGATTACTGTCATTCAAAATGCTCGTCTTATTTCGTATCTAACCGAAGGCTACAGTGAATCCACAGCCGACATTTTCATTAAAGATGATCTCATTGATGAAATTTTACCCTGCGGTAAACAAACTCCACCGGCAGGTGCCACTGTTATTGATGTGGCCGGAAAAACCGTGATGCCCGGCCTGTTTGATTTGCACTGTCATCTCTATTTGCAAAGCCAAACTTGCAACACAGATGTGATTATGAAAAATCCTTCTGAAGAAATGTTTGATTGTTGGCGCTATTCTCTTGAATATATGAAGCAGGGCTTTACAACACTGCGCGATGTGGGTGGCACGATGGAAGCCTCCATTTACCTGCGTGATGCCATCAACCGTGGTGACTTGAAAGGCCCACGCATTATTGCCAGTGGCCTTATCATGACCCCCACAGAGGTGGGAAACAAAACCTTCCCGCTTTTGTATGCTGTGGCCGACTCGCCCGATGCTTTGCGTGAAACCGCCCGCAAGGAGCTGGAAAAAGGTGCAGATTTTTTGAAATATATGGGAACCGGTGCCGTTACCAACAAAGGTGGTGCACCTGCTTCGCGTATTGCCACCGTGGCCGAATTGCAAGCTGTGCAGGAAGTGGCCGAAATGAAGCTAACCCATGTTGCTGTACACTGCCATGCCACGGAAGGCATTGAAAAATGTGTGGAGGTGGGCATCCGCACTGTGGAACATGGCTCACTGATTGAAGAAAAAGCCATTGATATGCTGGTGAAAAGCGGCAAAACCTTTGTTATTCCCACTTTTTCAATTTTCACTGTGATCTATGAAGACCCTGTTACGGGTCTCATGGCAAACGGAAGCAGCAAAAAAGACATCATTAAGCATGGTTTTGATTGCCTTGCCAATGCCTATAAAGCCGGCCTAAAATTGGGCTGGGGCACCGATATTGTGCAAACCGACTTTATCGCTCGTCCGGGTCTTGAGTTTTATGCACGCAAAAAATACAGCAATTATTCCAATAAAGACATGCTGTTGCAAGCCACTAAAAACAGTGCCGAAATTATTTGTGTGGACGACAAATTGGGCACAGTAAAAGCTGGTAAAATTGCTGACCTCATCGTGGTAGACGGTAACCCCGATGAAGAGATTGAGGCCATGATGAAACCAATGCTACATGTGTTTAGCAACGGAAAAAAAATGATTTAAAATATCTGATAAAAAGGAAGGTAATGTACAATGCTGGTTATTCAAAATGCACGGTTGCTTTCTCCACTTACAGAAGGATACAACGAAAACACCGCCGATATCTTTATTAAAGATAATCTTATTGATGAAATTTTGCCTTGCGGCAAACAAAGCCCGCCGGAAGGCGCACTTGTCATCGACGCAAATCATAAAACTGTAATGCCCGGTCTTTGGGATTTACACTGTCATCTTTATTTGCAAAAACAAACTTGTAACACAGATGTCATTATGAAAAATGTGGCCGAGGAAATGTTTGATTGTTGGCGCTATTCCTTAGACTACTTGAAACAGGGCTACACTTCGTTACGAGATTGCGGTGCTGTGATGGACACAGCCATCTTTGTGCGCGAGGCAATTGATCGCGGTGATTTAAAAGGCCCGCGAGTTTTGGCTAGTGGCACCATTATCACACCCACAGAAACGGGAAATCAAACCTTTCCACTTTTGTACACTGTGGCCGATTCCCCAGATGAGTTACGTAAAGTGGCGCGTCGAGAGCTTGAAAAAGGGGCGGATTTCCTAAAATATATGGGAACCGGTGCTAACACTAATAAAGGCGGAAAGCCTGGCTCTACCATTGCTACCGTGGAGGAGTTGCGTACGTTACAGGAAATCGCAGAAATGAAACAAACACATGTGGCTGTGCATTGCCACGGAAGTGACTGCATCGAGAAATGCACCGATATTGGCATTCGGACGGTAGAGCATGGTAGCTATGTTAGCGACAATGCCATTGAAAAACTTCTAAAAAGTGGAAAAACGTTTATTATTCCCACACATTCCATTCATGCTGTTATTTATGAAGAACCGGTTAGTGGGCTCATGACGAACGGCTCCAGCAAAAAAGATTTGATGATGTATGGGTTTGAGAGGTTGAAAGTTGCCTATAAAGCAGGGCTGAAACTGGGTTGGGGTACAGATTGTGTGCAAACAGATTTCAATGCTCGCCCGGGGCTTGAATTTTATGCACGCCAAAAATATAGTGGCTATGGCAATATGGACATGCTTATCCAAGCCACCAAAAATAGTGCGGAAATTGTGGACATGGGTGACCGCCTTGGTACGATAAAAGTCGGGAAAATTGCCGACATCATCGTGGTAGACGGTAATCCGGACGAAGACATCAGCATTATGTCAAAGCCCATGCTGCATGTTATCCGTGATGGCAAAAAATTGATTTAGTTCCAACGCAGTAGGCTTTCCATTTGGTTGTGGCTTTATTTCTAATGTGGTTTAGATGCCAGCTCTTTTTCCACCCTTTACAAAAAAGTTGTGTACCTATATGTGGCTTTGGATGACTTGAATTGTATACTATTTCAAGTTATACTGGGGTGTATTGGGAAATTTGGTTTAGCAAGAGGTATTGGTTGTTTTTAACTATAAAATATAGACAGCTTTTGATTTGCGAAAACCCTTTCTTAATATACCCGAATTCAATGATATTTTCACTTAAGCTCCATAAAACATAACGGTCAAGGGATGGTAATTATGAACACAAAAGAACGCTTGTTAGAACAAGCGCAACGGCTTTTTTTAGAGAAAGGCTATAAAAAAACCACTCTGCGCAGTATTGCCGAAAGTGCAGGTGTAAATTCGGGGTTATTTTCCTATTATTTTAAAAACAAAGAGCAACTTGCCAAAGAAGTCTACAACCATTTGATGCAAGAGAGAGTACAGGAAGTGTATACTCATGTTTCCACTTATATAGACCCTATTGAGAAAATGTATGGTTTCTATCTAGCTCTGGATTTGAAAATACAGGAAATCAAAGGGTTCTATCCTTTCTACTGTGATTTGCTTTGGGCTGACACGGGTGCCATTGATTCGCAGTCGTTTACCTTTCAGTTTATGGAAGACATCATTCAATCTTATCACTTAACTATTTCACCGCAGGAAAAAAAGAACTATGCTTTGATAACAAAGGGGGCAGAGCGTGCCCTTGCTTTGTATACCCCGCAAGAAGAAAACTTGGATTTTTTGAAAAAACGTAATGAACTATTGGTTTTGACCTTAGTGTTGCTACTTGGTGTCGAAAAAGAAATTATCCTTGAGGCCATTCAACATGTAAATAGCACCTATTGAGTGTCCTCAAGACAAGTGCCAAGGGGGATTTTCCCCTTTGGTAATGAGGAACTCAAAATGACAATACTTGATTTTATTATGCTGGGTGCGGTGGCCGCTTTGATTTTATGGATAGGCTATCGTTCTACTAAAAAAACAGACAGTGCAGGGCAGTATATGCTAGCGGGGCGCAGTTTAGGCCGGATACAAGCCGGCTTTAGCCTGGCTGCTTCCGACATTGGCGGCAGCAGCATCGTGGGCGCCACTGCACTTGTCTATGCCGTAGGCATTGCAGGTTCATTTTGGAACTTAACTGCAGTGCCTGCTTTTTTTGTGCTGGGTTTTCTCATCACAAAGCGGCTACGCCAAATGGAAATCACAACTGTAAATGAGTTTATGGGCCAAAAATATGGCCCCTTGGTTCGTTTTTACACCTCCGTTTTACACCTAATTGGCCTCACCTTGATGTTTACAGCCCAATTAACCGTTTCAGGCTCTGCTTTGCAGGCGATTTTAGGGATTCCGCAAACACTTGGGTTTTTCATCTCTTTGATAATTGTACTGGTGTACACAGCAGGTGGCGGTTTGTTGGCAGTTGTTAATACCGATGTGGTTCAATTTGTGATTGTGGGTGCCTCTGTGGTGCTGGTTATGGTTATTTCCCTTGTGCAAGTGGGTGGCCCTGCCACACTTGCCAGCAGCTTGCCCAGTGGATTTTTGGATTTTGGCGCACTCGGATTTTGGGAGCCTTTCTCATGGATGTTGATGGCCTTTTTTGCCTATGGCACAAACCAGCACTATCTACAACGTGTGTTTGCGGCAAAAGACCCCAAAACCGCTTCGTTCAGTTTTTACTTCACCGGTGCCACCTACTTGGTTTATGGCCTTGTTGTTGGCGTAATTGGCCTTACCATGGTGGTACTATTACCGAATATGAGTGATGCCAACGCCGGCTTTGCCACCATGATTCGAGATTTACTACCCACTGGAATTCGTGGCCTTGCACTGGGCGGTTTGCTTGCTGCCACCTTATCTACGGCCGATTCGGTTTTGCTTAGCGCAAGCTCTATTTTTATCAACGACTTATACGAGCCATGTTCTAAAAAAGAACACAGCGAAAAACATCTTCTTATTGTCACACGTGTTTCCACCATCATTATTTCTTTTGCCGGTTTTGTGTGCACTCTTTTATTTCAGCGTGTAACAGATATTGTGTATACATCCACACTTCTGTACGGTGCTGTTGTGTTTTTTCCACTCATTTTAGGGGTGATGGGCGTAAAAATTCACCGCAAAGCTGCCGAAATTGCCTTGCCTGTGGCTTTTGTTGTAGGCTGTGTTTCTGAGTTTTATCTAACAAGAAATTTTGAAGGTGTTTTGGGGCTTCCGTCTAACTTTATGGCCTCCGGTATTGGCCTTATTGTGGTTCTTTTGTGTTCTTTCTATTTCAATAAGCGTGATAAAAACACCCTTCTTTCTGCCTAATGCTTTTTTAGAATTATTGAGCTTATTAAAGCTGACATATTTTCATAGAAGAAGGGGGCCGCTATGAAAAAATATTCGGGGTTTCTTGCGGCAATTGTTTGTTCTATCATGGTTGGTTTAACACCTATTATCGCAAAATCTGCCTATGAGGATGGCCAAACTGCCATGAGCCTTGCTTTTTGGAGAAGTTTTCTTTCACTTCCTATTCTATATGTGTTCTTTAAGCTGAAAAAACAAAGCCTGCACATCACAAAAAAAGAAGCACTGGCGCTATTGATTGCAGGCTTTCCGGGTTCGGCGTTTACCACACTATTTATGTACAGCTCGTACAATTATGTAAGCGCCGGTGTTGCCACAGCACTTCATTTCCTTTATCCTGCGTTAGTCACCCTTGCCGGCGTGCTGTTGTACAAAGAAAAAGCGTCTGTAAAAGTGGTTTTGTCTGTTGTTTTAGGGTTTTTAGGTGTGCTTTTGCTCGCCGATTTTTCGGGAACACAAAACATGCTTGGTGTTCTTTTGTCTGTATTTTCTGCTGTGTGCATGGCCGTTTACATGCTTTGTATTCAGCACAGCGTACTTAAAAACATGTCGGGCTTTACCTTGGCTTTCTATCTTGCGCTAACAACCATGGTTTCGTCCGGCGTTATGGGGCTTATACAAGGGGATTTTGTTCTTGTTACAAGTATAAACGCGTGGTTTTTCACTGGGGTTTTGGCCATCACTAATTCTATTTTGCTCACCGTTTTAACCTCTTATGCCATCGTGCGCATCGGCGCTTCTTCCACATCACTTTTATCTGTTTTAACGCCACTCACCAGTGCTGTTTTGGGAGTTTTGGTTTTGCATGAATCACTTAGTTATGCAACTATTGCAGGTGTTTTTCTTATGCTGGGGAGCATGGCGTTAACGATGTTGCCCAAAGGGAGAGGAATTTCTTTACAGGAAAAAGGCCAAGGGAATAGGCAGGACTAATGATTCCTTAACCTATCTAAACCCTGAAAATCCGCTTGAATTGAAGGCTTTGGTATGGGCCGGCATTGTCATTGGCTCGCTTGGAACCATTATGGACATTGCAGTGTCGATAGTGTCATCGGTAAAAGAAATATCGGAGCATATGGAAAACAAAAGCTTTGCAGCGCTCTTTAAATCCGGAATGAACATCGGGAAAGATGCAATAGGAACAATGATAAACATCTTGATACATGGTAAAGTGTTCTAATTTTGTGAAAATTTTTCTTGCATTTTTGCGTCATTTTTTAATCGAATAATGACGGATCATTTCTCGATTTCAAACCAGCATCTATCGTTTATCCTGAAGTTCTCATAATTATCGGCACAAAGGCTATTATGATATACCCTAAGCCATTCATATTTTAAAAAAATTTTAGAGTCTCCTGAATATTTCACTAACTGTTTTTCAATGGCATTGCGATGCATAAGCAATATCTCTTTTAGTGTCGAAGTATGGTCTTTTTTTATATCTTCCATTAAAGAATCCATAAAGTCAACTTGTTCTGGGAAATTTTCTTGTAATATAGCAATAGCCTCTTGCTCATCTATATAGAAATTCTTTATTAGCTTTTCAGTGTTTAAAACACTGATATAATCTATAAAGGAATGCCTTGTTCCCATTTTTTTAATACAACTTAATAGGCGGTCATTATTGTATATGTTTATTTGAGTGAAACGTTTACTGATAACTGTTTGAGCCAATTCAATCATCGTACGTTTAGACTGTTTCACTATTGCATATAGTTTTTCCAATTGTTGCGGAGCAATATTGAGTGATATTCTTGATAATTCGCTTATTTGTTTGTAATGATTTTGCATATTGGCCAATGTGACATTATTTCTAAACTGTGGCAAGATAGATGCACAAACTATTACATCAAAATACATATTAAGGCAATTTTGTATTCTATCATGCAATGTTTTTGGTGTAGGATCATTAAATATACCATATAAAGCATTTTCTAATTGTAAAAAGAAATCTTTGTCATTTTGATTGATAGTGGTTACAGGGGTCTTAAGCTCATTTACAATTATATTATCAAGTACAATTATAGGGTATACTGCTTTTTTTTCTAATTCTACTGCACGAATTAGTGCTTTTCCAAACACATATGTATCATTAGCAGTAAACTCTCCTTTCGTTATACTGCCTCGTATAAATATATTCAATTTATAAATCAAATTCAGCTGAATATCCTTAATCAATTCTATAAAGCTTAGAAGCATATAGTTCGAGTAATACATGTGTTCATACTTATAGTAAAGTATTATGTTGTCGGAAAAAATTTTGTAGAATACTAATCGCTCCATTCTAAGAGTTGTACTTAATATGGAATTAAAATTATCAACACGGCTAAGAGCCTTTTGAATCGTCAAGTGAACCGTTTTAAGAAATGCTTCGGGATTTTCCGTTAGCATTATTTCTTTGTAGCCAAGGATGTCGAAATACCCGATATAATATTCTTCTATTTGGGGCGGAATACTGTTCTTCATAGTCGATCCCTCATATAAGCTATTTCCTGTCCGATGGTGTTTTTTTATTGAGAGCTTCTTTTTACCAAAAGCTGTTATTGTATTTGTACATATCCCAGTTAAAGGTAAGTAAGCCTTGTATAAAGAACGAAACCCATCGGGTCACATTTTGAGGCGATAAAAGGTTGTGTTGTTATGGTGGCAGTTGTTTCGTTGTTCCAATTCATGAGACGAATTTATTCGACCGATGTTTTTAATAGAAAGGATTGAGCATTCCACTATTTTTGTTTTCGGGTTGAATACACGTCAAGGTGTTCTCCACAATGACCAATCACAATTTTTTGATTGCTATCCATATAACCAAAGTGAATACTTTGAGATAATTTAGGAAAAGTGATATGAGGTTCAATGTCGATGGATTTACCCTCATAATCTGAGACAAACTGACGCATTAAGTTTTTGTCTTTTCGTGTCATTTTACCCTCGCCACGCGCACAATTTATACCAGTTTTTTTGTAAAAATCTTTATAGGGATCCGTACTGTTGCTCGACATTATCGGAGGCATTTCGGTGGCCAACTTGTAAAAGACATCCCACAGTTCTGCGGGTGGGATAAAGCATTCTTTTAGGGAATTTATGGCATCGTCAGTGAATGCCAATTTATCGCAAAACGTCGTTTGGAAGTATAGGGCGATATCTTTTTGGGTGGAAGGAAGACTGCGAATTTTAGTTCTGCTATTTAAAGATGATTCCAAATCTCGGCACCGATTGGCCGCCGAGCGATATGCTTCTACCTGTGAACTCAAATGATAATTATCTCGCTTATATTCATCAATTTCAAGCTCTAACTCGTCCACACGTTCCTCGGCTTGTAATCGCTTTTGCTCTTCTGCGGTGACCTCGTCAAGCACTTCATCTTGAAATTGTTCCAGGTTTTTTTCGTGATGTTTTTGTATTTCAGCAAGGCGTCTTCGCCTAGACGACTCGTCTATCTTTTTGCGGCACTCGGAAACACGAAAAAAAGAATCATAAAAGTTCACGTTTTGTGCCAAAGCACGCCGTAGCATCAGTAAAATTGCATCCTCTCCGGTGTCATCAATATAGTGGGAAGACAAAAAACGATGACGGTAGGAATCATCTTTTCCGGGGTTAGTGATGTCGGGCTGATAGATACGCAGTGCACCGCCGTAACAAATATAGTCCTCCGGCCCGATATAAGACATTTCCTTCGTAAAACCGTCCTCTTGGGAATAAAACACAATAGCATTGCCACAAATGATTTTTGCGAGTTTCGCGGGGTCTATTGAGAACTTGAATTCATATGGCTCAGCTGCAATTTGCCTGGGACTGATGTATACATAGGGACAAACACGCTCGCTGGATTGGATTTTGTTCCAAAACGACGGCCATTCTCCAGTTTTTAATTCTATGGGTTGCTCAGAAACATCGTCTGTTCCCAGTTTGCATTGGAACTTGGGGTTGTTCAGTAAATTGGTAACCAATTTGGGAAGGGTAGGAGAAGGGGTGTCCTCATATTCACCAATAAACCCAGCTGCATCACTATAGGTGATAACACAAGAAAAAGTGGCAGCTCCTTCTTCCTCTTGTTCATAGCCAATTTCAGTAATCCAGTCACGCGGGGCTGTTCCCGGTTTGGGTCTTGTTTTCTCCACAATCTTACAGGCCCAATACTGCTTTTTTGTTCCGGGTACGCTGAAAAATTCTGACTCGATAAAGATTGTATCGTCGCTTGGCTCTGAAAAAATACGGTTTCCATTTTTCAATGCGGTCCATTTTTTGATATCACTGGGAATAATCGTGTTTGGTCTGTTCCACTTTTGTGTCATCCATTTGCGAACTTCTAACACGAGAATCCAAAGCAAATCTTCGCTGTTGTCTGAGTTTGCAATTGTGAATTTTGTTTTATAGAACATGATTGCATTTAAGTCGAGCATTTATATCATCCTTTCCTGTGCGTACACTTGATTTATCAAACCTATAAACATCGATGTACTGCTTGCAACATCAAACTTACAATTTAGGGGATTGTATTGCACATCTGTCTGTATCATTTCTCGAATGTGCTTATAAATCCGCAAGTTAACAAACATTATGCTGTAACTACTTCGGCATTCACTTTTATGGAATTTATAAGCTCCACAATTTTCTTTTGGGTACTTGTGTCAAACAATTTTATAAACATAACGGGCTTATCAAATGGCGGTTTCATAAGTTCGCTAATGTTTTCAACATATCCATTCTGTACCACATAATCGATAACTTTGTTTACAAATACAATCTGCTGGCTATTCAAGTTCTGTTCGCTTATAAAATTAGAGAAAACTCTCATGGCAGCTTCCTGCTCAAGTTTTGCTATTTTGCGAATTAACAAGCCAAAAGGAGTATCACCAAACTCACGCTCATAATCAGCCTTGCTTCCCAATTCATTTGTTAGTATCTGCTCTAAAGTGATATAATCGGCATTTGTAAGCGGAATATTGTTCCTAAGTTTCCATATGGCTATAGTATCTTTGTTTTGTTCCACATAGCGATTTACTTTTAAACGATAATCCTCGAAATCATAGGCGGCATCCAATGCTTGGCCTTCCACCTTGTCCGTTATAACATCTTGCAAATTGGTGTAAATTTTCTTTTTCTGTTCGCCATCTTCGATGATGAATTTTATAAGCTCACGAAGGTTTTCTCTAATCAATTCAAAATCTAAGACAGTAGCATCCTCCCAAAACTTAGCAGTGTGAACAGACTGAATGATTTCCAGTTTGCTTTTAACTTGCGGAATGGATGTTTTCGTTTGAAGCACCCTGCAAATATCACAAAGTTGTTGTTTTGTTTTTCTAAAGGCAGATAAACCCTCTATTTGAGACAACATTAAACCATACATAAGATTGTCGAATCTTTTTGCATATTCATCCTGTTCAGCATTGAAAACCAGTGCTGCCAAATTGGTTGTGATTTCGGATTTTTGGATATCAGTTAAACCAATCAGCATTTCTTTGCTAGAATATTTGTCCACAAACTTCCGCTTTAGTTTTACGGGTGTCAGCTCGGTGTTTAAAGCCTGAATTTGCTTGTGGACAACACAAACAAGAGAGTCTCTAAGTTTACTGCAATCACTGTAATTGCTATGTTGCAAAGCATGAATAAGCCTTACTTGTTTTGTGAAGATATTCTCGCTGAGCGTCATGGTTTCGGTGCCTTCAACACCATTCGGTTTTTGCCTAAAGTATTCAAAGTTGCTGCAATAATCAAAAATGAAAAATCTGCGTTTATCTTCGTATTCGCCATCAATCCCATCTTGACATATAAGCCCTTTGCAAAGCCGGGTGCCTCTGCCGATCATCTGCCAAAATTTGGTTTTTGATCGTACTTTCTTAAAGAAAACCAAGTTTAAAACTTGCGGCACATCAATACCGGTGTCCATCATATCAACAGACACAACAATTTGCGGCAGTTTATTGGGTTGCTTAAAATCGTCTATAATCGTCTGTGCATAATTGTCATCGCACACCACTCGGCTGATAAAATTTCCATGGTATTGTGGGTACAGCTTATCAAATCGCTCTACAATATACTGGGCATGATCTTTGGTTTGTGCAAATATAATGGTTTTCCCTATTTTATCTCCACTTTCAATTTTAATGCCATTGGTCATCAAATCTATCAGAACCTTGTCCACCGTGTCTTCATTGAAAATGAAGGTATTCAAATTCTGGGAAGGTATAAAATCGGGAATTGAATCGTCTTCCGCAAAATCCTCTTCATATTTTTCTTTGTCCACATCGGATAATTCATCGTAAGAAATACCCTCGTCTAAAAACTTGGTTTTCACTTCAAAGGTATAATAAGGCACTAAAACTTTATCTTTTTCAACAGCCGTTTCATAATCATAAGCATAGGTGGGCACACCATGTTCCATTTCAAAGAAATCATAGTTGTTCCTGTCCACATCAAGCTTTGGTGTTGCCGTTAGCCCTAGGAGTAAAGCATCAAAGTATTCGAAAATTGCACGATACTTCTTAAATATGCTTCTGTGTGCCTCGTCGATAATAATGAAATCGAAATGTGCCGGAGTGAACAGTGTTTTTCCGTCAGAAGTTTTTGCGTTATCGATGGCATTTAGTATGGTGGGATAGGTGGAAAACACGATTCTTGCGTTTTTGTCATCTTTATTAGAAAGTAAATTACACAAAGATATATCGGGCAGATAAATCCTGAAATCTTCTTTGGCCTGTTTTACAAGAGCCGTTCTATCGGCTAAAAACAGTACATTGGTAACATATCCACCACGAGAGAGAACATCGGTTAAACTGGAGGCAGTACGCGTTTTACCGGTGCCTGTTGCCATAACAAGCAAGCTTTTTCTGTGCCCTGTGCTAAAATGTTCGCAACAAGCACGAATCGCCTCTTTTTGATAATATCTATCTGTAATGTTGTCATCAATTTGAATGGTATCTAAATCACTTTTGGCTGCGCGTCTATCTATCAGTTTTTGTGAATCATCTTTTGAAAAAAACCCACTTACGGCGCGCATGGGTGCAGACTGATCGTCCCAAAAGTAGGTATCAAAGCCATTTGTTAAAAACATCATGGGTCTGCGTTTATACTTTCTCTCTAGGCAATCGGCATAAAGTACGGCTTGTTTTTTACCTGTTAGTGGGTCTTTGCTGGTACGTTTGGCCTCTATCACAGCAAGAGGGAGCCCATCTTTGCCAAACAGAACATAATCAGCCCGGCCTTTTTGCCCGTCCACCCCCATCATATCTGTGTATTCATCTTCTTCTATACAGTCGTCGCCAATCGTCCAACCAAGGAGCTTTAAATCTACATCGATATATTTTTTGCGAGTGGCAAATTCAGATATATCCATCGGCATAAACTGACGAACCGGCATTTCTTCTGCCTTGTTTTGCATAAATTGCTGTGCATTTTTTGCAATTTCGGCACGCAGCTTTGCTATTTCTTCGTCTTTCTTTTCTATCAGTGCCTCGGCCTTTTTGATTTTTGAAGTGTCTACCTCCATTTTAACGGCCGGTATCAAAGCTTCATCAAAACTGCGTTCGATATAATCACTGCCATAGCAGTAATCAATCCACTGCACAAACTCAAACAGCCCTGATAGTGCCAAAACAGCATCCGATTTAGAAACTTGCCTAGAGGTATGCACCGCAAGGTTTCCGAGTTTGATGATGAACTGGAACTTGCCCCAGGTTTGACTATTTACGGCAAAGCGAAAAGATGGCTCGTGCACCAAGGCTTGCAGGTTTTCTTTGTAGGGCATTGCCATGGTATTATCGGCAGAATATACCCATTTCACCATGAGTTCTAAGGCTTTGCGGCAACCAACAGCGCACATAGCAGGGGAGGATTCAAGCATTTTTTCTGCTTCCATTGCCGAGAGGGCAAACAGGCTGTATTCAGTTTTTTCGTTTAGGAAGGAGAAGTTTGGCATGGGGTCACCTCATTGACATAAAATAATAAACTCACATTTTAATCTATCACTTTTAGAACCCCTTGTGTCATCATCAATTTCAAGAATTTTTGTAACCATATGCTTGCCCTTGACATTCCGCCAAACAACGGCATCTCCAATTAGAGGTGTCCTACACCTTGAAGTAAAGTCACCTTTAATATTATTTATATCGTCTAATTTTATAGGTGATTTAAGCAATGCTATTGAATCTATATCGTTACCATCACTATATGCATGTATTGATGTGTCGCTTGCTTTTGACCATTTAGTTGTAAATACAAAGTCATTTTCTCCAATTAAATAAGTACCATTATTATTTGAATAATTAAATTCAAAACATCCTTTCATTGCAGGGTTACCATAAATATTAGTTTCTTGTGTAACTGTAATGACATTCCTTGATATACTTTCGGTCGGAGTTTGGTAAATGTTATTATTTGTAATGCTTATATTTTGTGCTTGGTTGAAGGTATTGTTTTTCGATTTGTTTTTTTGTTTAACTTTATAAGCTATTTTATGACGGCCGATCAATCCTGAAATTCCGATAATGGCTCCTGCAATTGTAATAATGATCCCTACAATTGTGATAATATCTGATGTTGATAAAATTTCAAACATTCGTCTTTTCCTCTACTCAAAATATTTCTGCATAAGGCTGTTATACAGCATTTCTGCATTTTGCAAGGTTTTGTTTACCTCTGTTTTTTGTTGCTCTATTTGGATTACAATATTGGCGAATTTTTGCTGGAGGGGGAGGGGCGGGGCTATAACATTTGCCTTTTTCATACTTGTTATAGGAAGTTGAGGTTGTGCAGACCCAGACATTAGCCTTTTATAAATCAAAGGATTACTAAAATAATGGATGAAATAAATGTTATTTATTTCTGACAGTCGCCTTAAAATAACCATCCCTGAGTTAATTCTCACATTATCAAAAGGAATTTCACTTGTAAAATATGCTAAATTCCCAACAGTACCACGTGTGGTAAGAATAATGTCATTCTTTTGCAACTTTCCTTTTCTCAATTTTTCATCTTTTTCTTTGGTAATAAACGATGTTTTTTCGAAAGAAAAACCATTCTTTGTTACATTGCCGGTGTTTAAAAATAAGCAATGACCTTCCGTTGAAAAATCTGCTTGATTAGGATAATTAGAACCTCTATCGCCATCAATAATATTATAAACTTGGTGAATCTTCTTAACCTCCCACCCTTTTTCATTCGTCACAGGGTCGCCGAACATAGTATAAAACACCGACTGAATAAGCTTGTCCAGTTCTTCCAGTTTTGTTTTATATAGCGCTACAAGCTCACTTGCAAGGTCAAGGTTTTTTGCGATTTTTTTCTGTTCTTCCAGTGGTGGGAGGGGGATGTTATATTTTTTTACATTGCTTGCAGATAAATTGGGCTGTGAACTTCCTGTGTTGTTTTGTTCTTGTTGCTTCTTTATCAACTCAGAATTTAATAGGTGAGATAAATATTGAACTGTTATTTTCTTGGTTGGTCGCAAAATAACTAATGAAGATGCAATAGCAGCCTTCTCGATATTTCTAACAATTGCCTGTTTTCCTAATGACCCTCTAAGGCAATATATCAAGTCGCCATATTGAGTTTTCCCAGAACCTATTTTGTTATATTTATCCTCACAAATATAGTTCATTTCATCAAATGACACTTGTTTATTTTTTAGATGTCCAGCATTTATAAATGGTATTCCTATGTTGACAAAATCACTTTTAGAAGGATAATTCACACCTCTATCGCCATTTATAAATTCACACACATCCCCTAACCTCACCATCTCCCACTTACCCATCAATAAGCCCCCTCAGCTCGGCCGTTTTATCGGCAATCTCAGCATTCAGCTTATCAAGCCTATCTAAAATCACATCCGGTGCATCATAGACCACCTTTTCATACACAATCTCTTTGTATCGGTTGATAGATAAATCGTATTTATTTTCTTCTATATCCGCCTTTGCTACAAAAAAGCTTTGTTCGGTTTTTGCTCGGTTTTCTTCGCACTTCAAATTGTGAAAACGCGCAATAATGTCGGGGATATCATTGTCGGAAATTTCATTTCGTTTATCATCAAGGCTTAGGCCATCGGCTTTCATATCGTAAAACCAAACTCTATCCGTGCCGCCTGCACCCGTTTTTGTAAAAATTAGCACAGCGGTGGAAACGCCGGCATATGGTTTAAAAACACCGCTTGGCATGGAAATAACCGCCTGTAGTTGGTGGGTCTCTACAAGCTCGCGCCGGATTGCCACATGGGCCTTGGACGCGCCAAACAGCACGCCGTCGGGAACGATACAAGCGCAGCGGCCGCCTTTTTTTAGCATTCGAATAAACAGCGCAAGGAATAGAAGCTCCGTTTTCTTGGTGTTGCACATCGCTTTTAAATTGTCGCTGATGCTTTCGGTATCCACCGTGCCTGTAAAGGGCGGGTTTGCTAAAATAATATCGTATTTAGATGTAATTTCATTTTGTTTGGAAACACTGTCTCTATAGTCAATGTCTGGGTGCGTGATGGAGTGTAGCATTAAATTCATTGCAGAAATACGAAGCATGGTATTGTCTGAATCAAAACCGCTAAAACTGTCGCTCGTAAAATGCGTCCACTGTTCGGCGGTCATGTTGCTTTCATGGTTTTTTCTTATATACTCAGCCGAAGAAACAAGGAAACCGGCCGTGCCACAAGCAGGGTCACAAATTTTATCATCAGGGGTGGGTGCAATCAGCTTCACCATCATTTCACGGATGTGCTTCGGTGTTCTAAACTGTCCATTTTGGCCTGCCGTTGCCAGTTTGCCTAACATATATTCGTATAAATCGCCAAGCATATCACGCTCTTTTACATCATGCTCAAACAATTCATCAAGGGAGGTTATCGTTTTTTCAAGCAGCTGTTTTTTGCCCTCGGGAAATAGGAACATGGCATCTTTCATATATTTTGAAAAGGCAGTTTGCTCGCTGTTATTGTTGTCACCCAGTGCTTTGATAAAAGGGAACACCTTCGTGCCGATTATTTCGTATATCTCACGAGAGTCTCTGTTTTTAAACTTGCTCCAGCGCATTTCTTGCCCTTCGGGGGTTTCGGCAAAAATCTTAGGCATTTTTTCGCCCGTTAAGTTTTCAAACTGCTCTGCCTCTAAATCTTTGTCATCAAGAGAGCGAATGAAAATCAAATAGGTAAGCTGCTCTATAACTGTAAGTGGGTTCGTGATGCCGCCAGCCCACATGTCTGTCCAAATTTTATCGATTTTGTTTTTAATTTCACCTGTTACCATGGGTGTTCTCCTTGACTTAACTCTATTGAATATTCTCAAACGATTTGTTTTTGTTTTCACAAAATAATCAGGAACATGTCTTACCTACTATTATATACGTTCTGAAAGAAAAAATTAAGGCTTTTGTATAATTTTGTAGGAATTTATTACAAAAAAGACAAGTTTGGTTAAATTGACAAGGAAAGACGACTGAGCGTATCATATTATTCAATAACATCTGTATTGGTGGTGCAATATGAAGGCGATTTTAATTGGCAATGGTGTAACATCTCAAATGATTCCCGAATATCGGGATGAGGTTATGATTGAGAAGTTTAAAAAGGTTGATGTTTCATTATATAATGAGCTTAACGGGCTGTTAAATCCACTAAGAGTTTTAGAATGTAAAAATCAAGATACGATTGTCTTATGTTTAAAGCAGCAAGGGTTACATGATGTGGACTATCATCAATATTTTATAGAACAACAGCTTTTATTTGAACTGTCGTGTGAGAAAATTACCAATTTGGAAACACTTCTGAAAGTGGCGCATCTGTTCAGCCCGATAAAAGAAGTCTCCTATAAGGAAATTGAACGGATAGCCAATCGAATCTATTTTAATGATGGGAACAACGGAATAAGCGCAGTGACAAAAACCATTGACAAGAAAAAATTCAAAGCCTTAATTAACCGGTTTGACATGGTTTTTACCACCAATTTTGACAATGTTCTGGATGATGTTCATGAAAAAGAAGTCTATCATTTGCACGGAGGATTTTTCTATGAAAAAACGATAACACATAACAATGAAATTCATATTTCAAAATCCGGAAAGGTATTGAATCCGTCCAATGCGCATTTGATTTGGGGGCGAAATGCTAAGGAAAAACATGATAAAACAAAAGGCGGATTTAGGTTTCCGATATCTTTCCCAATGACCTTTGGAAGTTCTGTATTAGAGGGTTATTACAGCAAATTGAAAAGCTCTTATACGGAACTTTTTATATGGGGATACAGCGGTCTAAATGATGGCCACATTAACACAGCAATCAAAGCAAACACTGATTTGCAAATAATAACTGTTTATGTATCACCAAATGAAGTAGATGAAAAAGGAGTACTCGAAGAAAAAGTGAAACTGTTTGGCAATGCCGAAAAAATTAGGCTTGCTTCGTGGGATGAATTGTGGGGAAGGGTTTATAAGTGATGCTTTTAAGCCATTGTGTAGGGTGTTTTTATGAGTTGATAAATCACAAGTGGTATTCAGCTTGGACGCCATGGGTTTGCAAAATATGAAAATCAGAAAGTGTATCTTTCTTTCTGTGATAGTTTTCCTTAAAGTGTTCCCTTCATTGCGTAGTTCACTATGAGCTTGGGGGCAGTCCAGCTATAGGCAAGACTACCCCCTTGTGAGTGGATTTTACAATTTTGCATAATTTACTATGGCTCAGTTTTAAAGCTTACCTCAAATAATAAAGGTTGCTTGTGTTCCCGTTGTTCTCCCGCGTGCGCCTCTCTTTTATAAGTAGCTCATGCCGAATCAAATCCTGCAAGGCTCGTTTCACCGTGCTCACGGAAAGGGAAGTATCCCGTGCAATGGTTTTTATTGCAGGCCAGCATTTGCCCTCGCCGTCAGCACGGTCTTTCAAATACATATACACAATTTTGGCGCGAGAGGGCAATTCTTCATTGTACAGATTCCCAAATAAACTCATGGGTGCGACACCTCTCTGTCGATTACAAGTGGTTTCTTCTTCACGGGGTTGGATGAATTTTGAGGGTTGTTACTTTTGCTCTGCTCATGGCTATGTGCATCTTGAACGCCACCTTTTTTGAATGACTTTGTGGATTTCGTGCTTGCCACAGCCAACACACTCGAATCCTTGGCAATGTTTTTTTCGAGTTCTGCCTTATCTGCATAATACACTTTCCGTTCCGACCTATCCTCTGCAACATAGGGTTCCTCAAAGCGGATACCCCATTCTAAAAACAAGCGAAGCCGGGTCCGCATGGGGTTTGTTCCGGTTTTCATCACAATGAAATGCCCTTTGGGAATACTCTTCAATTCGTCTGCTGTCATGAGTGGGCGTTCCATCATTTGCAGGCTTTGGGAGGGGTCTTTCTTGCCACGGCTTACACTGCCACTGAGCACGGTACGATTTCCCATTGCCTTAGATAATTTTTCTGCGGTTTGGGAATTGGGGGCAAAGCCCCCAAAGATGGTGAGCTGGCAGTTGTCCGTAATAATTTCTGCACCCTCTTTGCCGTAATTTTGTTCCAGTTGGGCAAGGCTTTGGATGATGGGGACAACGGAAATCCTGCGCGAGCGCCCGGCAGAGAGCATCATTTCAAAGCTGTCGATGGCCGGAATCGTTCCTATCTCATCCGCGAAAATCATCACACGGCGAGGGAGCTGGCCGCCGTGCTCGTCGGCCACGGCAAGCAGTTCTCGGTAGAATTGTTGCAGGAACAGGCTTATCATGAAGTATTTTACTGGGTCTTCTTCGGGGAGTATCAAAAACACAGCAGATTTGTTTTTGCAAAACGATTCAGCGTCTAATTCTGTATCGAAACACAGCACTTGTTCGAGCTCTGAATCTAAAAAAGCGTTGAGCTTTGACAGCACGGTGGACAGCACCGAGGCCATGCCCTGCTCGGAGGAATTGAGCGCGGCACCGGCAAGCCATTTTGCCTTGTGGGTGGAGGGCAAGCGTTGCATGAGCAGTTGAAATTGGTTTTTGCCTTTCGATTGGCTCGGTTCTAGCAAATCTTGCACCATCTTGAATACGGAAACAATGTGCCGTCTTTCTCGTATGGTACCTTCAATTTCAATCGGTGGCAAATATTCCGACACAAGCAAAATGACCGCCGCAAGCAAGCCCTCTGCCGAATCGTAGAAATAGGCATTTTGACCCATCGACATACCCTCGGTTCCGATGATGGTTTTAGCAATGATTTTGGCATACTTTTCTGCCTTGGCTTTGGCGGCGATTTGACTTTTGTCGGCGAGGTAAATGTCCATATATCGGTTGACGAGGTGAAGCAAATTGTTGCCGTCACTGCGCGTTGGGTTGCGCAAATCCAAGATGGAAATATCATAGCCATAATGGTTTTTGGCAATAGCGGCATAGTTTCGGGCGAGGTCGCCCTTGGTGTCGCTTGAGATAAAGCTCATCCCACTGGCACAGGCGAATTCTATGTTGGGATACAAAAAATAGGCCGTTTTGCCCACGCCTGCCGCGCCAATCATGAGGGCATGGACATCGCCGGTGTCAACGAGTGCCGCCACTTTGCCGTGCCTATCTTTGGTGCATCCGACGATGAGACCTTGCTCGGTGGGCAGGTTTTTGCCATTGCGCCAGCTTTCAGCTTCAAAGGGGATATGCTTGTATGTTTGTTTGATTTCTTTCGCCGTGGCAAAGCGGGCGACACCGTGTTGGCCGTCTCCAACAGTGCGAGATTTGATATTGCCGAGGGTATAATGATGGGCCAGTAGGGATAGCCCGCCGATGACAAGGAACATGAGGGCACCGGCGGCGAGGAGTGTGTAGATTGAACTCATAGGCTTTTCCTTTCCCATGTTTTCATGTATAATTTTTTTGAGGTGTATGTATGGCTGATAAAAAAATCTGTCCGAACTGTGGAAAGAAAATGAAACAGCAATTCATTGGGCTTAGGCACTGTAAGTGCGGTATGAGCTATAAAAAAGGTATGGGTTATTTTCATCGAACATCTGATATGGTTTTTGCCCTGCAAAGACAAAAAGTTGGTAAAAAAATCA
>CAYJJK010000009.1:0-41330 GCA_964370445.1 uncultured Oscillospiraceae bacterium | reverse complement strand
TATTTAAAGAAAAACCTTGCCCGCCCGTGCCGCATGATGCAAAAAGGTGAAAACTTGTGTTGCGATGCCGACGAAATTCGCATTGTAGCTGCCGGTGAAACTTTGCCCAACACTAAGGAGATTTTGAAGATGCTGCGCCAAGGCGGGCTTTTGCACATTTCTGTGGAGGCTCCCGGTTACGTGTGGCATTTGCTACAAGAAAAATGCCTTGACGAATATTTTTTAAATTATTCCGGCGTGATGGCCGGAGGCAATCAGTTTTAGGGTGCAGCAAAAGCCTTTTGCACAGAGGAGCATCCCCATGCGGCACTTCTGATGCTGGGCCACCACAAGGGGTTCATTTTCACACGCCAAAAAATGTTGTATAATCAATAAAGCATTGCATTTACAGTATTGATTTTGAGAAAACGGAGATTATAAATGAAACAGCTTAGTAAAAACCCACCCAAAAAAGTAAAAATTATAGTGGAAAAAGTGCCGGCAGAACCCAGTGGTGAAGTGTGCAGTATACACAAAGAAGGGGAAGAGTTTGAGTTTGGTTTTGAGCGTTGTCCCACCAATTTTTGTGCAGCAGCTTTTCATAGCCTATGGCCCATGCTTCGCGTGGTCGAGCTTGGCGGGCGTCACCCGTGGGATGCAACGCCCGGTGTTACCCGTGTTTGCTGCCCAGACCATGCAAAGCCTGTGACTTTCCGTATTGAAACCATTGAGGATGACACAAAAGAGTAGGGGCAAAATTGCCTTTCGCAATGTCAGTATAAAACAAAGCAGAGCCTGCTTGTATAAACCAAAAAAATTCGGTTATGCGAACAGGCTTTGCTTTTATATGTCTTATTGAACATTTGCGTGGCAGGGTTTTCGAAGTCTATCATCAGCTCACTGGTTAACATGTTAAAAGGGATCTCTTTTATATAAGGATAGTCTTTGATGAAGATTGTATAAGGAAGAGGGGAACCCTCTACGGCATAGTATATTTTAAGGTAGGGTGAGGCAAGCACCTTACTAAGATTTATGTAGAATAAAGGCTCACTCGCAAATGAGTCTATCCGGTCTAAAAGCGCTAAGCATGTTTGTTTTTGTGCCTTGTAGTGCCAAGGCTGTCAAATGACCTACTTGCGGTGCAACGGTGAAAGCGCCTTTAAAACCCGCAACAGTAAAGAAGTTGTCTAGCGAATCACTTTTTCCAAACACCGGCAAACCATCCTTTGTATAAGAAGTAGCCACTGCCCATACACGCACCAGCTGAATGGAGTGCAGTTGCGGAAGATGCTGCAATGCATTTTTAGAGATTAGGTGAATTGAGGCCATATTCACCGCTCTGTCATTCACATCGGCAATTTCTGTGGATTGTGAAAGGATGATGGAGCCATGGGCCGTTTGAATAGTGCTAAATCCAATTGCTCGTTGCGGTTTTGGACTTCTTTTATTTGTTTTCACCAAAAAACGTCCCTCGCAAACGGGGCCGTGCAAGAGCGGTGCCACAGGCTGTGTAACCAAAGCCGTGCCTTTGTGGTAGCACACAGGAATGGGTACACCGGCCATTTTTCCAACAAATGAGGCGTGGGGTCCGGCACAATTAACAACCCAATTTGCGCGGTAAATCTCCTTTTGTGTTCGCACCGCGTGGATGCGCCCGTTTTCAATGTCAAAACCACACACAGGGCTATGCTCGCGAATGGATGCACCGGCGCGCTTTGCCTTTTTCAAAAGTGCTAAGGTGGCAAGCAAGGGGTTCACTTTTCCCTCTGCCGGACAAAAAAGTAACGCTTTTTCTTCACTGGCCAAAATTGCCGGCTCTACTTCGTTCACACGCTGGGCGCGATACAATTCTGCACGAATTCCGTGCCTTTGCAAGTGGTCAAGCGATGTTTCCCCGGCTTTAATTTGTTCGGCACCGCAAAGCAATGTGCTACCGCCACTTTGGGAGAATTCAATATCGTCCTGTGGCTGAAGAGTTTCTTTGTAATAGTGCAAAGAATCCATTGCAAGTTTCATATGCCAAGCATCGGTGCAACGGTCACTTACAGAAAGCTGTCCGATATTACCCGATGAAGCACCGCTGGCAAGCTCACCCTTTTCCAGCACCAAAACTTTCCATTTGTTTTCGGCCAAATGTGCCGCCACACTGGCTCCGAGTATGCCGGCACCAATGATAAGAGCATCGTAGCACACGCTTATACAACCTCCTCTTTATAAGTACCTAGCAGAAGGGCACACTATTTTACATAGTTGCCCTTTAAGTTTCTGAATAGACAAGCGGAAAGAGCCTTTTATAGGTGCTCTTTCCGCTTGTCTATTCATATAAAAATGTTATGCTGCCTCAGAAGTTGCCTCAGAGGTTACTTCTGAAGTTGCCTCAGATGCTGGCTCGTCACCTGCATCCTCTGTGCTTTCATCTGCTGGCGTTTCAAATACAGATGGTGGTAAGATACCCTCTTCGCGCAGGCTTCCATCTTGCACACCGGCAAGGATTTCTGCAAGTTGCTCTGCACCACCCTCGCCAAAGGCATCTTCATGGCCATGGAAATCTGAATAGTAGATAGCACCGTCGTTTGCGCCCAAAAGGCGAAGTTCTGGAACCAAGGTGCCGTTTAGCGCTTCTTCAATAACAAAATACACCATGAAATCAACGCTCTGAATAGCCGATACAACTACAGAATCCGGGGCCATATCGTATTGGTCGCTCACATAACCCACTGCCATTACACCCTCTGTGGCGGCTGCGTCTAGCACACCCAAGCCGGCCGAGTCTGCATTATGCGTAACCACGTCGGCGCCTTGCTCGATGAAAGCGGTGGCCATCTCTTTAGCCCTAGCAAGGTCTGTGAAATTCTCAGTAAATCCGGTCAACACTTCTACATCTGGGTTTACATAGCGTGCCCCAGCCTCAAAACCTATCAAAGCATCTTCAATGTGCGGTAGGCGTGTGCCACCCACCATGGCTATAATGTCTGTTTCTGTAGCAAGGCCTGCAGCAGCACCGGCCAAAAAGCCTGTTTGTGGGGTGTTCATTCGCACGGCTACCATGTTTGGCTCTTGCATCGAGTCGCCATTTACCACACAGAAAAGGCTGTTCGGAAATTCGGGCGATACCGCTTTTACAGCATCTGTAAACTGAAAGCCATGCGCGATAATTAAATCATATTCGCTAGCGGCATAGTCTCTTAGTACTGTTTCATAGTCTGGCTGAGGAACATTTTCCGTATAGGCTGTTTCCACGCCGAAATCCTCTTGCGCATTCATGAGTCCTCGGTAGGCTGATTCGTTCCATCCGGCATCATTGATAGGGCCACTCATCACCATGGCCACACTCATACCTTCGTCTTCCGTTGCCATAGAAGCCGCTTCGGAGGTGTTCTCAGCAGGGGCAGCCTCGCTACCGCCGGAAGTAGCTTCTTCTGTAGTCGTGCCGCCGCAAGCTGATAAAATGCCAAGTCCAAGACTGAAACTAACCAAAAGTGCCAACAATTTTTTCATTTTTCTTTCTCCCTTTTTGTTTTGTTTACCGCAATATTTGAAAAGCTACCTTCTAAAGACAACTTTGCCAAATGAACCACGTGCTCAAAAATATGAAGAATCGCACAATTGATGGGTGAATAAATATATGAATTGTTGCTTATTGTATAAAATTATAGACAAAACAGAAGTTTTTTCCATTAATTTATCATATTATAAGCAAATTACAGATGTTTTGTCAATATAAATTTTCATAAAAATATTATTTTTTTTTATCAAAAGATATATTTTGAAATTAAACTTAAGAATAATGTGCGTATATATGTATATTTAAAGATTCATAAAATGCTTACATGAAAAAAAGAGCTCTTTTGTGTGAAAATCACATGTAATTTTTGTGAAATTCAACACAGAGAAGAAGTTGAATGAACGCCTAAAATCGAGGTATAATATAAAGAAAATGACTTTTAGCTGGATATAAGCTAGAGAAAGTGGGATTTTTATGGCAAAAGGAAAAAGTGGTGCTTTTGTAAGAGTTCGTTCCATATATCCAAGCTTGCTAGATTCCGAAAAAAAAATTGCAGATTATATCCTTAGAAACTGCATTCGTATTGAAAAGCTTTCTCTTACCGAGATTGCTTCATCCTGTTGTTTGAGCAAGGCAGCTGTAACGCGGTTTTGCAAGCATCTTGGTTATAACGGGTTCAAGGATTTTCGTTTGTCTGCCATGGAGGATGTGATAAGCCGTTTAGATGGTTTTGAAAATATGTCAACACAGCCCTTGATAGGAAACGCTTTAAGTGCAGCTCAGATTTGTTTGTCTAATGCGCAAGCTTGCACAGATACAAGCCTTCTAATGGACGATGCCCAGCTGGAAGAGGCGGCAAAGCTATTTTTGTCTTGTAGAAATGTTTTTTTGTTTGCCGGTGGTGGCGCCTCGGTTGTGGCCATGGATTTTTATCAAAAATTATTGCGGCTTGGTATTTTTTCTGTATATGCAAGCGATCATCGCATGCAAAACATGCAATCCCGTCTTGTTCAAAAAGGTGATTTGGTTTGCGTATTTGATTTGTCCGGAAGCACACGAAACACCGTACTTATGGCGGAAAAAGCGGCTCAGAACGGCGCTACCGTGCTGACCATTTGCAATATCATTGGCTCTCCGGTGTCTAAGCATGGTAGCTTGAATCTGTTTGGGTTTGGGCACCTTGGTACTGACATTTCCGGTACAGTTGCCCCTCGTATCGCTCTTTTATGCATTGTAGATTGCCTGTTCAATGCATTGATTCAAGCCATGGGAGACGACTGTAAAGAATGCATCAAAAAAACCAGCCAACTCATTCAAGAAGACTGGTACTAGTAGGGTATTCAAAACGAGTGTTTTTCGGTACTACAATGAAGTGCGGCCTCACAGTGAACTTTGCGGAAGGCCCCTGCGTCATAAAGCATTGTGCCGATATCGGCCTAAAATGCCCGATCGGCAACCTCCGTTTCGCTACGTTCCACTTCGGTTGCCGATTAAGGAAAGGTTCTACACGAACATTGTGATTGGTATAAAATTCGGGGGCAGTTTACGTGAGGAGTGCTGACTTTATCAAGGAAAAAGCCACCATTTGGCGGCTTTTTCCTTACCAATATCCCTGAGCAAATACAAGCCTACCCACCCGAGTTTATCGTTATGGCTACCGTGGTGGTGTTATGGTAGGTGTTGTCCGTGGCCGAAACTGTGTAAGAAGTGGTTACATCCGGGCCGGCGATGTTTGTCATAGTGAATGAAATTATCTAATCTGCATAATAGGTGATGTCCAGGTTTTTCGTAAGTGGTTTGTAGGTCCTATTTGTTGCGCCGTCAATGGGCGTGCCCCCAAAGTTAGTGTTATGCGTGTTTTCATACCATTGGTAGTGCAAGGTGTGGTACCCTGAGGCCGACACGAAAAGGTCGTTTTTTTGTATGAAGCGCACATAGCGCATCGGCTCCATAAGCTGCAATCAAAATATTGTACTGAGGGTCTGTTTCAATTAGTCTAATGCCGGACATGTTAAACATAAATTATATTACAACAAAAGAAAAAAGCCCACAAAACGTGAGCTTTTTCTTCGTGAAAACGCATATTTTCACTGGAGCTACTGATCCGATTCGAACGGACGACCTGCTCATTACGAGTGAGCTGCTCTACCAGCTGAGCCACAGTAGCATTTTAATTCCGTATACAAATTTTACAAATCTAACGTTATCTATTATAATGAGTTTTATCAAATAGTCAAGCTTGAAATGAGGATTTAATCATGATGTGGAGTGAAACGGCTGCTATTTTAGCGTTATATCTTCTTATTTTCATTTTGCTGCTTCGAAAAAAACATATTGGTTATGCCTTGGCTGTGGTATGGCTTAGTATATTGCCGGGTGCGCATTTGTTGTTTGGTCTTTTATTTTTCACACCATTTGCATCTTTTTTACCCATTCCGTTTGCCTCTATGCACGCTTTTGTGGATTTATTGGCTACAGTTGCCACTGTGGTTGCCATTGTACTGTTTAGCCAAAAAATCGAATCGCCAAAAAATAAGCGTATTTATCTATTTTCCCTTACCGGCTATTCTGTGCTTTTAGGCTGGGCATATCTTTGGAACAACCTTTCCGTTCAACTTGTGTGATTTGTTCATTGTCATCCAATCTCAAAGTCTTTTGCTTCAAAATCGGGTAATTTTTTGTTACGTTTGGGTGTGCGCAACAATGGATCATAGTGGAAATTTCGGCAACAATAGCGGGGTGAAACGGGCCCAAAACGTCTGCACAACACCATCACTCGGTCTGGCGCTTGCCGCCCATTTGAACAGTGAAGACAGCATTTTTCAATGCGACTACCAAACAGTCTATATGTCAAGTGAATGCCCCCTAAAACTTTATAAAAAGTGGACTTCTATCAGTATAACGCAAAATGTACGATTTCCACAAGAGAAACCTGAAAAAATTGGAAACTTTTTTTTGGTTTGGCTGTTATATGCTATCTGTTTGTGGTATAATGTATATTATAGAAGAAGAATTCTAGCAATTGTAGATAAAATTTTGAGGTGTACTGTGAGTGAAAAACAAGTTGATGTGAAAGACATTGAACTTGCACTGGCTATTTTTGGAAATGCTGATATAAATTCTAAATTTATCGAAAATGAACTTGGTGTTACACTTGTATATCGTGGCACTGAAATCAAGGTGATAGGTTCGGATGACGCTGTAGCACGAGCTTTGCGTGTGATACAGTCGCTTTCTACTTTGCATGAGCATGGGCTGCCGCTGGATGAACAGGCGGTGCGCTATTGCATCTCTATGGTACAAGAAGGTGAAGAAGAAAAAGTATCAGGTCTTACCGGTGATTTTGTGCTCATCAACGATAAAGGGCGCCCTATCCGCCCTAAGACCTTAGGGCAAAAAGCTTATATCAGTGCCATACAAAGCCATGCCATCACTTTGGGTGTGGGGCCGGCAGGCACAGGGAAAACCTATTTGGCTGTGGCCATGGCTGTGAAAGCCTACAAAGCAAAAGAAATTAGCCGCATTGTTTTAACAAGGCCTGCTGTGGAAGCCGGCGAAAAATTGGGGTTTTTACCAGGGGACTTGCAAAACAAGGTAGATCCTTATCTACGCCCTTTATACGATGCCCTGTTTGACATGATGGGCGCTGAGGCGACCACAAGACTTTTGGAAAAGCAAATCATTGAAGTAGCTCCGTTGGCATATATGCGTGGCCGCACTTTGGACGATGCTTTTATAATTTTAGATGAGGCACAAAACACCAGCCGCGAGCAAATGAAAATGTTTTTAACCCGTATGGGTATTGGCTCAAAGGTGGTGGTCACCGGTGATATTACACAAATCGATTTGCCGGACAAACACCGCAGTGGCCTTGTAGATGCGCTTATTACGCTAAAGCAGTTAGAGGATATTGCACACATTCGCTTCAATGAAAAAGACGTGGTGCGGCACCGTTTGGTGCAGGAAATCATCCGGGCATACGAGAAAGCAGATGCAAAACACAAACGATAAAGGAGTGGGGCAAATGGCGCATAAGGTGTATATTTCAAACCGTCAAAAAACCGTTAAAATTCCATCGGGGTTGCGCATTTTGATTCGACGCTCTTGTAATGCTGTGCTTGAGCTTGAGGGCTTTAGCCAGCCAGCTGAGGTGAGTGTTACTTTTGTAGATGATGATGAAATTGCCAAATTGAATTTACAGTATCGTGACAAAAAAAATCCTACAGATGTGCTTAGTTTCCCTTTGAATGAGGGGGATACATATGAAAAAAACCAAGAAACGGGCGCTGTTATCTTGGGCGACATTGTAATTTCTATGGAGCGCGCTGTGGATCAATCTCAGCTTTATGGCCATAGTTTGCAACGTGAAATTGCCTATTTAACTGTGCACTCTATGTATCATCTGCTTGGTTACGACCATGAACTGGGTGGGCTGGATGCTGTGCATATGCGTGAAAAAGAGGAAAATGCCTTAATAAAATTGGGCTTGCCGCGCACAGTGTCTTACACCCCGCCGGAGTAAGTGCGAGATGAAACGTTTTTTGCGCAGTTTCGTTTATGCGCTTGCGGGTATCAAGCTTGCCATAAGGGAAGAACGTAATTTTCGATTTCACCTTTGCATGGGCTTTTATGTTTTCTTGTTTTCAACATTTTACAACTTTGGACGCCTGGAATACTGTGTGTTGGTGATTCTTGTGGCGGGTGAGTTGGCACTGGAACTTGTGAATACATCACTAGAAAGAACCGTAGCCAAACCAAAACCCCATCGGTACGAGCTGGCCGGGGCTGTGAAAGATTTAGCGGCCGGCGCCGTGCTTGTGTTTAGTGTGGGTGCGGCTGTGTGCGGTTTTTTTCTGTTTTGGAACCCTGCTGTTTTTGCAGAAATCATGCACTTTTTCAAAGTACACTGGTGGGCCGGCTTACTATTGTTATTCTCCCTTTTTTTAGCCATCCGGTTCATATTCTTTTTTTCAACACCACCTTCCCAAGATAAGGATTCTTTTTTATGAATGAACAAAAACAAAGTAGTTCTGTGTTTGTGGCCATCGTGGGCAAACCCAATGTGGGTAAATCTTCTTTGCTCAACCGTTTTATAGGTTTAAAAACGGCCATTGTAACGCCGAAACCGCAAACCACGCGTACGCGTATTACAGGTATTTTAACCAAAGATGTTCTGCAATATGTTTTTTTGGATACTCCGGGTTTTCATAAACCACACACCAAACTTGGCGAAAAAATGGTGGGCACGGTGCGCACTTCCCTTTGTGATGCCGATGTAGTGCTGATGTTGTTTGAGCCTAAAGGTGATTTTCGTGAAGAGGAAACAGAGCTATTAGGCTCGATTCAAAATAGTGGCATACCTGCTTTTGCGGCTGTAAACAAAGTTGACCGGTTGCAAAGACTGGATGATTTGGCCAAAAGGGTGGATGAAATTAAGGCGTTTGGTGTTTTTCGCCAAATTTACGGTATCAGTGCCGAAACAGGAGAAAACAGTGATGATGTGCTGGCGGCATTGGCAGCGTTTGCGCAGCCGGGGCCACATTTTTTCCCGGATGATGCCTATACAGACCAGCCCGAACGTGTTTTGCTTGCTGAGCTTGTGCGCGAAAAATTGCTACTTCACATGCGTGAGGAGATTCCGCATGGCATTTATGTGGAAGTGGAGCGTTTCAAAGAACGAAAAAATTCTCCCATTATAGACATTGATATTACGATTTACTGTGAGCGCAAAAGCCATAAAGGCATGGTGATTGGAAAAGGTGGCCAAATGCTGAAAACAATTGCCAAAGAAGCACGGGTGGAAGCCGAAGAAATGCTGGGGGCTAAAATTAACCTGCAATGCTGGGTGAAAGTGCGAGATGACTGGCGGGATGATGCGAATTTTTTAAACCGCTCCGGTTTTGCAGACTGAGGGTTTTTACATGGGTATCACCGATAAAGGTATTGTTTTGCGCGAAACAAAATATGCCGAAAGCCATCGTATTCTCACCTTACTTACAAGACAACATGGAATTATTTCTGTTACGGCAAAAGGTAGCTTGAACCCCAAAAACAAATTTTTTAGCGCCAGCGGAATGTATTGTTATTCTGAATGGGTGTTAGAAGAGGGTCGAAAAACCTATTTTGCTAAAGAAGCCGGTGTTATCGAAACTTTTTTCGGGTTGCGTCAACATGTGGAAAGCATTTACCTTGCTGCCTATTTTGCCGAACTTGCTCAGCTTTTTTCTCCGGTGGGAGACGAATGCGCAAGCCTTTTGCGTCTCACTTTAAACAGCTTCTATATTCTCAGTCACCAAAAAAAAGATCCCCGGCAAGTAAAGGCTGTGTACGAGATGCGTAGCATGAGTGAGCATGGGTTTATGCCGGACTTACTGGCCTGTAATTCATGCGGTAAATACGATGGTAGCCCATTTGCTTTTTTGCCCGCTGAGGGGATTTTGCTGTGTGAGGCTTGCGCTGTAGAACAAAAAATATCCTGTAACCTGGGTGAGGCTGCTTTACTTGCTTTGCGCCATATTGTATATGCAGAAAATGCCCAGCTGTTTGCCTTCACTTTAAAAAGTGACAGCTTACGTCAGCTGGGCAATGTAACGCAACAATTTTGCTTGCAACATTTGCATGCCGCACCCAATATTCTTTCAACACTGGGGCTACTTTTAGATGGAGAAACCAAAATAAAATGAATGAACGTGATTATATTAGCCTTGAGCTGCATAAAGTGGTAGAAATGGCTATACCCTATGCCGCCTGTGGTGAGAGCAGAGAACGTTTGCGCAATGAGCGAATTCAAATCGATGCTGAATCGGTGCGATTGCTCCTTGCTCAAACCGATGCCTTGGCCGCTCACCTTTTAAAAAATGGAAACCCGCGCCTTTCTTCTTGTGAAGGCGCTAAAGATGCTGTGTTACGCGCACAAAAGGGCGGGCTTTTGTCTATGGCAGAACTCTTAGGCGTGGCCGGTGCTTTGCAAAATTTTCATCGCTTGCACCATTGGTTTTCTCCACAGGAAGTGGGGGAAACCGTGCTTTGTGACTTGTTTTTTACCATCACGCCGCAAACGGCTTTAGAGGAACGCATTCGTGCGTGTATTTTATCAGACACAGACATGGCCGATACAGCCAGTGATGAGCTGTATTCTCTTCGCCGCAAAATTCGTGTGGCTGAAAATACCATTCGAGACAAACTAGACCAAGTGCTTAAAAATCCAAACCTCAGCAAGTATTTGCAAGAAAATTTGGTGTCGCTACGAAATGGGCGTTATGTTGTGCCTGTAAAGGCTGAACACCGCAGCGAAATTGGGGGAGTGATACACGATGTATCTTCCAGTGGAGGTACTTTGTTTGTAGAGCCTTCGGCTGTGGTGGAGGCCAACGCCAAAATCATGCAACTGAAAAACCAAGAACAGGCTGAAGTGGAGCGGATTTTGGGTGAGTTTTCGCAAGATACCGCCGATATAGCACCGTTCTTTGAGGCAAGTTATGACGCGATGCTGGAGGTGGATAAGCGTTTGGCTAAGGCCGAGCTGGGCCTTGCTATGAACGGTGTTTGCCCAAAAGTAAATGAGGGGCGACATTTTTCCTTGCAAAAAGCACGCCACCCGCTTTTGGCAAAAAATAGTGTGGTGCCTGTGGATATTCGCTTGGGAAAAGAGAGCGACACGATGGTCATTACAGGGCCAAATACCGGCGGTAAAACGGTGTCGCTTAAAACGGCAGGTCTTTTAGCGGCTCTTGGGCAAATGGGATATTTGTTGCCGGCTGCCGACACATCCTCTATTTGTGTCTTTAAGGAAATTTTGGTGGATATAGGGGATGAGCAGAGCATAGAGCAAAGCCTTTCTACTTTTTCGGGGCATATTCGAAACATCACCGATATTTTGAAACAGGCCGGCCCCAATAGCCTTGTTTTATTAGATGAACTTGGCGCAGGAACAGACCCTGCCGAGGGTGCAGCGTTGGCGGTATCCATCATAGAGCGCTTGCGCACATTGGGTGCTTGTGTTATGGCCACCACACACTATGCCGAGCTTAAGCTGTTTGCTTTGGATACAACCGGGGTACAAAATGCCGGTTGTGAGTTCGACGTGGAAACGCTGCGGCCCACTTACCGTTTGGTGGTGGGGGTTCCCGGGCGCAGCAACGCATTTTTTATTGGTGAAAAGCTGGGTATTCCCACCGAGGTTATCGAGAGTGCAAAACGTCATATGTCCAGCGAGCAGCGTCGGTTTGAAGCCGTGCTGGGCCAGCTGGAGGATATGAAGCGTGATGTACAGGAAAAAGAAACTGAAATTGAGCATCTGCGGTATATTGCAGATCACCAAGTGGAAGAGGCCAAACAAAAAAGAGAGGCCTTGATTTTACAGGGAGAAGCAGAGCTTTCTGCTGCACGCAGTCGTGCCAAAGCTTTGAGCGATGAAGTGGAAAACCGGGCATATCAACTGATGGATGAGATGAAGCGCCTAGAAAAGGACAAGCGCAAAAGTGAATCTCAAAAGGCACAACGTGCACGTGAAATTGCGCGCAAGGATGCATCCGGGCTTGCCAATACAGCAAAGCATGGTGAAGCGAAAGAGCGTTTACATTTTGTGCCCCTTACACAGGTGAAAATTGGCCAAGAAGTTTTTGTGCCGCAGTTGCAAAAAGTGGCCACCGTAATCGGCCTGCCAAACAAAAACAACCAAGTGGAAGTGCGTATGGGTGCTTTGCGCACAAAGTTTGTTCTTAGTGAGCTTGCAAAGCCACAACAGCAGAGCTCAAAGCCACCAAAACAAAAGGGACAAACCAGCATCACAAGGCATACAGCTGCTTCTTCTCGGGCCTCACAGTTTGAGCTAAACTTATTAGGCAAAACGGTAGAGGAGGCCCTCATGGAAACCGACCTATTCATAGACAGTGCAATTATGCGGGGGCTTACACCTATATACATCATCCATGGACGTGGCACTGGAGCCCTGCGCAGTGCCATCACACAGCATTTACGGCGGCATAAAAATGTGGCCTCTTTCCGTTTGGGCCGTTATGGAGAAGGGGAAGATGGTGTTACAGTGGCCGAATTAAAATAGCCATTTTTAAATTGAGTAGAGAGTAACTTAAAATAAACCGCCTTCCGGTTATTTCCGGCGGCGGTTTTGTTGTTTATGCTGTTTTTTAGTCGTTTATTTATTTTGCACATTCTCTTTTGAAGGCTCGTGTTGTCCCTCTGCAATGCCACTGCCTCGAAACATGGCTGTGATACTCCAAAAAAAGATCTTCACGTCCAAGGTGAAACTGATGTGCTGCGCGTAATACCCGTCTAGTTTTGCCTTCACATTTATAGGGAGCTCATCGCGGCCGTTTACCTGTGCATAGCCACTTAACCCAGGCATCAGCGCGTTGACATGATATTCGTCACGTTTTGCAATCAAGTCATCTTGGTTCCAAAGTGCAGGACGCGGGCCGATTATACTCATTTGGCCGGCCAAAATATTAAAAATTTGAGGCAATTCGTCTAGGCTGCTTTTGCGTAAAAAACGCCCCATTTTGGTGATGCGACTTTCCGGGTTTTGCAAAAGATGTGTGGGCACATCTTTTGGGGTGTCTGCATACATGGTGCGGAATTTAAAAATGCCAAATAATTTTTTGTTTTTGCCAACACGCTGCTGGCGAAAAAATACCGGTCCTTTTGAATCTACTTTTACTAAAATTGCCAATATCAAAAGCACACCGGATAGAACAAGCAAGGCCAGAAAGGCCAAAACTCTGTCCGCTGCCGGTTTTATTATTTTTTGATACATGGGCTATTCTCCTTGTGTTCTCGACTCGTGCTGATAGGTGGGTACAAGGTCAATCAGAGCTTGTACCAAGTTTTCTTTGTTGTTTGCATAGGCCATTTCTTTTAATACTTTTAAATGGTCGAAAAAAGTATTTTTATTTAAGGACAAAGGGGCTCCAATAAAAATTTTGTCGTTGCCGGTTTTTAAAAGGCCCTCTTCATCCATCAATAGCTCTTCATACAGTTTTTCGCCCGGGCGCAGGCCTGTAAACTGAATTTTCATTTCTGTATAGGGCACAAACCCAGCCAGCTTAATCAGGTTTTCTGCCAAATCCAAAATACGTACAGGATCGCCCATATCCAGTACAAAAATTTCGCCACCACGTCCCATAGAGCCGGCTTCTAAAACAAGAGCCACTGCCTCTGGAATGGTCATAAAATAGCGCACTACATCAGGGTGTGTTACGGTAAGTGGGCCGCCGTGTTCAATTTGTTCCTTAAATAAGGGCAAAACCGACCCATTGGAGCCCAGCACATTGCCAAAACGCACGGATACAAATGTGGTTTTGCTACGCTGTGCCATGCACTGCACCACCATTTCGCCCAGCCTTTTTGTGGCGCCCATCACATTTGTTGGATTTACTGCTTTATCGGTAGAGATGAGTACAAACCGCTCTACACCGTATTTGTCGGCACTTAGGGCAGTATTATAAGTGCCAAACACGTTGTTCTTCACCGCTTCTTCAGGGCTGTCTTCCATTAGGGGCACATGCTTATGTGCTGCTGCATGAAATACCACTTGTGGTTTAAAATGTGCAAAAAGTGCGTCCATTTTTTTGGAATCACGCACTGAGCAAATTCGCACTTCTAATGCCAGCTTGTTTCCATATTTGCGAACAAGCTCTTGTTGAATATCATAAGCATTATTTTCGTAAATATCCAAGATAATAAGCTTTTTGGGCTTACAGAAAGCAATTTGACGACACAACTCACTGCCAATGGAGCCACCGCCACCGGTAACCAAAACCACCTTTTCTGCTACCAGCAGGTTGCTTTGCCCGCTAAGCTGCACAGTATTGCGCCCAAGCAAATCTTCCACACGCACTTCCCGCACACGGCTGCTCAAATCACCCCCGTCTACCATTAGCTGGCGTAAATCGGGCAGCATTTGTAACTTACAGGTTGTTTTGTTGCAAATGGTTAAAATGCGTTGTCGGTTTTTATCGTTTAGAGATGTGATGGCGATGATGATGATGTCAATTTCGCAGCGATCTACAAGGTCTGGGATATGGTCTGTGGTGCCCATCACTTCCACTCCATAAATATAGCGTCCCACTTTATCTTGTGCATCATCTACAACACAGATAAAGCTCATCATACTTTCGGGGTCTTTGCTGTGCTCGTGCATCAGCGTAGCTGCGGCCTCACCTGCGCCCACCACCAATACACGTTGTTTTTTTTGTCCGCTGTGTTGCAATTTTTTGTTACGGTACATGCGGTATGTTAGCCGCGAATACAAGGTGACTGAGGTTGCGAAAATGGCACTGAGTGAATATACCGAAAGGGGAACGCGACGATCGTAAAAAATGATGATACTGCCTAAAATGAACAAGGCCACTGCCACAAGTGATGCAAGCACTAGGCGAAAAAACTCCACTACCTCTGCATATCGCCATAGGCTATCGTACATTCCTAAAAGCCAATATACGATCTCGTAACAACACACAAAGAAAAAGCAGCTTGCCACCATCAGCGGGAAGTACAATGGAAAATCCACCCGTCCTTGGATAAGAATCCAAGGAACAATATAGCAGATGGTTTCCACTAAAATGTCAAAAACAATAAGTACTGTTTTTCTATGATTGCTGATAAATTGTGTCAGCATGGCTTTCATGTCTTTTTCACCCTCTGTTTCACTTGTTATACTAGGGTATGCCCGAGTTTTTGTTTAAAACAATAAATATTGTCCACTTTTTACATATAATTTTTGCCTTCGTCAATTTAAATACTGAAAGGCCCTTGTGCTCAGCTTTGTTCTTATTGTTGCTATGGGGGCAGCTCACTCTGCCAAAACAAAGTCGATATTCCCCTGGTTTATATTCACCGCCGCCACTTGTACTGTGATAGGGTCTCCCACGCGATATCCACGCTCGCCTCTTGCCTCTTTCAGATAAACGCCCTCTACAAGCTCCATGGGCTCATCTGAAAGGGCACTCACATGAATAAGCCCCTCCACTGTGTTTTCAAGCTCCACATAAATGCCAAAACGTGTTACAGAAGAAACCGTGCCACAAAATACCTCACCCAAAAAGGCTTTCATATACTCTGCTTTATAGATGTCATCACAAGTGCGCTCAATTTTTTGGGCACGCAATTCTCTTTCGGAGGATAGTTGTGCGGCTTCTTCACAAAAAGCACGATATTTTTTTCGCAATTTCTCGGGCGGCACCCCTAAAACCATTTCACTTAAAATACGATGAATTACCAAATCTGGGTAGCGACGAATGGGGGAGGTGAAGTGAGCATAATCTTCTAATGCCAGGCCAAAGTGGCCTTTAGGCGTTGCCTCATAGGAGGCTTTTGCCATGCTACGCAACACCCCTTGGTGCACTGCACGCTTTAGGCTTGTGTCGCGTGTTTCGTTAAGCAAACGTGCAAGCTCTGCTTGTGTGGGCACTTCGTTCTCAAAGCGGAAAGAGATGGAAAGCGCCGAAAGCATGGCTTGTAAAGCCTCTACTTTTTCGCTTGGGGGGGTGTCGTGCACACGGTATACAAAGGGGATGTCCAATGTTTTGGCCTGTTTTGCCGCCGCGGTGTTTGCCAAAAGCATAAATTCTTCTATCATACGCTCAGCTTTGCCACGTGCGCGTTTTTCTACGCCCACACAGCGCCCTTGCTCATCGATAGACAGCTTAGGCTCTTCGCTTTCAATTTCAATATCACCACGCAAGCTACGCAATTTTGCCAGCTTTTCGTAAACCTCTTCCAGTATTTCTAAGCTTTCGCGCACCGGTGCATATTTTTCTGTAATTTCTTCGGTGGCAGAATTGCAAAGTAAGGTGTTTATCTCTGCATACACGCCTTTCACACGGCTACGGATAGCCGTTTTGAAAAAACGGTAGTCTAAAAGCTTAGCATCGCTGTCCAGCGTCATGATACAAGAAAAACTTAAGCGGTCTACCCCTTCATTGAGGCTACAAATATCATTTGACAAGGCTTTTGGTAACATGGGAACTACATTGTCGGCATAATAAATGGATGTGCCACGCGCCATAGCCTCTTCATCCAGCACACTTTTGGCTTTTACATAGTGGCTTACATCGGCAATATGCACCGACAATCGGTATCCGTCCAAAACACGTTTTACACTGATGGCATCATCAATGTCTTTTGTAGAGGCCGAATCAATGGTGAACACAATTTCTTCGCGCAAATCTCGACGGGCCTTGATTTCTTCGCTAGATACAACAAGCGAGGCCACTTTTTTACTCTCATCTTTCACCTTTGCAGGAAAACGCTTTTCCACACCGGCTGCATATAGCACCGCTGCTGCACATTGCTTTGCCCCCTCGGCCGAGCCAAAGCGTAAGGTGATGGCCACACGATGCCCATCATGACGATCGCTGCGGCGCACAATTTCACCGGCAACTTTTTCGCCTTCTTCTGCACCACCGTCTGCCCCTTTTTGCAGTGCCAGTTTTGTGCCTTTGGTGTTGTCTAATGCCAAATATAGCCGGCCGTTTTCTTTTTCAATAAGACCAATCACACGGTTCTCTTCTTTTAATATCTTTTGAACTTCGCCTTCGCGGCTGCCCTCTATACGTGGTTTTTTTCGCAATTTCACAGCCATTGTATCCCCAGGCATTGCACCTTGCAAAAAACGGCCCGGCACAAAAATATCGGCGCTTTTGTCTTGGGGTTGAACAAAACCAAAAGAGGCACCAAGTTTCACAAGAGTGCCTTCCACCCATTCGGGTTTTGCACCGGCTAAAGTGTACACGCCTTCGTGCTGCTGTATTTTGCCCGCTTGTTCCAGTTCTTTTAAAGCACGTTGTATTTTTTTACGATCTGTGTTTATCGCTTTTGCTAGCTTTTTGGGGGTAGACTCTTTGCGAGCCAATTGTTTTAGTAAGTTCGCTTTTAAAGACATAATTTGCCCTCACTTTATTTTTCATACTAGGCAGTGCTTACATAAGTGTGCAATCGCTTGATTTAACTTATGTAGATACTATCTAGGATATGCTCTAGAATAGAGAATCCATAAAAGTGTGTTGCTTTACCTAACAATGCAATACACAAATCCTTTTGTGTATACGATTTTTGGGGCATGTTATAACTTTGCTAAAAAAAGCGCCTTGAAATCACATTTCAAGGCGCTTTGGGGCATTTCCCTTAGCTTTGCAGTGTAGAAAACACATTGGCCAAAATAACAACCACAAAAAACACAATGGCCAAAATCTTGGTTAATCTCCCCTGCCGCGCCTCTTTCGAGCGCGAGCGCGTTTCGCCGGACATCATTTCTGTTCCTGTAATCACGCCGGAAAGGCCACCGCCTTTAGAATCCTGCGCCAAAATTAAAACAGTAATCGCAGCGCATACAAGTAAAACCATAATGCCTGCTACAATTTCAATCACTGACATGATACACCTCCACAATCTTAAGTTTGAATATAGCATATTTTGAGCCATAATGCAAGTAAAAACCGTATATTATTTGTAAAACAATCGCAAGTTTACTCTATGGCATCCAAAGTGATTTGCTCTACCAGGTCTTCTGGGCGCAATGTTGCACCGGTAGCCGGCAAAGATCGCACACGATAGCGATGTACATCGCGTAAATCCATTTTTTCGGCCCCTTGAACAAGGCGCACATGTTGTCCTTTTTTTAGGGTAATAACGGCTACACCCACGGTGTTTTTGGTTGTTTTTTGGGCAATTTGTGCCGTGTTTACCAAAAGCAACCGCCCTGCAGAAGTTTGAATGGCAATTTCTTTTTCCTCTAAAAAGTTTTCCAGCCACACAAGGGGTTCCTTATCGCTATAGGCATTGACAAGTTTACGTCTGTTTTGCTTTGTGGCATAGCTGCTTAAAGGTACTTTTGCCACCTTGCCATTTTCAAACATAAACAACATAAAGCCGCTATAGTCGTCGGTAAGCACCATATGGATGGGCATTTCGCCGTCTTCCATACCAAGACGTGCGGGCAAATAATCGCCCATTACGCTGGCTTTTCCATCTTCAAATTCGCCCACGCGGCTTTTGTATACCTGAGATCGGTTTGTGAAAAATAAAGCCTCTGCCGTGTTGTGGCTCTCTGTGCGCAAGGCAATTTCATCGCCATCTTTTAGTTTTTGCTCGCCACTCATGCGCAGTGATTGCGGTGTGATCTTTTTAAAATACCCTTCGCGTGTGAAAAACACGGTTACGGGATAATCCGGCAGGCTGTCTTCTTCTACTTCCAGCTCCTCTTCGGGCAGTTCATACAAAATTTCACTTCGGCGCTCTTTTGCATATTTTTTCGAAACGCTTGTAAGCTCTGTGATGATGATTTTTTGCACGCGGGTAGGGCTTTTTAAAATGGCTTCTAAATCTGCAATATCCGCCTCTAAATCATCAATTTCTGCCGTTCTTTTTAGGATATACTCCCGGTTTAAATGACGTAGGCGAATTTCGGCAACATAGTCTGCTTGCTGTTCATCAATGCCAAACCCAATCATCAAATTGGGGATAACCTCTGCATCTTGTTCGGTTTCACGCACAATTTTAATGGCTTTGTCAATGTCTAGCAAAATCGACTTAAGGCCTTGCAATAGGTGCAGGCGTTTTTGTTTTCCTGCAAGTTCAAAACTTACACGCCTGCGCACACAGCCCGTGCGGAAGGCTGTCCATTCATCTAATATTTCCCGCACACCCATTACACGCGGTGTGCCTTGGATGAGGATATTAAAATTTGCCGAAAAATTGTCTTCCAGTGGGGTTAAGCGCATTAATTTTACCATCAATTTGTCTGCGTTTTGCCCACGTTTTAGGTCCAGTGTTAACTTTAGGCCATTTAGGTCTGTTTCATCGCGCATGTCATTAATTTCTTTAACACGCCCATCTTTGACAAGATCTGAAATTTTGTCCATCACAGCTTCCACTGTGGTGGTCGATGGTAATTCAGTGATTTCGATGCGGTGCCCCTCAGCCTGATATTCCCACCTTGCACGCACACGCACGCTACCACGCCCGGTTTCAATGATGTTGTCTATTTCTTTTTCATTGTATAAAAGAAAACCACCGCCCACAAAATCCGGCGCAGGTAAAGTACTTTTAATGTCATGGTCTTTGTCTTTTATCAAAGCGATGGTGGTGTCACACAGCTCTTTCAAGTTGAATGAGCATATGTTTGATGCCATGCCAACGGCAATTCCAAGCGTGTTGTTGGCTAAAATAGAGGGGAAACTCACAGGCAACAAGGTGGGCTCTTCTGTGGTGGCATCATAGTTTGGCACAAAATCCACGGTTTCTTTGTCAATTTCTCGAAACAGCTCTTCGCAAATTCCTTCAAGGCGTGCTTCGGTGTAACGCGAGGCAGCCGAGGCCATATCGCGGCTGTAGGCCTTGCCAAAGTTTCCTTTAGAGTCCACGTATGGGAGCAATAAACTTTCATTGCCACGAGCCATTCGCACCATGGTGTCATAAATGGCGGCATCTCCATGGGGGTTTAAGTGCATAGTAGCACCAACAATGTTGGCACTTTTTGTGCGTGGCCCTTTTAGTAGCCCAAGGCCATACATTGTGTAAAGCAGTTTGCGATGAGACGGCTTAAACCCGTCAATTTCTGGCAACGCACGTGAAACAATTACGCTCATTGCATAGGGCATGTAGTTATCTTCAAGTGTTTGTGTGATGCCGCTTTCTTGCACAACACCCGCTTCTGCAATTACCACACTGTCGCCCAGTTGTGGACGTAGTGGTTTTTTAGAAGTTTCCTTTTTTTTCTTTTTTGCCAATTGAATTCCTCACTTCATATCTGTGTGGCGAATGCTCTGCTTGGTACAAATCTTCCGCCAAATTCACAGCAACAATCGGGATACATTGATACCATTATTTTAAAGGTTCCTTAAGGTTAGGATATGTCCAATTCGTCTAGATATTCATAGCCATGTTTTGCAATAAATTCTTTACGTCCGGCCAAATTGTCTCCCAAAAGTAGATCAAACACCTCAAACGTGCGTTCGGTATCTTCGGGCTTCACCTTTACAAGGCGTCTGGTTTCTGGGTTCATGGTTGTTAGCCACATCATTTCGCTATCGTTTTCACCAAGGCCTTTGCTACGCTGGATGCCCACCTTTTTGCCTGCGGCCAGCTTATTTAAAACTTCAGCTTTTTCGCCTTCGCTGTAGGCAAAATAAGTTTTGTCTTTTGTGGTAAGCTCATACAAGGGGCTCTCTGCTATATATACATAGCCTTCGGTGATAAGCGTTGGCACAAGGCGGTAAATCATGGCCAAAATCAGCGTGCGAATTTGAAACCCGTCCACATCGGCATCGGTGCAGATGATGATTTTATCCCAGCGCAAAGAGTTGATATCGAATGTGGCAAGGTCTTTGCGGCCTTTGCCACCGCTAAGCTCCACACCACACCCCAGAACCTTAATCAAATCGGTGATGATTTCACTTTTAAAAATACGGCTATAGTCGGCCTTTAGGCAGTTGAGAATCTTGCCGCGCACCGGCATGATGGCCTGAAACTCGGCATCTCTGCTGGTTTTAACAGCCCCCAATGCCGAATCACCCTCCACAATATAAATTTCGCGTATGGCAGGATCTTTGCTGCGGCAATCCACAAATTTTTGCACACGGTTTGCCATGTCCATTTGCGTAGAAATGGTTTTTTTAAGGCTTTGTCGTGTTTTTTCTGCATGTTCGCGACTTTGCTTGTTTACTAGAACTTGCTGGGCAATTTTTTGCGCCTCTTCAGGGTTTTCTATAAAATGAACCTCTAAATTGTGCTTTAGAAATTCTGTCATGGCCTGAGCTACAAAACGGTTTGTTATTGCCTTTTTTGTTTGGTTTTCATAGCTGGTAATTGTGGAAAATGACGATGAGATGAACACAAGACAATCTTGGATATCCGTAAACGTGATGCGGCTTTCGCCCTTTTTATACATCCCTTTTTGCCGCAAAAAAGCATCTATTTGGTTGGTAAATGCTGTTTTTACTGCACGTTCAGGGCTACCGCCGTGCTCCAAAAAGCTGGAGTTATGATAATATTCAATCATTTGCACTTTGTTAGAAAAACAAAATGCGGCATTCATTTTCACCTTATAGCTTGGGCGGTCTTCTCTATCACGGCCTTCGGCGTTGCCGTTGGCAAAAATGACCGGTGTAAAAGCCTGCTCCTGTGTGATTTCGGCCACATAGTCACGGATGCCGTTTTCATAAAAAAAGGTTTGTTCACGATTTTCTTTAGGCACGGTTTCATCTACAAACAGAAAATGAACCCCCGCATTTACCACGGCTTGGCGGCGTAAAATATCAGTAAAATACTCACTGGGTACACTGGTTTCTGTAAACACATCCAAATCCGGTTTCCAGCGGATGCGTGTGCCCGTGCGTTTTGTTCTTACCTCTTCGTTGTGCAAGCCGCCGTCGTTTTCTCCTTTTTTAAAATCGAGATGATAGTGAAGCCCATCTCGCCATACGTCAGCGGTCATCCATTCGCTGGCATACTGTGTAGCCGTAAGGCCAAGGCCATTTAAACCAAGGGAATACTCATACCCATCTTGGCCGTTTTGGCCGTATTTACCGCCTGCATATAGTTCTGTAAAAAGAAGTTCCCAATTATAACGGTTTTCGTTTTGGTTGAAATCCACCGGAATGCCTCTTCCAAAATCTTCTACCGCATAACTGCCGTCTGCATATTTGCTTACAATAATTTTTTCACCAAAACCACCACGTGCTTCGTCGATGGAGTTTGACAAGATTTCAAAAATCGAGTGTTCGCATCCTTCAAGGCCATCTGAGCCAAAAATAACCCCAGGGCGCTTGCGCACGCGATCTGCACCTTTTAAGCTGGTGATGCTTTCGTTATTGTATGCGGCTTGCTTTTTGGGCATGAAAAACCTCCGTGTAGCGATTGTTGTTCTCTAAAATTCATACAAAGACATAGGGCATTGAGGGGCTAATTTAAACTTTGTTACTTTTGCAAAATAGGTATAATTCTGCTTAAAAATTCAAAGTATCGGCAAACAGCCCGAATCTCCGCAGGCATTGCCTACGGAGATTTTGATAGCCGATTTATTTTGCGTCAGGCTCGTCATTTTGTGGGGTTTCATCTTGCATATCCTGTTTGTCGGTCTGTGTGGTTTTGGCCTCGTCGTTTGTAGAAGACGCACCTTCTTCTTCAAAAGCTTTGCGCACAAATTCTTCGGCTTCTATCACATCTTCACTTGGGGTGGATTCTTCTTCATCTTCACTGATAGGCACCGCACGGTCCTCTTCGGCAATTGGTGGCAAACTCTCGCCACGCATTAGCATTTTAAACTCATCCCCATTGATTTTTTCGCGTTCCAAAAGGGTGTTTGCCAAAAGGTGCAATTGATCCATATGTTCTCCCAAAATGTGCTCGCTGGCTTCAAACGCATGGTCAAGCATAGCGCGAACCTCACGGTCGATAGCGCTAGCTACCTCCTCTGAGTAAGGGCGACTGTTGCTGAAATCACGGCCCAAAAAGGTTTCGCCAGGACTGTCATCATACACAACGGGCCCTAGTTTTTCTGAAAAACCATAGCGTGTTACCATGGCGCGAGCAAGGCCTGTGGCACGCTCTAAATCATTTGAAGCACCGGTAGAGATATCGTCCAGCACCAGTTTTTCAGCCACACGGCCACCCAGCATCGACACCAAGTTCTCGCGCATTTGGGTGCGTGTTCTAAACTGCACATCTTCCTCGGGGCGATACATGGTAAATCCGCCGGCGGGTCCATGCGGGATAATTGTGATTTGATGCACGGGATCGCTGGTTTTTAAATAATAGGCTGCAAGAGCATGGCCACCTTCATGATAGGCAGTTAGGCGACGTTCTTTTTCTGTCACCACTCGGCTGCGCTTTTCGGGCCCTGCCATTACCTTAATGCTGGCCTCTTCAATATCTTTTTCTGTGATGGCCTTGCGGCTACGACGTGCGGCTAAAAGGGCGGCCTCATTTACAAGGTTTTCAAGGTCTGCACCAGTAAAGCCCGGCGTGGTGCGTGCAATGATTTTTAGCTCCACATCGGGGGCTAAAGGTTTTGAACGTGTGTGTACTTTTAATATTTCTTCGCGGCCTTTTACATCGGGTAGGCCCACATACACTTGTCTGTCGAAACGACCCGGACGCAACAGTGCACGGTCTAAAATATCGGCACGGTTGGTTGCAGCTACCACAATAACACCCTCATTGCCTTCAAAACCGTCCATTTCTACAAGCAACTGGTTTAGAGTTTGCTCACGTTCGTCGTGCCCGCCGCCAAGGCCGGCGCCACGCTGACGTCCTACTGCATCAATTTCGTCAATAAAAATAATACCCGGTGCTGTCTTTTTTGCCTTTTCAAACAAATCGCGCACACGGCTAGCGCCAACACCTACATACATCTCCACAAAGTCAGAACCGGAAATAGAATAGAACGGCACACCGGCTTCGCCGGCACAAGCCTTTGCCAGCAAGGTTTTGCCTGTGCCGGGGGGACCCACCAGCAAAACACCATGTGGAATGCGCGCACCAAGCCCGTTAAACTTTTTCGGGTTTTTTAGGAACTGCACAATTTCTTCCAGTTCTTCTTTTTCCTCATCGGCACCGGCCACATCTTTAAAGGTGGCTTTGGTTTTGCTTTCTGCTTGGTTTTTCACTTTGGCCTTGCCTACGTTCATGGCACCTTTGCCGCCGCCATCGCCTTGCATAAACATGATGTAGTAGAAGAAAAAGCCCATTACCACCAGCATCACCAGAGACGGCACAATGTAAAATAACATTGAATTGTCACTGGATTGTTGAAAATCATACTCCATGGGCGTATCTGGGTTTTGTTCGTTATAAATTGCCACATAGTTTTGCAAGTTTTCGATAAACAACAGTTGGAATGGCATTTTGTATATTTCTGCCTCTGTTTCGCCTTGCAAGGTATACTCTAGGTTCCCGTTACCTGTATCCAAAGTAAAACTTTCCACTTTGCCGTTTTCAAATTGAGCAACCACCTCAGAATACATCATGCCTGTGTCTTGCGTTTGAAAGTTGTTACGAAAAATAAAAAACAACACTGCAAGGAAAGCTAAGATGATTACAATGTTAATTGCACGTGGTTTTTTGTTCACGTGTTACATCCTCCTATTTTCTCATTTTCACAGAGGGCCTATTCGTAGACTTCTGGTTTTAAAACACCGATATACGGTAAATTTCGATACCGCTCTGCGTAGTCAAGGCCGTAGCCTATAATAAATTCATCCGGTACTTCAAAGCCGCAGTAATCCGGCCGCACATCGGCTTGGCGACGTGCGGGTTTGTCTAGCAAGGTGGCCACACGTATGCTAGCTGGGCTTCTGCCCTCCAAAAGTTCTTTTAAATATGCCAATGTTTTGCCAGAATCTAAAATATCTTCCACAATCAAAAGGTCCATACCTTCTAAATTGATGTCGATGTCTTTGATAATTTTTACCACACCACTGCTTTTCGTTCCACTGCCGTAAGAAGATACAGCCATGAAATCAATGGACACAGGGATGCTGATAGAGCGCATTAAATCGGCCACAAAAACCACAGAGCCTTTCAGCACGCTTACCATAAGCAGTTTTTTTCCCTCATAATCATTACTGATTTGTGCGCCCATTTCTTTTACTTTTTTTGCAATTGTCTCTTCACTAAGCATAACCTTTTGCACGTCTTGTGCCATAGTTTGTGCCATCACAACGCCACCTCCGTCTTTTGATATCTTGTTTCAATACAAAGCACCAAATTGGTGTCAGCTTGCATTTCAAGGCCGTTTGCAAACCCCGCACCATAAATCCATAAAACTTGTTCCCTGTTTGCCAAAAGTGGCAGGTCGTCTCGCAACTCGCGGTCTATCCCTGCCTCTTGCATCCATTTTTTCACACTTTTATGCACACCGCGCCCTATCGGACAAAACACATCTCCCGAGCACCGTGTTCGAAAACTGCATGACTGATTTATTTTATCATAATCTGCTAAAAAAATGTAGTCTTTTTTTTGATAAATCTCAAGCGTCTGCTTTGATGCCTGCATACTAAGAATTGAAACGGTAATATGGTAGCCTCCGTTTAAAAGAAATTTCCCCTCTTGTAACGGAAGGCTTGGCAAAGTAATTTGGGCCGTTTTTTGGCTGTGAATGAGAAAGCGTTCACCTTGCAAGCGCACAGACCGAAAGTTTGGTAATTGCGCCGTTTTTTGTTCTTTTTGTAGCACGGCTTCCATGCTATTCAGATAGGCACGGTTTACGTTTTTTCCGGCTAACAGGGCAAAAGCCTGCTTGCAAACCGGTTTTGGCGCTAAACGCAGCGTGTTGGCATCATATCCCGGGAGATACCAGCCGGGGCAAGATTCACTCTCTTTGGCTTTCTGACGAGCCATTTGTAAAAGCTGTTGCGCTTCACTTTGCAAAAACATGTGAAGATCTTGCATGTCTCTTGCCAAACGATGCAGGTTTTGCTGAGCCCCGGGGTGGATTTCCTCTAGCTGAGGCAATACAGAAAGACGCAGAAAATTGCGTGTATAGGAGGTGTCTTCATTGCTACTGTCTAAGCAATAGGCATAACCTTGTGTTTTGCAATACGCGCGTATTTCCTGCCTTGAAAAAGACAAAAGGGGCCGAATATACGGACCCCTTTTGGGCAAAATACCACGAAGACCCGCTGTAAAACTTCCGCGGATGGCATGAAAAAGAACGGTTTCAGCATCGTCGCTGGCTGTGTGCCCGGTGGCAATTTTTGCATTGTATTGGGTGGCCAGCTGCCTAAAAAAGGAATATCGTAGCTCACGCGCCCACGCTTCTATTCCCAGTCCCTTCGGTCTTGGTTTTTGGGTCATGTTGGCGTGTTCTATAAACAATGGCACCCTATTTTCTTTGCACAAATGTACAACAAAGGCCTCTTCACTGTTTGATTCCTCTTTGCGCAACCCGTGGTTGATATGGGCGGCTAAAATAGTGAGTGACATCGTTTTGGCATATTGCAACAAAAGATGAAACAGCGCCACAGAGTCGGCCCCACCGGAGAGGGCCACCACAACAACATCACCGTTTTGTAGTAGCTGATGCTGCAAAACGGATTGTGACATGCGCGTTAACATCGTTTGGTCGGGCATAAAAAAACATGGCCTCCTTAGCGGTCGTAATTGTGTTCCATCGACATAAATCGGGTGTGTGCGCCATCCCAAATCAGGTCCACATTGGCAGTTTCTCCGTGACGGTTTTTAGCAATGATAACCTGCGCTTGCGTTTGGTCTGTTTCGGGGGCATCATTGTAATAAGAATCTCTGTAGATAAACATCACAACATCTGCGTCCTGCTCGATAGAGCCGGAATCTCGTAAATCGCTTAGCATGGGACGGTGGTCTGCACGGCCTTTTTCTGCGCTACGAGACAACTGCGAAAGCGCCATCACCGGCACATCTAAGTCTTTTGCCAATATTTTCAAGTTTCGTGTGATATCACTCAATTCTTGCACACGGTTTTCGGTGCGCCTGCCACTGCTCATCAATTGCAGATAATCGATAACCACAAGGCCAACTTTTTTTCTTCCGGCTGTTCTTGCCATACGGTTTAATTGCCGAATTTTGGATTTCATTTCCGAAATGGTAATGATGGAGGTATCGTCTAAAAATAAAGGTGCGCCACCCAGCACCTCTGCCATTTGGGTTAAATCTTCCCAAATGCGGTTATCTTCTACGCCCGAGCGAAAAACACCACTATCCACCATAGCTTCAGAGGCCAAAATACGGCCGGCCAGCTGCTCTTTGTTCATCTCTAAGCTAAACACCACCACAGGGATGTTTTGTTTGGCCACACTGGTTGCAATGTTTAAGGCAAGACTTGTTTTACCCATGCCGGGGCGTGCGGCCAGAATGATTAAATCAGAGCGCCCCATCCCACCCAGCTTTTTGTCGAGGTAAGAAAATCCCGTGGGGATGCCTAAATAGTCTTTACGGTTTGGCCCTGAAATATTTTGCAAGTGCCCCATAATGTCTAATATGGCATACATAAGCTGGCGCACTTCACTGGTATCTCGCCCTTGCTGAATATCATAAAAACGCTGTTCTGCACTTTCCAGCATCATTTGGCTGTCCACATCATCGGCTGCTTGCTCTAAAATACGCCTAGCTTCGTCCATTAGCTGGCGTTTGATGTATTTGTCTTTTACCAGGTGAATATAGCTTTGCAAGTTGGACAAAGAGGGGACTGTGTCGGCAAGTTCTGCCAAATATTGTTTGGCGGCTATGGCAGTTTCAAACTGCGTGTCAAAAGAAAGACGCTCTGCTAAAAGCACAGGATCTACCGGCCGTCCTGTTTCTACAAGCAGCTGTATCTCCAAAAAAACAGCTCTATTTTGGCTTACATAAAACATCTCTGCGCGTAAGCTTTGCATCACAATATCCACGGCGTTTTGATCTAGCAACACCGCGCCCAGCACACTTTGTTCCGCCGTCATGCTATACGGCTGCTGAATGCCAAGGCTCTCTAAAGAGAGGCCAAACTCTGCTTTTGCCATCGAGGGACTACTCCTCTACGCTGCATGTAAACTGTGCTGTGATACCCGGATAAATTTTGGCTGTCACTTCATAGCGCCCAAAATCTTTAATTTCATGCACCTGCACACTTAGCTTACGTCGGTCGATTTCAACGCCTTGCTTTGCAAGTTCGGTTGCAATATCTTTTACAGTAACAGCGCCAAAAAGACGTCCACTTTGTCCGCCTTTTGCCTTAATTACCACAGTGGCACCTTCCAGCTTTTTGGCCACAGCTTCTGCGGCTTCTCTTTCCACTGTTTCGTGATGTTTGCGCGAGCTCTCTTTAGCACGCACTTCGTTCATGGCCGAGGTGTTTGCCTCCACCGCAAGTTTGCGTGGGAACAAAAAATTACGTGCATATCCATCGCTTACGTCATGCACTTCATCTTTTTTGCCCAAATTTTTGACATCTTGTTTCAAAACTACTTTCATGTTCATGTCTCCTTCATCATATGCACTTGCCTGTAAATATAAACCCAAAATAGCAAGATCAGTTGCTTTTTATCCCATTGAAATTTCCGCATCTTGTGTGCGCTCGGTTTGATAGCTGTATATGGCCTGTACAATCTGTTCTTCTGCCTCTTCTAGGCTTACGTCCTTCAGCTGGGCACCGGCCATGGTTAAATGGCCTCCGCCACCCAGTTTTTCCATAATCAGCTGCACATTGGTTTGCCCCATACTGCGGGCCGATATCTGTGTTTTGCCATCATGCCAAATGGCCACAATACTGGCTTCTACTCCTTCAATGCCCAAAAGGTCGTTGGCTGCCTGTGCGCCCACTACATCACTTTCAAAGGGAACCTTATCGCTAACCACCAGCGCACAGTGATGCACAAGTTTTGCATCGGACACAAGATGGGCGCGGTGTTGATAGTCATCAATCGATACGGAAAACAGGCGCTTCACTTCGGCCGTTTGGGCGCCCATGCGCCGCAGGTATGCCGACGCTTCAAACGTGCGTACACCCACGTGTAAAGAAAACATACGCGTGTCTAGCATTATGCCCGACAAAAGTGCTTCTGCCTCCAGTGGAGTTGGACGGTCTTCCTTATTTTCGCCCACATATTGCAACAGCTCGCTTACAAGTTCTGCTGTGCTTGAGGCATATGGCTCGTGATAGAATACCGAGGCGGTGTCAATACGTCCGGGGATGAGACGGTGGTGGTCAATCACCACCACATCACTACAGGCGTTAAAAAGTTCTTCACTTTCCAGCATGTATTTCATGTGTGTGTCAACCACAATTAACAGGGTTTTTTCGTTTGCCACTTGAAGCGCCTCTGTGGGGGTAAGTAGTTCTTCGCCATAGCCTTCATCCAAAAGCGCCTGCACGAGGTGCCCTGCCACATTACGCTTTTGGTTGATAACAATGGCCGCCTTCTTTTTACAAATTTTGCAAAAGCGCAACATGCCCACCGCGGCCCCAAGGGCATCCATATCGGCGTTTCTATGGCCCATAATCAGAACCTGCTCAGCACTTTGCACTCGTCCACGTATGGAAGTGGCTAAAATACGGCTTTTTACCTTGCTGCGTTTTTCTACACTTTGGTTTACACCGCCAAAAAAACTATATCCTTCTGGCCCATACACTGCCGCTTGGTCACCCCCGCGGCCAAGGGCAATGTCCAAAGCCTTTGCGGCCATTTCTTCACATTCTTGAAAAGTTTTACCTTGTCGGCCTACACCAATGGATAGTGTGACCTGTTGCTGCTCGCTGGCATCTGTTTTGCGCACTTTATCTAAGATGTCAAATCGGTTGTTTATCATCTCTTGTAAATAGCGTTCTTCCACCACAGCCACATAACGAGAAACACCGATGTAACACAAAAATCCATTCGCTTTTTGAATGTATCGCTCAAGTTCTCGATACACGGATGCAATGATTTGGGCGCGGTCGCTTTCACGCATTTCCTTTAAAATATCATGGTAGGTATCCAGCATGATATACATAGCCGCAGGACGCGTGGCCATGTATTCTCCGGCACGAAACTTAAGCTGTGTATCCTCTACAAAAAGCACAAAATGCAAAGGAGAATCACCCTCTACCACACTGCCATATGCTGTGTAGCGTTTGTTCTCCAGTGTGATATCTTGCCCACCCGAAAGCCGACAAGATTCACTATCCAGCCCCGGAACAATTTTGTTGATAGGCAAAGACACGGTGTCCACACCACCGGCAATTTCTTCGCGAAAGGATTTGTTGTACCAAAGAACCACCTTGTTGCTTACCACGGCAACAGGAATAGACAGGTGCGCCATGCCACTGTCTTCTGCATCGGCAAGGCCGCGTTTTCCATTTAATAAGCGTCGTAAAGCCCTGCGAAAATTTCGTAAAAACAAGACCGTTAACAAAAGCAAAACCAACAGCACCACTGCAATAATGAGTAGCGCCCAAGGCTTTAAAAAGGCCACCACAATTGTTAAAGCCAAACACAGGGCCACCAACATAAAAATTGCAACATCCATCGAGTAAAAAAAAGGTTTTCGTTTCACCTAGCTGCCCCTTTCAAGCGAAAAGTACCAAGGCAATAAGCCTTAGTTTATCTTCTTAGCTTTTCGCTTTCTAACGTCACCCTATACTTCCATGATTACAGGAAGAATCATGGGGCTACGCTTTGTACGTCGATACAAAAGACTACTTGCCGTTTCTCGAATGCGTGTTTTTAAGCTGCCTACATCGCGGTAGGGGTCTTTTTCCCCTGCTCGCAAAACAGCCTCCACCGCTTTGCGAGTCTCTTCAAGCAGTTCCTCGCTGTCTCTCACATATACAAACCCACGAGAAAACAGCTCTGCTTCTCCTACCAGTTTGCCTGTTTTCTTTTCTATGCTGGCAGCAAGCACCACCACACCGTCCTGAGACAACAGCCGGCGGTCACGCAGCACCACACTGCCCACGTCACCTACACCCAATCCGTCTACCATCACAGCCCCGGCTTGCACGGGCTCGCCCGCGCGGATACCGTCTTTGGAAACAATAATGCTATCTCCGGTGTCGGCTACATAGATGTTCTTTTTCAGCACACCCGTGGATTCAGCCGTTTGCGCGTGCCGAATAAGATGTTTGTATTCGCCATGTGCAGGAATAAAAAAGCGAGGTTTTACCAAACTGAAAATGAGCTTTTGTTCTTCTTGGCAGGCGTGGCCGGATGCATGCACTTCATACATGCGTTCATAGATTACATCGGCCCCCAAATGAAGTAGACCATTTACGGTTTTGGTTACCATTTTTTCGTTGCCGGGAATGGGGGTTGCTGAAATGATGATAAAATCACCTGCGCCCACATGAACATTGCGGTGGCTTCCGCTTGCCATGCGCGACAAGGCCGACAAAGGCTCACCTTGGCTTCCGGTGGTGATGAGCACCACCGATTCCGGTGGACACTTGTTGATTTTATCCATATCAATCAATACGTCATCTGGGATTTTAATATACCCAAGTTCGCGTGCCATTTCTGTGTTTTTAATCATACTACGTCCGGAAATGGCCACTTTTCTGCCACAACGCACAGCTAAATCTACAATATGTTGAATGCGATATAAGTTTGAGGCGAAGGTGGCTATGATGATGCGCTGGTCGCTCGCGCGTGCAAACAGTGCTTGAAGCCCCTCGTTCACCTTGCTTTCAGAGATGGTCATGCCGGGTTTTTCTGAATTGGTGGAGTCACTCATCAGCGCCAAAACACCCTTTTTACCATAGGAAGCCAGAGCCGACAAATCAATCACCTCACCAGACAAAGGTGTGTAATCAATTTTGAAGTCTCCTGTGTGGATGACAACACCGGCCGGTGTATCGATGGCATAGGCTACAGCATCGGGGATGCTGTGATTTACATTGATGGGATCAAAGGTAAAGCAACCCAAAGTGAACTTTTCTCTTGGGGCAATCACACGAACTTCCACACTGCTACGCAGGCCATGCTCCTCTAGTTTATTGCCGATAAGCCCTGCCGTAAGGCGTGTGGCATAAATGGGCAAATTTATTTCACGCAACAGGTAAGGCAAGGCTCCAATGTGGTCCTCATGTCCATGGGTAATCACAATTCCACGCAATTTATCGCGGTTTTGCTCTACAAAGCTAAAATCCGGTATCACCAAGTCCACGCCAAACATGTCACTGTCTGGAAATAGGGACCCACAGTCTAAGATAAACATTTCATTTTGGCATTCGAATACCGTCATGTTTTTGCCCACTTCACCTAGCCCACCCAAGGGGTAAATGCGAAGCTGTGTGGCCGCCTTGCGTGGCCCACCACGCCCTGTGGTGATTTTTGGCAGTGTGCGTTTTTGTGCTAAATTCTTTGGTTTTTGCGGTGAATTTTTTGGTTTTGGTACGGTGTTTTTTGGTTTTGGTGTTGAGTTTTTTTGTTTTGGAGCCGAGTCTTTTTTCTTTGGCGCTGTTTTCTCTGTAGAATTTTGTTTTCTTTTTTCTGTTCCGTGTCTTGCAGAATCCTGTTCTGTATTTGTTTTTTGGTTCAAAAAAGCCCCTCCATTTCATAACAAGCAAAGGCCCATCACCTCTGGCGGTGGGAGCCTTGCTATCCTATTCATTTTCTTGTTTGGCAAAGCCTCTGAGAGTAGACCTTGCTTCTTATGTATACGATTGCCTATAAAAAGTATCCCTTTCGTGCCGAAGGATATACTTGATTTCAAAATTTATTATCATTTTCTGTTTGTCATTTGTGTTGCAACCACTGTGCTTTGCAAATGCACCATAAAATACTCAGAACAACTTACTTATCCTTATTTAGTGTACTGTAAGAGCAGGTTGTTTGTCAAGCAAGCGGCAACAAAAGCAATACGAGCATTTGTTAGATGCAATGCGAATTTCACCGTTTGTGCCGGTATATATAAAGTTGAAAAAGACAAAGTGGAGGGATAGACAACCGTTGAACTGGTGTTATGCCCGCAGAAAACTTGGTGTATAATTTAACAATGTAGTATATATGCAAAATATGTTTCGGCAAGGCCCTTGGCCCTGGTTAGCCTATATTTTGGGTTTGTAGGGTATCATAATCCAAATCTAGCAATTCGCAAAATGAGGCAATGCTATACTTTGCCTCATTCACTGTGCCAAAGCCATATTGCGCAAATATGAATGGAATATTTGCTTTTTGGCTGGCAATATAGTCGCCCATTGTGTCGCCCACATAGATTGCATGTTCTAAATGATGATGATGCATTAACTGTAGGAGGTTTTCACCTTTTGAAAGACCTGTGTCGCCAAAGCACAAGTGGCCTTTGATATAAGGTGCAAGCTTGGTGTTGTGTAAAAAGGCATCAATATAGCCCGACATGCAATTGCTTACAATGTACAGATTGTGTATTTCGTCTAATTTTGGAATACACTCTTCCACGCCATCAAATACATAACATGGGGCTGTGTTCATGTAGGCATTTTCTTTCAGTGTGCATTCATCTGCCACTTTTTCTAACATATCATCGCCTAAAGTGGGAAATAAATTTTTAAAAATATCATAGGTAGACTTGCCGAATAAGCCCTTTAGTTCTTTTCCGGTTATCACTTTTTTGATGTGAGGGAAGGATTTTATGGTTTCATTCCACGAGACGGCCACTTGCTCGGTAGAATCCCATAAAGTTCCATCTACATCCAAAATTATATTGCCCATTTTATGTCACACCCTTGTTTTTTTTTGGTATTTTTTCTCTGTATATATTTGGTGAAATAAAGTGTTTAATCTATGCAAATTTTCTGCTTTTAACACGCCGGTGCGAACACCACAAAATGAATTGGCACTCCAAGCTGGGTGCAAATTGCCAAAAGGTGTTTTCTGATGTGTTGTAAAGCAAGGATATGCAAACATCTTATCTTATGCTTCCACTTGTGTCAATCATTGTGACGGATTCTTTAAGAAAGAGGACTTTGCTGGCTTTTGCAAAGTGTTGAAAATACGATTTGTACACAGGGGTTGTTTTTCTTGCCGAAAGTGTCAAATGTGGTATAATATGAAGTGAAAAACTTACAGTATTGGATTGCACGGGAAAGGAAAGTAAATGGAGCAGCGAAAACGCTGGATAAAAAAGATAGCCGCTGGCCTGGCAATTTTGCTTTTAGCAGGCGCTGTTTCCTATGTCATTCGGGATGTTTTGGCGATGCAAAACCCTGAAAGCGCTTTGCCGGTGATTGAAGTAGAATACAATGGGCGGCCTTTGCCACAGCAACATTACCTGATGGATTCATACTCTTGGCGGTTTTTGTTTACCACAGTGGAATGGAATGAGCCAGACAGAAACACAGTAGAAAGCCTAGAGCCAGCCCCGGTGATACCGGGGGCCCCTTTGGAAATTGATTTTTCATTTCCTTGCAACAGTATGCAGATCAGTCGATCATACGGAGATTTAAATGAATTTGTGCCCGTGACTGGCAACTTGCAAACACCATTTAGCGGAGGAACTTATACCTACCGAATAGAAGCAGAATGGGGTACACGCGGCTCTGTGCTTTACTACATTAAGGTGCGTGTATAAAACATGAAAAATCAAAAATGGTTGTTTGGCAAAGTAGATACAATTTGTTTTTTTATTGCGGGTGGTATCGGGGCAGTGGGGTTGTTTTTCGCTGCAGGGCATGATTTAAGGCTTGCTCAAATGCTCTATCATCCGCAATCGATTTGGGCAATTTTTATGGAGGCTTTTGGCTGGTGGATGCTGTTTATGCCAGTGGTGCTTCTTTTTTTAACAAAAGCAACTTATGAAAAACAAAAAGGCCTGTGGCAATGGGTGCTTTGGCTGATGTTAGCGTCTTTTACACAGATGGGTTTATTTGTGGGCAGTGCTTATTATCTGAAACAAAGAGGCATAATACAAGGGATTACAGATGTTTTTGCATGGCTTTGGTTTGTGCCGGTGATTGCGTTGTTTTGTTTTTTGTCTTATAAAGTCCTTCACTTGCAAGCCTCAGCATTACATAGATCTCAATTTCTTTTTCGTTTTGGCACTGTTTATATGGTATGCAATTTGCTTTTGGTCAATGTTTTAAAGCTGATATGGCAACGCCCGCGTTTTGATGAAATGCTTGCCGAAGACAGGATTTCTGATTTTATGGCATGGTATCAACCCCTTGGCCCTGGTGGCAGCTCGTTTCCTTCGGGTCATACAGCCAGTGCTTGTGGCATTTTGGTGTTGCTTATTATGTGCGATTTGTTTCCCGCGTGGAAGCGTCGTAAAATAGTGGTGATAATTTTTTGTTGGGCCTATATTGTTTTGATGGCACTGTCACGGATGGTAATGGGGCGCCATTTTTTATCCGACACGATTGCGGCAATGGTGGTGATGGCGGTGCTATTTATGCTGATGCACCAAAGTGGATACTACCAAAGAAAACTTTTGCAGCTTCCCGCGGCTGAATAGGAGAGGAATTAAGCTATGACTTACCGGATGGTAGCACCTTGTTATTTTGGGATAGAAAAAGCAGCAGCTTTTGATTTTAAGCGCATTGGTGCAAAAAATGTGCAAGTAACAGATGGCCGCATTGCCTTTGAAGGTGATGCGGAGATTTTGGCAGCGGCCAATTTGTGGAGCCGCAGTGCAGAGCGTGTAATGATATGCCTAGGAAGTTTTGAAGCCCACGATTTTGATGCATTGTTTGATGGTGTTTTCTCAATACCACTGGAAGAATACCTGCCGGCAAATGCCGCTTTTCCGGTAAAAGGATCCAGCTTGTCCAGCCAGTTAAGCAGCGTGCCGGCTTGCCAGAAAATTGTAAAAAAAGCCGCAGTAGAACGATTGAAAAAGGGTCATGGAGTGAATTGTCTTCCCGAAGACGGAAGTGAATATCGCCTTCGTTTTTCCATTAGAAAAAATGTGGCAGAATTGTTTTTAGATACCTCAGGGGTTGGCTTGCACAAACGTGGGTATCGCAGAATTTCTGGTGCGGCGCCGCTGAAAGAAACCCTTGCGGCAGCCATTGCCGATTTGGCACATGTACGAAGAGATAGCATGGTGCAAGATCCATTTTGCGGCAGTGGAACGCTGTTGATTGAGTCTGCACTGAAGGCCAAAAATATTGCCCCCGGCTTGCGCCGTAAATTTGCGGCAGAGGAATATGCTTTTTTGCCGGCCGGTATTTTTGACAAACTGCGAGTGCAAGCAAAAGAACAAGAAAAACCAAAAGAAGAATTTTTGGCCTTTGGTAGTGATATTGATGCGGGTATCATTCGGTTGGCGCAGGCGAATGCAAAATTGGCCGGTGTGCAAAACGAGTGCCGCTTTGAGCATCAAGATGTGCGTCAATTTACACCAAAACAAGAGGCCATTTTGCTGGCAAATCCCCCCTATGGAGAACGCATGATGAGTGTGGCAGATGCAACGGCATTGGAAAATGCGTTTGTGAAAGCCATTTTACTAAATCGTCCAAACAGTGTTTACGTGTTAACCTCCAACGAAGAATTTGAAAAAAGTTTTGGCATAATAGCAACTAAAAAGCGCAAGGTATATAATGGCATGATTCCGTCCAGGCTTTACATGTATTACGGATATTATTAGCTGTTACGGCAGCGTTAAAGTATATAAATTTTGCGAATGAAAGTGAAATGATGTCATTTTGATACAGGCAGAACGCATGAGGGCCAAGGGGTGGCTTTTGGCAAAATGTATACAAATGGCAAGGGTGATGAAAATAAAAGCTTCGTTTTTTCTAACGGCATTGCCCTATTGGTGACTTTTGCGATGGATAAGAAAAATCAATTGACGCAAGCTGAAAAAATTAAACCGTGGGCTGTGGTTTTGGCGCTGGTGATTTGGCAGATCGTAGCCGTTGTCATCAACCAGAGGATTTTAATTGTATCGCCAATAACAGTGGTGGCAAAACTATGGGAAATTATGCGCACAGCTGATTTTTGGGGCGCGGTTTCTTTTAGTTTTGTGCGCATTGTGGGTGGTTTTTTGTTGGGCTTGTCCTGTGGGGTGGTGTTGGCGGTAGCCGCTTCATATTTTTCGTTTGTGCGCAATTTTTTGGCTCCATTCATGCTCACAATCAAATCCATTCCAGTGGTTTCTTTTGTTATTTTAGCATTGATTTGGTTTTCGTCAAAAAACCTTGCCATCCTCATCAGCTTTTTGATGGTTTTGCCAATTGTGTATACCAGCACGCTAGAGGGTATTCGTCACACCGATAAAAATCTTTTGGAAATGGCGCAAACCTTTCGCATTACAAAGGTAAAAAAATTACGATATATTTATTTTTTTGAAGTTTTTCCGTTTTTTGTTTCAGGAGTTAAGGTCGCCCTTGGCTTAAGCTGGAAATCTGGTATTGCCGCAGAGGTTATCGGTATTCCCGAGCACTCCATTGGTGAGAATTTGTTTAATGCCAAAATTTTTTTAGACACTCCATCTCTATTTGCATGGACCATTGTCATTGTCATCATCAGTGCATTGTACGAAAAACTCTTTTTATTTTTACTAAGCCTGCTTTACAAGCGTTTACAAAGGGGGTAGCATGGTGAAAAACCAAGACATCATCATTCAAAACCTATCCAAATCTTTTGGAGACAAGGTGGTGTTTTCAAACTTTAGTGCACGTTTTGCCCATGGGCAGAAAAGCAGCATTATGGCGGCATCTGGAAAAGGGAAAACAACATTATTTAAAGTGTTGCTTGGGCTTGAAACCAAAGATGGAGGCACGATTACCGGCCTTGAAACAAAAAAAATAGCAACTGTTTTTCAGGAGGACCGCTTGTGCGAAAATTTATCGGCGCGGGTGAACGTGGCCATTGCAAGCGATGCAAGTAAGAAAAGTATTGAAGAAGGGCTGTGCGCAATTGGTCTTTCTCAAGAGATAGATACACCGATTTTTGCGCTTTCCGGCGGGATGAAAAGGCGTGTTGCCATTATGCGTGCCCTATTGTTTGATGCGGATGTGATTTTAATGGATGAGCCTTTTAAGGGGCTGGATGAGGATACCAAAAAAAAGACCATTGAATTGGTGAAAAATTACACTGTGGGCAAAACACTTCTTTTGGTTACCCACACTAAAGATGAGCAGCAGGCACTGGGCACAGTGCACAACATTGTGCTGTAATAAGAATGGCAGAGTGTCTTTTAACAAACGAGGAGCTCACCGCTGTGCACAACAACAGAATATTTGAATTGACATTGAAAACATATTCTGCTACTATAAGTACAAAGAATTTCGTGCTCGTGCACGGAAAATGCGTTTCATAGGATTTTCATGAAATCGAAACGGGGTGGCTACGTCTGGTTACCATAAAACAAATCGCGCTGAAAAGCGGCATTTCACGTGGCACAGTGGATAGAGTGTTAAACAACCGTGGTGAAGTGAGCGAAGAGACGGCCAAAAGGGTGCTGGAATGTGCAAAAGAGCTGGGGTATGAACCCAATATTGCCGGCAAAGCGCTTGCTGCACGCAAAAAATCATATCAAATTGGTGTGTTGATGCCGTCAATCAATAATCCGTTTTTTAACGATATGACGGTGGAGATTAAGCGGCTTGCCAAAGAGTATGCCCATTATGGCATAAAAGTGCAGCTAAAGGAAATGCAAGGATACAATGTAGAAAAACAGCTACAGCTCATTGAAGAAATGGGGCATTTATCAGGGCTTATTATAACGCCGATGAATGAAGAACCCATCCGAAAAAAGCTGCGTCAATTAGCAGAGTGTGGAACGGCTGTTATTACATTAAACACCGACATAGAAAACAGCGAACGGCTTTGTTATGTTGGGTCGGATTATTACGAGGGTGGTAAAATGGCCGCAGGTCTTTTGAAATTATTGTGTAAAGACGGTGCGACAATAGGCATAGTAAATGGCTCTGCAAAAGTACAAGGCCACATGAAAAGGGTGCAGGGGTTTTGTGATGAACTGCTGAAAGAGTGCAAACCCTATACAATAAAAGCGATGTGCGAAGCTTTGGATGATGAAGACATTGCTTTTGAAGAAACCATGAAAATGCTTCGTTCTTATAAAGAAATTGATGCTATTTTTGTGGTAGCTGCAGGTGTTTTTGGAACATGTCAAGCGGTGCAGCAATTACACAGAACCCCTACCATCATTACATTTGATGAGATACCAAGCACAGTAGAGCTATTACAAAAAGATGTGATACAAGCGACCATCACACAGCAGGCAAGTGTGCAAAGTGCGGTGGCAATGCAGCGGATGTTTGATTTGCTTGTGAAAAACAAGCCAATCAAAACAGAACAATATATTGTGAACAACCAAATTAAAATCAAGCAAAGCTACAATTAAAAAGGAGAGTTATTATGGCGGAATTTTTTAAAAACATTGGCAAAATACCCTATGAGGGGCCAGAAAGCACGAATCCACTGGCGTTTAAGTATTATGACGCAGAAAAAGTGGTGATGGGCAAAACGATGAAAGAGCACCTACCTTTTGCCATGGCATGGTGGCATAACCTTTGTGCAGAGGGTGCAGATATGTTTGGCGCGGGCACAGCCAGCAAGGGGTTTGGGGCCCAAAAGGGCACAATGGAGCATGCCAAAGCAAAAGTTGATGTGGGCTTTGAATTTATGCAAAAATTGGGTATCGAATATTTTTGCTTTCACGATGTAGATGTTGTGCCGGAAGGCGAAACCATTGCGCAAACCAATGCTCGACTAGATGAAATTTGTGATTATATCAAAACAAAAATGGACGAAACGGGCATCAAACTGCTATGGGGCACAGCAAATATGTTCTCTAACCCACGTTTTATGAACGGTGCGGGCTCGTCCAATTCAGCTGATGTGTTTGCAGCAGCTGCAGCACAAGTGAAAAAGGTGCTGGACATTGTTGTTCGTTTGGGCGGCAAAGGTTACGTGTTTTGGGGTGGACGAGAAGGTTATGAAACATTACTCAACACCGATATGAAATTTGAGCAGGAGAACATTGCTCGTTTAATGAAAATGGCAGTGGAATATGGACGAAAAATTGGCTTTAACGGTGATTTTTATATTGAACCAAAGCCAAAAGAACCCATGAAACATCAGTATGATTTTGATGCGGCAACAGCCATTGGGGTTTTGCGTCAATACGGGCTTGACAAAGATTTTAAAATGAATATTGAAGCAAACCACGCCACCCTTGCGGGGCATACTTTTCAGCATGATTTGCGCGTGTCGGCCATGAATGGGATGCTGGGTTCCATCGATGCAAACCAAGGCGATTTGCTGCTGGGATGGGATACAGATGAGTTCCCCTCGGACGTATATAGTGCAACTCTTTGCATGTACGAGGTACTTAAAGCCGGCGGTATTTCAGGTGGCTTAAACTTCGACAGTAAAAATCGCCGTGCCAGTTACACTGCAGAAGATATGTTCTATGGTTACATTTTAGGTATGGATACCTTTGCCCAAGGGCTTTTGTATGCCGCAAGTATTATTGAGGACGGCAGGGTAGATAATTTTGTGAAAGAGCGTTATGCTAGCTACAATGAGGGAATTGGTGCCAAAATTGTGGCCGGGGAAACCAGCCTTGAAGAGCTGGCAGCCTATGCAGAGAACCTTGGTGCACCAGCTCTACCCGGGTCTGGCTGTCAAGAGCGGCTAGAAAGTATTGTAAACGCTGTTATGTTTAAATAATACGAAATAAACCATTGCCGAATCGGCTGGGAACATAAAACCGCACATTGTATGTTTTTGTAAAATCGAACACAATGTTGCGGTTTTGCTTTATGGAGAAAATATTTATGAGATATGTACTGGGAATCGACCTTGGAACATCGGGTACAAAAACGGTGTTGTTTGATGAGTTTGGAAAAAATGTGGCCTGTAGTACGGTGGAATATGACCTAATACAGCCTCAAAATGGCTGGGCAGAGCAGAACCCAGCTGACTGGTGGAACGCCACTGTGTGTACCTTAAAAGATGTGCTTTGCAAAAGTGGAGTAGATGCAAAAGAAATTAAGGGTATTGGTATATCCGGCCAGATGCATGGCTTGGTTATGGTGGATAAGAATGGTGATGTTTTACGCAATGCAATTTTGTGGTGTGATGGACGAACCACAGAAGAATGTGCAGAAATTACCGAAAAAGTGGGCGAAGAGAAGCTGATTGAAATTACGGCTAATCGTGCACTTACAGGTTTCACAGCCGGAAAAATACTGTGGGTGCGCAAACACGAGCCAAACTTATACAAACAATGCCACAAGATATTACTACCCAAAGACTATATTCGCTATCGGCTAACTGGGCTTTATGGCGCAGAGGCTTCTGACGCCTCGGGTACCAATCTATTTGATGTGGCAAAACGAAATTGGTCTGAGGAGATTTTATCCATACTGGAGATTGATATGGCCTTTTTTCCGGTATGCAAAGAAGCCTGTGATGTGGCTGGCCACGTTTGCGAAGAGGCAGCAAGA
>CAYJJK010000008.1:21931-41429 GCA_964370445.1 uncultured Oscillospiraceae bacterium | reverse complement strand
ACCCTTTCTGCCTACGGTTTACTCAGACAAAAAGAGTGTAGCATCTATTGCTACATCTCCGCCATATACCTACATTTTTTATTCGCCTTTTTCTTTCATTTTATCATCGCCGTTGACACAAAACCACGAACGCCATCGACACGTTGTCGGTTCCCAATGGGGGTACAAAAAATATATGAATATAAAACATCTTGAACAAAATTCTGTGGATAGCACTTAACACAGCCGGGGGTTTTGTTCATACAACAAAACAGGGCAACCCAATACCATGGGTTGCTCCGTTTTAATTGTGTAACTTTATTAGAAATCGATTTTCGTATCGTAATAGCAGGCCTTAAGAAGTGCTTCCATCTGCACAGGGGTAATGGCGCGGGGGTTAGAGCCTGTGCATGCATCCCCCACTGCGTTCTCGGCCACCTGCGGCAGCTTTTCCAGAAACTCCGCCTCGTCAATAATGCCTCCCTCATAGTCTTTGATACAGGTCGGAATATCAATTTTGGCATTGAGATCACGGATATGTGCAATGAGTGCGTCAACGGTTGGCTCAATGCCAAGATGTTTTGCAATGGCAATGTAACGCTCAGCCGCAGCGGGCTCTTTCGCGTTATAGGCGATAACCTTGGGCAGATACATTGCGTTGGCGCAGCCGTGGGTAATATGGCCCCCGCTAAAGGCCGCACCCGTCTTATGTGCCATAGAGTGCACAATACCAAGCAGTGCGTTGGAAAACGCCATACCGGCAAGACACTGTGCGTTGTGCATCCGCTCACGCGCTTGCTTGTCACCGCCGTAAGAATTCTCAAGATGTTCACTCACCATCGAAATAGCATGGAGAGCCAACGGGTCGGTATAATCACAGTGCAGTGTGGAAACATATGCCTCTATCGCGTGGGTCATTGCGTCCATACCGGTGTGCGCCGTAAGCTTTGGTGGCATTGTCTCCGCAAGAGAAGGGTCCACGATGGCAACATCAGGGGTAATGTTAAAGTCAGCCAGCGGATATTTAATACCCTTTTGATAATCCGTAATTATGGAGAAAGCAGTTACCTCGGTTGCTGTGCCCGATGTGGACGGAATGGCACAAAACTGCGCCTTTTGGCGAAGTGTTGGAAAATTAAAGGGGATGCATAGGGATTCAAATGTAGTCTCGGGGTACTCATAAAATGCCCACATGGCCTTAGCAGCATCGATGGGAGAGCCACCACCAACGGAAACAATCCAGTCTGGCTGCACAGAACGCATAACCTCTGCTCCGCGCATCACGGTCTCTACGGAAGGGTCTGGCTCTACCCCATCAAAAATGGTAACCTTCATCCCGGCCTCCTTCAAATAGGCCTCTACTTTATCCAAAAAGCCAAAACGTTTCATGGAACCGCCACCCACCACAACGATGGCATGCTTTCCCGTCAGTGTCTTAAGCATGGCTAGCGAGCCTTCACCGTGATACAAATCTCTTGGTAATGTAAAACGTGCCATTGTGTACCTCCAATTGTTAAAAAAATATCATATTCAGATTGATATTATTTTATCAATATTTTCTCCTGTTGTCAATAGTATTGTGAAAAAAATATCATTAATTTTGTTAAGCATAATATCTAATTATGCTTTGTGATTTTTTCATTATTCTCATATGAATATTTTCTAGGGTAACTTTGGCATATAAGCTTATCACAAAAAAATATCGCCCCCAAAAAGCGACGGCAATTCTTTAACATTATGCTATTTTTAGCACCCTGAATGATATTTAGCTCACACATCAAGTAAGACAACAATGTCCATTTGCGAACTTAGCGCCAAGGCGATGCCCGAACCGCTTTGTGCCTTGCGCCAATCACGGTGTAATTGCCTTCGGTAAGAGTTGCACCGCCCAGCACCACCAAAACAAGATTTTTTGTTTGCTGTGGTCGTTTATCACAATGGGTACCAAAAGCTTACCTTTGCGCCCGCAAGCGAAATTGGCATGATGTTTGCCTTTGTGAAAAAGAACACTCAGCAGTGCTAAAGGTGCAGTTGCTTTCCAGCAACGTGTTTGTACACTGTATTGTGCCCGTTACGATAACAGTTCTCCCATATTGGTACTCGCAAAAGTTGCGTCCTCGATATATTCCGTATTTTTCGTAAATTTGAGCGTGCAAAAACATAGACGGCAAAGCCGAAATCTACGCCAAATTGTTGGTTTTGATGTGGCCTATAATAAATCACCGAAAAGAATACAGGAAATGGTTGATAAGGCACCTGCGGCAAAAAGGTATTGCACTGATGGATACCTTAGATATGTGGATGTGGTTTATCCTGGGCGACACATACGAAATATTTCAGACAAAAAAGACACCTATACGGTGGAGGGGATAAATGCGAATTTGAAGCATTATATCCCGGTGCTGGCGCGGCGTAGCCGTTGTTTTCCAAGAAGTATAGACACCTTAACTGCGGTATTGGAAGTATTTATAGCGCTTACAATCGCTTTGGTCTTGCAAAAATGCTGTATCGAGGCAGAAGAAAAAACACAAGGTCTCGTGAGTTACCTTTCTCAGTTCTCGATTTCCTGTAAATCAACGCGTTTCGCCACACCCTCTAATTATGTCTCCTTTTATGTAATGGCTTTTCTTTTGCCGTGCCAGATTTCGTTGAAAGCACCACCGAGATGATAACAAGTAAAAATCCGATAACTTTAAAAACCGTCATTTTCTCGTTTAAAAACCAAACCCCGAAAGCCACACTGCAAATGGGCTCCAAAACACAAAGAATGGAAGCCGTGCTGGCGCCTATTTTTACAATGCTGTAATTGAGCAAAATCACACCGCCGACGGCGATCAGCATTGCAAGTGCAAAAACAATACCCCAGGCAAAACCTGTCATAGAGAAATTGAGTTGTCCTGCAAAAAGACCATAACCACCGGCAACGATGGCGTTGACAACGGCGTAGTAAAAACCCAGTTTGATATAGTGCATTTTCTTAAGCTCTGTATGCTGCACACAAAGCATATACAAGGCATAGGTAGCGGCCGAAATTATGGATAAAACAATTCCCAATAGGCTTTTGCTACCCCTAAAATCCACAAGAAAAAAAACACCGCCTATACCTGTAATCACGGCTGCTGCACCAAAAACACCCATTTTTTCAGAGAAGAACAATATGCCAACAAGTGTGATGAACAGAGGATATAAAAAATGAAGTGCAGTTGCCATGCCCACGTCTATATAAGCATAAGAGCCGTATAAAAGCAACGTGGTTGCCGCAGTGCCGAAAACACCGCTGAAAAGCAAGGCGGTGAATTCCTTTTTGTTTAAAGAAAAAGGAATTTTTTTCACAAACATAATCACAAACAAAACCGGTATTGCAAGAGCAGAGCGCAAAAAGGTGAGCATTGCTGCATTGGCACCGCCCGTATAAGAAATTCTTGCCAAAATGGGTGTGACGCCAAAAAGAAATGCCGACAATAGTGCCGCCACGATGCCCAATGTATACTCTTTCCTATGTGTATGCATAGATACCCGCCTTTATATTCGTAGACACTATTCGGTGTCTCTTCGTCTCAAAAGTACTCATCATATAAAATTTTAACAAAATAGCGATTTTCACTTCTTGCACCGCGAGTATCTTTCAAGGGATTTTTGCGCCACACAACGCATTTTCTTTTTCCTAAAGAACCGATGCGCTTCTGCATCTGATAGGCCTGTGCACCGCCCATTGTATCACAATCAAAGGGCCCTGTATATGATGATGTCTTCAGCAACATTCTTTTATAGTTCACACCTAAATTGCGCTATAAAAAAACCAACCTCCCAACCGTTAGATTTTTAGGTCTAACTTTTGGAGGGTTGGTATAATACGGAAATGATGCTTTTTACTGGTATACTTCTTTGTGAAACATCCAAGCCTTCTTTATATGCTATGGTTATAAAACCAATAGACCTGCCGCTTCTAAAATTTTGCTTAAGAAAATAACCACAAGGAAAATAGGTGCAACATATTTTATCATCAACACAAACAATTTTTGAGATTTATCAAATTTTGCCGAAAGGCTCACCTCGTCAATTATAGTTTTTGGTTTTAAGATGTAGCCCACAAAAATACAGGTAAAGAATGCTACAATCGGCATAAGAACAGTATTGCTAATAAAATCAAAGAAATCCAAAAAGCTAAAGCCCAAAGGCGTAATCGAGCCCCAAAGTCCATAACCCAAAGAGGATGGTATTGCCAAAGCAAAACATCCAATGGCTACCACAATGCAGGTGAATTTACGGCTCCATCCAAATCGGTCAATAAAAATAGAAACAATTGTTTCCATTAATGAAACAGAAGACGTAAGCACAGCAAAGGTAACAAGTAAAAAGAAAGTCGCGCCAATCAATGTGGCCGCTTGCATATCCACAAACACTTTTGGCAAAGTAATAAACATAAGCCCTGCACCGGCATTCATAGCGTCCGGATCGCCTCCGGAAAAAGCAAACACGGCAGGCACAATCATCAACCCTGCCAAAAAAGCCACCCCAGCATCTAAAACTTCAATTCGTTTTACACTTTTTAAAAGGTTTGCCTCTTTTTTTAGATAAGAGCCGTATGTAATCATGATGCCCATAGCCAAAGAAAGCGAAAAGAACAGTTGCCCCAATGCAGCAATCACCGTGTTAATGGAAAAACGCGAAAAGTCCGGCGTAATATAGTACAAAACACCTTCCCAGCCACCCGGGCGTGTAATGCTATAACCCGCTATCACAATCGACAGCAAAATCAAAAGTGGCATCAAAATTTTGCTTGCCTTCTCTATGCCTTTCTCAACACCAATAAAAACACAGCCAAATGTTAATAAAACAACCACAAACAACCAAATTAAAGGCTCTACAGGCTGCTCTATAAATGCTGTAAAAAACGCATCATCGGCAGCTTGCACGGCATTTCCTGTTATAAAAACACTGAGATATTTTAGTACCCATCCGCCAATAACACAATAATATGGCAAAATAATCACTGGCACAAGGGAGGCCAGAACGCCTAAAAAAGAAAAGCGCTTGTCCAGTGCTTTAAACGCATTGATGGCACTAAGGCCTGTTTTTCGACCAATGGCAAGCTCTGCAACCATTAAAGCAAAACCAAATGTTACAAGTAAAATCACATACACCAATAAAAAAATGCCGCCCCCATACTCTGCCGCAAGATACGGAAACCGCCAAATATTGCCAAGCCCCACCGCAGAGGCTGCAGCCGCAAAAATAAAACCAATCTGGCCGGAAAAACTGCCACGTTCTTTCTTTCCACTGTTTTTGTCACTCATGGTATTACCCCTTCTCTGCATAAATGTAAAAAACCGCTACATGTTTTTGCAAATATAGGCCATCGCCCATATCTTTCGCAGCTAGCAAAACACAAGAATCATTTTCAAACAATTCCCATTGTTTCTCTATATAATACCATAAAATATTTGTTTTGCAAAACACAATTTTGTATTTGCACAAAAAGCACATCCCATCCATAAGACATACGGCTTAAAATATTTGCAAGTTTCAATTCCTCTTTTTAAAAACCAGCTTATGCTTCGTGCTGCCATACGCTTTCGCAAGCTCTTATCCAAGTTCCACCTGATGGGAGCCCAAATACAGCCATTCGCATTTTATATGCCGCCTATTGTTGTGAACAGAAAGTTATCTACAACCTCGATAAAACCAACTCCAAAATTTGTTTATAACGTTCTTCATGCACACCAAGAGCCACTTGAACATTCGGCTTATATTCTGCTTTTGGGGCAAAATCACAAATGGTTTGCCCCAGGTGATCTCCTTCATTCAAGCCCACAGTTACCACAGCATTTTTCCACTTGGCAATATCTGGATAAGCCAAACACAATATCGCTGTCAAATCGTGTGCAAAGGCAACCGGCCCATGGCCAAAACGCTCACTGCTATCTCTCATTTCTGCAAAGGCTGTTTGCACCTGCTTACCAACCCTGGTGTAGGGCACAATATCCGCAGTGTTTTCTTTTGTTAGCCCAATTGACATCGTGGCATCTAGGCCCACCATTTTAAGTGGTATGCCACTTTTTAAAACAATATGTGCTGCATGGGGGTCTGCATAGATGTTAAACTCGGCTTTAGGTGTAACATTGCCAAAAGCGTCTCCCCCACCCATAAAAATAATTTCCTTAATAAGAGCGGCCAATTTCGGAAAAGCCAATAAGGCTATGGCCACATTCGTAAGCGGACCAATGGCCACAACCGTAAGCTCGTTTGCATTGGCCGCTGCACATTCATATAAAAAGCTGGCTGCAGGACCCGGGTGTGCCTTCACCTGTGGCTCAGGCAAACAGATGGTGCCAAGGCCACCCTGCCCATGCACATGATCCGCATGAAATGGCTCTTGTATCAAAGGGGTTTGCGCACCCTTTGCATAGGGGATATCTGCCCTATTGGCAAGCTCCAATATTTTTCCTAAATTTAATGTGGTATCCTGCAAAGAAACATTTCCCGAAACACTGCACAAGCCCACAACCTCAAATTCTGGCATGGAAAGCGCTGCCAAAATAGCAACAAAGTCATCTATGCCGGGGTCGCAATCTATAAACAGCTTTCGTTTCATCGAAGGCCTCCTTTTTCCCTTTGAGTGTTGGTATATCATTGCATTGATTATAATTCTTCTATAAAACTGATCATTCAAACCAAATTGCCAGTTTCACAAGCTGCAAGATATAAAATATGAAAAAACCATATTTTCATATTTTTCACAGCTATGCTTCGGCTATACCTGTGCCACCGCAATTTTCCATTTGTAGTGTTAAATTTTTACACTATAAAGCAAATATAAAGTGCTATGCAGAAATATCAAACTTTAATTTGGAGTTTCTGATGTTGCGTCTATTTTCCAGCGGCCATCTTCTATAATAAATTCTGCAATGACTTCACCGTCATATTCACCAAACGTAAGCAATTCGGCTTGCAGTGCATTTTCTTCCCCTTCATATAATACCACTGTATCAAGATCCAAAGAGGTGGAACCATACCCACGCCCATATCTTACAAGGTAAAGTGTATTGTTGTATTCAAAAAAATTCTCCTCTATACCGGGCTGTAGTGTTTGCATATAGGCATCGGTAAAATATTCGCTTAAATTTGCGGTTAGTTCATCGATATGATTGAAGTTCAAAACAGGATAGAAGCGTGTGCTGTCTGGAGATACATAATAACCCTCGGGAACATCTTCTACGTCAGAATATAAAATCGCGGGATCTTCAAGGTTTAAAAAAGCTTGCTCGTTTTCATATGCGCCGTATAGCAAGGTTTCTTCTGAATAGTCACTCTCAGCGCCAAACATTTCATTATAAACGCTATTTAGGAGGATCATGCCACCTTGTGCTTGCTCAAAAAATTCTTCCGGGCTTTCGCCGGAAACTTCACTGAGACCTTCACTTGCCACCGCTTGACTACTTGGCGTAGGTATGTCTGATGTGCTTTGTGATGCCTGCGACGTTGCACCGGAACAGGCCGTGGCCACCACAGCAAAACTTACCACCAAAAGAATTGAAATTGTCTTTTTCATAATGCCTCTTTTCTTTGCATCATATTTTCGCAAAAAAAACCCAATTTGCTTTACATGTTTTACAAAGCATATACTTAAAAGTCTACCATAAATATCTATATAAGAAAAGCCATATTACACGAAAAACGGTACAAATCCGTCAAAAACCATTAAACGCTACACTTGCAAGGTTTTTTCAATTTGTCTCTATTATATTATAAGGATATACATATATTTACCATTTTATTGAACATAGCACTTTTAAAAATGCTATCGATTGCACTTTTACCAAAATTTTTGTGCACTACTTGCGTGTATTTAAAACACTTGGTTGATGACAAAAGCTAAAAACGCCCAAAATTGCCAACACAAAATTAAACTGATTTTTGCAGACACTGACAATGCCTAAACATTACTTGGATTTTTGGGCCATTGTATAAACCATATTTAGAAATACATTGGTTTATAAATATATAGAAAACCAGTAGCCTCACCTTAGGGTTGCTGGTTTTTTACGTGGATAATGGTGATTAAAAAATGCCATTTCATTCTTTTGATAGCACAAAATGCGCATATTAGTATTTTTTTGATTTTATCATAAAAAACGGTTAAATTGGGCTAATATGTTACTCTGGTGTAACCTTTGTGTAGTATACTAGCTATAGTTAAAGAAAACGTCATTTTTTTAACAAACGAAATTTTTGTTAGAGATTCAATAGGAGGCCCTAAATCAAATGAAAAGAAAATCGTCTAAATCAAAAAGAGTTTTAAGCATTCTGTTGGCTGCATCATTTTTGCTCAGTTTACCGGTGATTACATTCGCTGTAAATGATGACTCTCAACCCCAAACAACCCAAACACAAAACTGGGAATATACTGTTTTATTTAATAATGTAGGTGAAGCAGAGGAAACTGTGTTACAAACCTTCCTTACCGGTGTAAGTGTTGAATATCCTGAAAGTGGCCCAAGCCTAGATAAAGAGGGCTACCGCTTTGTGGGCTGGACAACTGAGGAAAACAACTTAGATACACTATCAACGGCTCTTTCGCCACAAATTCCACAGCCTGGTAGCGAGCACAACCTGTATGCCTATTATGAAGCAGAGGCTCAAAACTTTAGCCTTTTAAACTCCTCTGCAGACACAAAAACAGTAACCATCACGTATGAAGCAACTGCAAACGGTTACACAGCTCAAATGGATAATTTCCCCACAGGTAGCTATAAAGTGGTGGTGGGCGACGGAATAGACGACTTCCAAATTCCCACAGAATTTGCTGTTGCCACACGCAACGGAACTGTTGCAGAAAACATCAAATTTGAAGGCTGGGTATTTAAGCCCACCGGAAATCGCTACATTTATTTTCCCACATCCGGTGCAAATTATATCCCTGACTCTGAAATTGAACTTGCCCTTGAGATGATGGGTGCCACTGAAAGCTTAGAGCTTACACTATATCCCAGCTGGGAAAGCAAGGGAACTGTAACTTTAAATCCACAAGATGCAAGCAAAACATTCAATGGCAACTCGCAAATTTTTAGAAGCACACCGGTCACATTGCCTATGTTTATTGGCACCGGCCCAAACAACAATCTCTATAACATTCAATACACCTACTCTATTGATACGAGCAAACCGAACACAGGTAATGCAAGCATTGTAAACGGTGTTCCTGTGATGACCAATGTTGGTGTGGCCACTGTAAATGTAACGGCTCAAGTTTTAAATGAAAACTATGACCGCATTCTCACCTCGTTAACTGTTCCCATGGAAAGCTATCAAATTGAAATCACACCTATGTATGTGCAGGTGCAAGCAGTTGTGCCGGGCGGCTCGATTCCTTATGGCACTGCAAATGAAGATATCGAATTTACGTACGAAATTGTACCACAAAACAGCTATTCTCAGCATGTTGTTCCCGAAAGTGTTGTTTTAGATAATGCTGAAAACCTAAGTTCTAAAACAGACTATGATTCTGACAATGTAAATGCACGTGATGTTGGCACTTATCCAATCAGCTGGAATGGATACCATCCCGATGCTCTGAGTGGCGAAGGATCTGAAAATTATGCACTTGTTTCCACAATGCTTATCATTGGTAATTTGGAAGTAACACCACAGCCCATCACACTTACAGCAAATGACCGCTCTAGATTATACAACACCGACCTATCGGTGCCGCTAGACAGCTCCATCACCGCAGGCGAACTTCAGTATGAAGATATCCTTTCTGAATATGTCACCTTGCAACACAGCACCAATGCCACAAAAACCTCTGCCACCGGCAGCTATCCCATCTCTGTAAGCGGCACAGCTGTTGCAAACAAAGCCCAAAACTATGCCATTACTTATGAAGAGGGAACGCTCACTGTTTCCGACAATGATTCCTTGATAATCAGCAATGCTGCACCTTATGAAGGCACCTATGATGCCTCTGCACATGATGCACTCGACAATGTGAATAGCAATGTGCCAAACACCAACTTCAGTTATAGCGTAAACGGTGGCCCCTTCACCGATACCCTTCCCAAATTCACAGATGCCGGCGACTATAACGTGACTGTTCGTGCCGAAGCTGAAGGATATACCTCGGTAGAAAATACTTACACTGTAACCATTGCAAAAAAACCTGTAACCATCTCATTATCGGACTATAGCAAAATGATTGGTGAAGATGACCCCACTTTTGAAGCTGTGTTGCGTGGCCTTTTGGGTGATGACACCCTTGAGTATGTTTTAAGCCGCACGGCCGGTGAAACAGAGGGAGAATACCCCATCACAGCCACTTTCACAGAAAACCCGAACTATGATGTTAGCATCGAAAACGGCCTGTTGTCTGTTTTGGCAGAAACGCTTGCAACCGTAACGCCTGAGTTGACGCCAGACGCAACCACCCCTGCTGACACAACCACTCCCGCCGACACCGCTGCATTACCCCCAGTTCCAGTTGCAGCAGCAGCTGCTGCCGTTCCCGTTGCCGCTCCTGTGATAGCTCCTGTGGCACCGGCTGCATTGACCCTAAACTTACAAGATCCCATTCTTCCCTTAGCAAATGCCCCTGTTTTTGACAATGCACAAATTGAAATTGGTGATACTGTTGTACCTTTGGCATCTGCCGGAGGAAGCTGGGCTTTGCTGAACCTTCTTCTCACCATTGGTATCATCCTCTCCAGCATTGTTCTTGTCCTCACACAATTTTCCAGCAATAAAAACAAAGAAACCAGTAACCGAAAAAGCAGTTTCCTATTTAAAGTACTAAGCATCCCTGTGGCACTTTTCTCAGCTGTTTTGTTCCTCATCACACAAGATATGAGCCTACAAATGGTTCTGGTAGACCAGTGGACACTCATCACAGTTGCCATTTTACTTGTGCAATTTGTACTGGCTGCACTTTCTCGTAAAAAAGCTGCAAAGCAAAATGAAACATATCATCAAGCTTAGTAAAAACTCCAGTTGACAACACAAGTTGAATGCTTCTCGCAAAATTAAACCAAAAGGCAACACGAACCATTTCGTGTTGCCTTTTGGCTATCAAAAAAACCGCCTTTAATAGGCGGTTTTCTATAAATGGGCTTTATCCTAAAAAAAGACATTCAGAATCAGGGGGGTTATCTCTACGTTTGGTTTAACCCGCAATTTAAAGCGAAAACATCCACTTGATAAGCTCATCGCTCAAGCGTTTTTGAATAAACTTTGCAGGGTATCAGGCCTAGATTGCAAAAATACTATCGTCCCAAATCACGGCACCACCCCCCACCTGTATACCCGGCAGTCACTTTGCGTTTTATTCCATCCATCTTTGCCAATTACAAAATCTCTCTCACTCTGCCCACTTGCCCATCCTCCAGCATCACCTTGATGCCATGGGGGTGGGTGCTGCTTTTGGTAAGTAGTTTTGCCACAACACCCTCGGTAAGTTTTCCCGTGCGCTGGTCGGCCTTTAGCACAATTTTCACATGTGCGCCAACCTTAATATCGCTGCGTTTTTGTCCGTCCATTTTTGCCTCCTTGTTTCATGGGGGTGTCATCGCCATTTATAACCTTGCACATTTTCGCCTTATTTCAGTTTAAACGTTTTCGGTGCGATGCGATAAGCCAAAGGCAGGGAAACAAGAAGATAGACAAGACAAAACACACTAACAGCCACACCAAAAACCGCAAATGGCGGGTTTGTTTGCATGAGGACAAAGCAGGCCGCGTAGGTAACGCTTTTAATGATGGTATAAATGGGGTTTTTCATCTCCACTTCTTTGTTATACGGTTGGAACAAGTAATAAATAACCAGATTGTGCACGCTGAAAAAGGTAGAGAGCGCCATGATGCTGATGAATAAAATGAGATACTCGCCGGGGTTTTCAGTGCCGCCCGAAACAAACAACACCAAAGGCAAAGCCAAAGCAAGTGGCAAGCTTTGCAGCCAGTCCATGGGCACAAGGGCCTTTAAACGCAGGGTGAACATTTCCAAAACCGCTTTCGGAAGGCGATAAAACCGATAGCAGAGCATCTCACTGTCACAGTTCATAAACAAAATTTTCACCGTGCGCTCTCCACAGTTTAAAAAATACAAAAGATAGGTGAACAACGGCAGCACATTCACCACATTTTCATTGACAATTTGTGCCACTTCCGGAATAAAAAAACATGCCAAAACAGCCACCAGCAACGCAGCCAACTCAAAAAGGACAACGCGCTTTGAAAAACGAGACAATAATTTTTTGTGCCGCTTCATAAAACAATCTGAAAGCAGGGCATAACCCTTTTTATTGCTGAGTACTCCCCCATCGTTTTCAATGTAATTTGCGGCCACCGTTTTTTTGGCCGTTTTAGAATTGCCCTTTGTTTGCAGCGCATTTTCGTATTGCGCATACATTTCTTTATACAACCGCAAATAGCCCGAAAACCGCAGAAGAGCGCGCAGAGCCGGAAGGCTTAGTAGCACAAGAAGTGCGGCAACAGCCAGCATCGCCAATGGCTGAACACGGATGTTCAAAAGCACCAAAAGCCCACCAGCACCTGCTATCAGCGCACTGAGAAACAATTCTTTAAAACTTTCTTGCACGAGTTTTGTGTTTTTGTTTCTGGCACGCAAATGCAGCTTTACTGCGCCGCCTATCAGCTTTGCCGATAGCAAAATGATAAAAAGTGCCAAGATGTTCAAAAACCCCAGAGCGCGCAAACTTGGAAACAACAGGAAAAAGGGCAGAAAACCCAGCACACTACTAAGCAAAAACTGAAATAGCCCCGTTAGCGCCACCTGTTTTGCATCCATGCGCATGTAAAGAATAGCATAGCTTTGGTCTTTTTTCGGCTCCAGTACAAAGCAATTGGCTATGCCACCCGCAAGCGTGCAAAACAACAATAGGTTTAAAAGAATTTCCGTTTCAGAAAGCAGTACCCCCTCTACTTGAGAAAGCGACTCTACTCCCATGCCTAAAATCAAAAGGTAAAACAACTTAAATACAAATATTTTCCCAACTTCAACCGGCACACTCAACACGGTAAACACTTGTTTCAGCACCGATTCGCCATACAGGGAATAGGGAAAAACACGACCGAGCAAGGGCAGGCGTTTTAAATAATAAAGCATGCTGTTTGTGCGATAGGTCTTTTGCAGCCAAAACAGGTCTTTTGCCGTTTTAATCATCCCCATCCCTCCTCAAGGTTTCGATGATGATGTCCTTGTCTTTGGCAACGCCTTTCAGCACTCCGCCCGATAAAATCACAATCTCATCGCACAATTCAAGTGCCAGTTCCATAATATGCGTTGAAAATAAAATGATATGGTCGTTTTTAAGCGAGCGCAAAAGCTGTTTCATCTCATCCGCCACCACCACATCAAAGGAGGTGAGCGGCTCGTCCAAGAGTAATACCTTGGGCTTTGCAATAAAATTCACAAGCATTTGTATTTTGTTTTTCATGCCAAGTGAATAATCTTTAAGCAGACGGTCTCGGTCTTCTTCTGCAATGCCCACAAGGCTCAAATAGTCGTCTACCGTTTGCGCCTGCCCTATTTTTTCTTGGTTGATGTCCAGAAAAAAGCGGATAAACTCCCGCGCTGTTAAAAAACTCGGCACCGAGGGTGTAGACAACACATAGCCCACATCTTCTGCGCACAGCGCTGCAAAACTCCCCTCTTGCTCTAGTGAAATACTGCCTGCATCGGTGGGCACATCCTCGTTGATACAGTTAAAAAGGGTGGTTTTTCCCGAACCGTTGCGCCCCAAAAGCGCATAGATTTTCCCTTTTTCAAAAGAAAACGTCGCCCCTTTCAGCACTTGCTTTTTCTCGTATGATTTCACAATGTTCTCTAAAACCAGTTTCATGTTTCCTCCATTTTCAGCGGTGTTCCTTGCCTTTGGGCACCTTGCATTTCTCCATTTGTCTCTCTACCATAACTTATCTACTATACCTCTTTTCACCTGTAAATGGCAAGATGTTTTCACTTTTGATCCACTAGAAGTAACATCTAACAGTGCTAGCACTGCATCTTTGGCTGTGGCCGTATACGCCATCAACGATTTACATATTCAAGGCAAAAATCTGCCGAAAAGCGCATTTGAAAAAAGATTTTAAACAAACATATTTGGGACGGAACAATTTCTTGATTTAAGCCTATACCTCATGCCTTTGGTGTAAATGATTGCCTAACAAACAAAGAGCACTCCGCTTGTGTAGAGTGCTCTTTCAGTGGAGTACTTTTATAATCCGAAACATACGAATAGGCATTCATATTACATGCAAACCTTTATGGGTGCATCTTTCTGCTTACGCTGCATTTCACAGCAAAAAACTATACCATTCACACTATTTATAATGCAATCTCGGTTTTCATTCCATCACTGCCCACAATCGTGGTCTGTTTCAAATCGAAACCCATAAATTTAAACAAAGCTTCCTCTGCTGATTTTCTAAAATCGGCATATTGAGCGCTTTCACTGTGCTGGGTATATATCAAATATAGCGGTTTTCCAGCAAGTTCTGATTTTCCTCCACCACGATAGGCTGGGTACAAACGATCCAACACAACTTTTAGCTGACCGGATAAATTGCCAAAATAAATGGGAGAAGCAATTATCACAGCATCACTATTCATCATGTCCTGCAGTAGGCCCTGTGCGTCATCTTGCTGGCTACACTGTAGCTTGCTACGACATACATTACAGCCGGTACATGGCGCAATATTCAATTCATTTGCAAATACAATTTTTTGCGTTATTGGATTTATTTCTTCCAATAAATGTTTAACAGCTTTTGCGGTTTCGCCCTGCTTGCGGTTGCTTCCTATTATCACAAATACATTCATCACATTCTCCTTAACGCAATTTAAGATTTTTAGGCCAAATCATCTGGAAGTCGTACCCAATTGGGCCTACTAAACACAATGGTCAATGTCACCTATTTCTTATCCATATACGCAATCACAGCTGCTAAGTTTTCAACAAAGGTGCCATTTGGAACAAAATTTTTCGTAAACAGTGCACTTCCCATGGTAAAACCCCAAGGTGCTATATCATACATGGTATCGATTCTCTCAAAGCTGGCGATGCTGCCGGCAATGCACACTTTTGCGCTTATTGCAGCACAAAAATCCCGGGCCAATTTCTCACCATCTTCCACATGACGATAGGCCAAAATGTCAAAGCCATCAATGCCTTTATCCATCAGGTTTTTCGCTTCGGTAATAATCTCCTCATTGCTGCCTTCTAAAATGCTGGGCGAACCAGATACTTTACCAACAAACGGGCTATAGGCCATGTTGTGCTTCTTCAGGTAGGCGTAAACAGTATCGTAAAATATGGTTCCCATCAATACATCAAAACCACATTCAACAGCAACTTCTGCCGCAGCTTGACAGGATTCTTCATCATAGGTCACCACCTCTAAATAGGTGGTTTTGCCGGCGGATTTCATGGATTGCACCAAACACTTCATTTTATCTCTGGGAAGACCAACATTTTTAAACCCCCAATGTTGCACATTCAAATGTTGGCAATTTTCAAAAATTTCGTGGGCATCTGTCACTGTAACATCATTGTGTGTTAGCATTACAACTAAGTTCGGTTTGTTTTTCATGGTTTCTCTTCTCCTTTTGATGTTAAACTTAATTAAATATCGTGATTTCAATCCCATTCTAGCTGCATGCCAACCCCAAGTTCTTGAACAGGAAGATTCTTTGCTAAACGTATGCAAACATCAAGCGAGACGCAGTGGCAAGGGTAGAGCCCTGCGATTTGCTGTTTTTGCAGCCACGATATCGTTTTTGCTGTTGTGTTGCTTTGCTCCAGTAAATGCATTCCCCCAAGCACATTTGTCAGGGTTTTGTTCGGGTAGCGTGCATAGCAGGCTGTGAGTATGTTACATACTCCACTATGAGAACAACCCAAAATAACAGACATTTCCTTATCGTTGCAAAACACAAGAGCACTGTCATCCTGCAAAAAATCTGGTTCCCAGCAATCATCTTTAGGACAATATTGCCCAATGGAATTTGTGTTTTCGAATGAATGCACACGCGGAATGGCACCCATAAATGTAAGATGCTTACTGACCTGTACAGGTTGCTCGCTCAAATGCAACCGAAAGTGCTTTTTCAGTGTTTCGCAAGTAAGTGCACTGCCAATATCATTTGCCTCATCATCTCTTTTCTTTTCAAATGCCATTGGGTGTGCATAAAGATTTGGATGTGTATGTGGAAAAGCTTCTAAAAAATAAGGCAAGCCGCCGGTGTGGTCATTATGGCCGTGCGAAATCACGATATCCGTTATTTCAGCAAGCTGTATTCCCATCTTAACTGCATTTTTGATAAACACATCGGAATAACCAACATCAAACAATATTTTTTGTTTTCCATCTTCTATATACAAGCAAAATGCAGGCTCTGCCAAATAATAGGCATCAATAATTGTGTGATTTTCCACCAACACAGTTAACTTCATAAAGAAACCTTTCTTTTATGATACACTTTTTCTTTCACTAAATACTTCGACAAACATTCAATCCAACTATTAAAAACAATTTTTTTGATTTGATCATCCGGCCACCATTTTCAATGCCACCTACAATAAAAACTCCATCAAAAAATTATCTCTTTGACGAAGTTCTTATTTTGCCAAGTTGTGTAAAAATAGCGCTTTTTTGCGTGCATTCTTTCACATGCAATTCAGTCTGTAAAACAAAATTGGCAACTATTACAATTGGCCTGTATTAACATAAATGTTCCAAAATTTAACCTTGGCAATTTGCTTGCAATGTGTATAAAAGAGATAAGCTATGGTGCTGCGCTTACCGACATTTGAACTGAGGTGGGTTGCCGCAGATTATCAATTAGGGGACAACGCGACAATACCTGCTCTTTCCAAGCCGACAGCTGTGCGTCGTCCGCTTCACTTTTTACCGCAATGTCAATTCTAATTTCCGTAAATCCGGCGCGGTTTTCACTGCTTGCATCAAAAAATTTATCGGCGCTGATGTCCCCTTCCACGCAAATGTCCATTTTTTGAAACACAATACCCGTTTCTTTTGCCAGTGTATGTGCAATAGCCGAAACGCAGCCTGCCAACCCGGCCAGCAAATACTCTACCGGGCTTGGAGCTAGGTCTTCCCCGCCAAAAAACGGTGGTTCATCTACCGTCAGCTCAAATTGCCTTACCTTAACCGTTGTTTTGGTACTACCGTTAAGGCAACCGGCCTGTACACGGATTTCTGCATTACTCACTTCATTTCTCCCGTTCCATCAAGCAGGCGACGCACCATATCATAATAATATTGTACACCAAACTGCATTCCCTCTTCATCCATAACATACTTTGGATTGTGGTGGGGCATATCGGCCCCAATTGCCTCATTGCGAGTACCCAATTGCAAAAAGCATCCGGGACGCCCATCCAAAAAGTACGGGAAGTCTTCGCCGGGCATCAGCTGATCAATATATTCCACATAGTCACTTCCAAAACGCGTAAGAATCTGGTCTTCTGCAATGGCCGTTAGATCCGGATCGTTTACAATAGACGGATAGCCCTCAGTAAACACATATTCATAGCTGGCACCGGCAGATTGCGTGATGCCACGGGTAATGGTTTCAATTTCATTTTTCAGCCAAGCCCGTGTTTCCGGCCCAAAACAACGCGTAGAACCAATAAGTTGCATGGTGTTTGGAAGGATATTGTAAGCCGTGCCGGCATTCATTTGGCAAATAGAAAGCACAACCGGGTCTGAATGTGGCGTTTTGCGAGAAGCAATGGTTTGCAAGGCCATCACAAGTTGTGAGCCCGTTACCACCACATCGATACACTGTTCGGGGAAAGAGCAATGACCACCTTTTCCTGTGATGGTGATATCAAAACGGTCGGCATTAGCGGTTGTTGGCCCTGGTCGTAAACCAAATTTACCTGTATCCCAGTTAGAGGAAAGGTGAATTCCTAACATGAGTTCAACGCCATCCACCACACCGGCACGCACCATTTCAATGGCTCCACCCGGGGGCGATTCTTCAGCGTGTTGGAAGATAAGCCGCCCCTCTCCACAAAACTGGTCTTGGTTTTCACACAATACTTTCGCAATGCCCAAAACCATAGCGGCATGCCCGTCGTGTGCACAGGAATGCATCACATTGGGCACTGTGGAAGTGAAAGGAAAATCCGTATGTTCGGGCATGGGTAAAGCATCAATGTCTCCACGTATCCCAATTATGCGGGGCTTTCCTTCTTTAGTGCCAAAAATACGTGCAACTACACCGGTTTTTGTGGGGCGGGATATCTCAAACCCGCCAAACTCCTTAAGTCTCTCCTCAATATAATCCGATGTTTTAAACTCTTGGAAAGAAAGCTCGGGATACTTATGGAAATGTCTTCTCCAAGCTATCACTTCATCTTTGCATTTTTGAACCGCTGCGTCAAACATGATGGAAATTTCCTTTCATCACAAAATTTTCTGCAAGGTGTATATAAAGATACACGATCAACGCATATCTTTTTGGTTTAAACCGCCAAGCGATATCAGCGATCGCTTGGCGGTTTAAACATTTATTTTTTAGATAACTCCGGTAAGTGTTAAAGTACCCTGGGCAATCAGTGCAGAGCCAAGATAGGTGCCAATAAATACCAAAATGGAAATCAGAATCAGTTTCGGGCCTGTCTTTACAAATTGTGCCAAATCTTTACCCATGCAAAGGCCTGTAAAAACAATAGCCGGGGTAAGCGAAGCCTTGAAGGACATGCCGCCCACAAGGGCCAACAATGCATCAAACCAAGGGAAGATGGGCAGGCTGACAATTGTCATGAGAAGAGCGGTGTATACAACTGCCGGCACATTGATTTTGATGACGGCACGAAGCAAAACGCTAACCATGCTGGCAACAAAGTAAATAAGAATGATGGGGATGCATCCAAAAAGACTAAGCCCTTCCGACAAGGGATCATTACGAAAAATAAGCACTGCATTGGCAACAAATAAGAATACGGCGATAACGGCCATGTATTTTAAGTTGCCCAAAAAGGTATCTTTTAATTTAACAGCCATTTTCTAGCCCTCCGATTTGTTTTTGTTTGGTTTTTTAGCAACTGCTTTGTAAATCAAGTTTGCCAAGGGCAACCCAACAAAGGCGCTCATCCAAATTCCATCTACAGTGGTAAGGGTTGAGCTAGCGATACTGTATGCCTCTATTTCGGCAGCCATATCCGGGAACATAGTGGTTAGTGTACCGATGGAGCCCAGCATCATGCCGGAACTGCCCATGCCGGATGCCATTGCCAACGCAAAGGGGTGTAGGCCAAGATAGGTGGCGCTGATGCCTGCAAAAACACTGTAGAAAAGTGCGCCAAAGATGGTGCCCACAATGTATACCCCCATAACACCACGGCCCTCTTCTGAATCCATGCCATAACGGTCACCAATGATGGCGATACCACCTTCACGTGGTAGGCAAAACCCAGCGCCAACAGCTTGGCGGCCAAGGCCCACCCAAATACCAATTGGCACAGCAATCAAGGTG
>CAYJJK010000008.1:17843-21921 GCA_964370445.1 uncultured Oscillospiraceae bacterium | reverse complement strand
AAGTTCCTGTAGCAACAGTGCAGGACCTGCAGCAATTACCATGTCGATTTTGGGGCCGATGCCCACGCCAAACACAGAGATGAGGAACAAAAGCCCTGGAACAATAAATTTACGTGCACAGGCAATGTCTTCATCTTTTAAAACATGCACCGTTTTTGTGCCCCAAATCATGCCAAGGAAGGTGGCCCAAATGATGGGCAAAAAGGTGATGCTTCCTATGCTTCCAAGCGGAATGGATTGCGAGCCGATCAATTCGCTGATGATAACAATCACCAATGCCATTGCGGTTACCTTCACAAAGGTTGTAAATTTTTCTTTTTCTTGTTGCTTGCTTTCTTCAGCGGTCATTGTGGTACCGTCTTGCTTTTTGTTCTCGTCCATTTCTATACCTCCTCAAAGTAACAATGAAAGAACGCTGTTTATGTTTTGGTGATTTTTCAAAGCTCATTGCACAGATTTGGCACTCATACATTCACAGGGTTGCCGGCGTTTTGGAAAGTTGAGTGAAACCGATGTAAAGTGCCTTAAAAAATCCCCAAAAAATACAAATAAAAAACAAAACCAGGTTGAAGCAGATGCTGTTATATTTTTTATCCTAACCAAACCAAAAAATAGGAGCCTATATAAATAAGATTAAAAACAAGTTATCTTATCCACAAAAATACCATAATGTTCTTTAAATGTCAACAATTTTTATAATTAAAGAACATAATTCTTCTTTTTTTGTATCTGCTTTATCACCTTGCTTCAACTTGTATAAACACTACCTAATAATATTTCGCGTGATATAACGATACTTAAAAACCTTTGTTGCTTGCCACCAAAAGAAACTCTGCCATTTCCTCACCATTGTTACAAAATGCGTGTTTTTTTGTGGCGTAATAGTAAGCAAAATCGCCTTGTTTTAACAAGCAAGGCTTCTCGTCTATTGTCAGTTCCAATTCGCCACTTAATATGTATACAAATTCTTGGCTATCGTGAATAAAGGGGCTACCCGAATTTGAGTGTGGCGGCAAATACATCACTGTCACTTGCATATTGTGGTTTTTATTGCGGTTTAAAAAATCTTGCTGTGTGGGCGCAAAATGCTTTGTATTATTTTGCACCATGCTAAAGCGTTCATCTTTGCGCACCACCACAGAGGCATCTTCCTCTTTAGAGGCAAGCAAGTCCTTCACTGAAACATCAAGAGCGTCTGCAATTTTATGCAAAGAGGACACGGTAATATTCACTTTTTCGTTCTCAAAATTGCTCAAAAATGAAACCGACAGCCCTGTCATTTCAGCCAGTTTTCGCAAACTGATCTTTTTTGACTTTCGAATCTGCTGTACTTCTTTGTTGCAATCATTCATTTCGTGTCATTTCCATTCTTATGTTTATGCGTGCAGATCTGTATTTTAAGGCAATGCCTACAATTAGCCACTCATTAAGGCTGCCTGCCTTAGTGCACGTACCATATTTGTTTCATCGGCACAGCCCATACCAGCAATGTTAAAGGCAGTTCCGTGATCAACACTGGTGCGCACAAAGGGCAAACCAACTGTCACGTTTACACTTTTGTCAATTCCCAGCACCTTTACAGGCCCAAGACCTTGGTCGTGGTTCATCGCCACCACCACATCATAATCGCCTCGCCGTGCAAGATAGAAAGCAGTATCAGCCGGTAAAGGCCCGGTTACATCCATACCATCTTCCTGTGCACGGCTAATGGCCGGCATAATTTTATCTTCTTCTTCTCCCTCTCCAAACAGGCCATTCTCACCTGCATGGGGGTTTAGCCCACACACTGCAATTGAAGGTTTTTTGTGTGGATCTTTTCGCAACATCGCCTCGTGCGCCAAACAAATGACCTGAAACACACGTTCGGGCTCTAGCATGCGAATAGATTGCAATAAACCCACATGTACCGTTGCCAAAATCACATTGAGTTCATCAGAGCAGAACATCATCGCAAATCTGTCTGTGTCAGCCAAATCAGCCAAAATTTCTGTGTGTCCGGGATAATCGTGTTTTGCCAATTGCAAAGCCTCTTTGTTAATTGGTGCCGTACAAATGGCCTGCACTTCTTGTGTTAAAGCAAGGGCCACCCCTTTTTCTATATAACGAAAAGCGGCGTCACCACAAACGACATTTACCTTGCCAAATGGTGGAATAGCCGAGAGTAAGTTCATGTCCAAGCAATCAATGGTGCCAAAGGTATATTCCCCCTCCGTCGGGCTTGATACCGCATGAAGCTGAAGCTCTGTTTTCACAATTTTGTTCACTTCTTTCAGCACCTTCAAATCCCCTATAACCAAAGGGCGGCAAAATTCATATACCTCTTTATGGGCTAAGGCCTTTACAATTACTTCCGGCCCTATTCCAGCTACATCACCCATGGTAAGAGCCACAATTGGGCGTTTTTTTTCGCTTTCCATCATACAAAGCTCCCTTTTCTAAATAGTGGTAATAGCACGCAAACAACAAAGTAATGTTTCGCTTGACCCAAACGCACCGGATTTTGTGACAATATGCCAAGAAAGAGGAGGCATGGTTTTGCACACAGGAATACCCGCTTCCACCTCACTAAGCACCAGCATGGCAGACATATCCAATTTCCGGCAAACCGATATTGCCGTGTCTCCCCCTGTCAGAATCAAACCGGAAAATTCACATTCTTCTGTAATTTGTTCAACCAAAAGTGCCAGCTTGGCCGAAAGCATCTCGGCCATTTGCGCTCTCGACCAGCCTTTTTGCTTGCCCAGCTTGTCCGATTCACGTTGGGCTGCATCATTTGCATTTAAATACAACACCAAATTCTTTTGTTGTTTAGCAAGCAAAAGCGCTTGTTCGTTATAGTTTTCTATGCCTTTTTCAAGAACTTGCGCCGGGTTTAAACAAACAGAAAGCACATTTTCTTGCGCCAAAACCTGCTCTATCTGCTCTTGTGTTACAGGAGACACACTGCCTGACACCAGCAATGCCGGTAAATTTTGCACCTCTATTTCAGGGCTTGTATCCCCTTCTCTTGCCCAGCCCCAGCCGGTTGCAAGATGACGCGCAAGCCCTGTTGAACCCGCCAGTAAAACCTTTGGCAAACTCAAACTGTATTCTGCAAGTCGGTGTAAGTCTTCCTCGGTTTCGATATCCGGTAAAATCAACTCTGCTTTGTTGCTCACCAGTTGTAAAACCGTTTGCACAAAGGCTTCTTTCTCGCCCCGTAACACCTCTTGGGGCAACAAGGCTGCCTCTCTTTTGGATTGCGCACGCAATAAAGCCAATAAATCCGATTCTTTACAGGGGCAGGCCGGGTCGTTTGCCAAAGCGGTTTCGTGCAAAGGGACACCGTGTAAAAAATGCCTTCCTTTGATGGTTGTGCGCCCATAATACGGAAAAGCCGGTGCCACAATAGCCGCCTCGTAACCAAAGGCGTCCATCACAGCATCAATCTCACTGCCCAGGTTTCCACGGATAAGGGAGTCTATCGACTTATAGCTGCGCTGTGGATTCAATGTGCTCATATGCTGCGCTATGTCATATGTTTTTTGGTAGGCCTCTTGCGAACTCAAGGCACGACTATCACCATCCACAGACAAAATGTCTATGTCCTTTGGCAGTGGCTCCTTTGGGATATTCGCCAATGCCAACGTGCTAAGGCCGTGTTTTGAGAACTGAACACCACAGTCTGTTACGCTAGAAAAATCATCGGCAAAAATTACAAGTTTCGGCATCATTTACACCCCTGATTTTTAGAATATGGCTCCTACCAAAACCCAACAAAGATACTAACAGTGTGCTACATTGTATCAAAAATGCTGTGATTCATTTCAAATCCATTGCTCGTATTCAACTTGCGCAAACACCAGCTAATACTGAACCCCTGCGCATTTTACAATATCCTGTGCCCTACGCTCGGCCTCTTCAATCAGCCAATCTTCGTCTATGGTGGTCAGCTTACGGTCTTTCATCAAGAACTTACCATCCGCCATAACACTGTGCACAGCGGCACCGGTTGCCTGATATACAAGAGCCGAATAAATTTCATGCGTAGGTGTGCTACATAGCGTGTTGAAATCAAGTATCACCAAGTCGGCCTTAT
>CAYJJK010000008.1:0-17833 GCA_964370445.1 uncultured Oscillospiraceae bacterium | reverse complement strand
ATCCTCTTTGCCCAAAGTTTTAGCTCCGTTTCGGGTTGCCATTTGCACCACAGAGCGTGCGGGCACACATTTTGGATCATTGTTATAGGCTTTATGCATCAGCCCTGCCAGCCACATTTCGTCTATAATACTCATGCGATTGTTGCACGGAGGGCTGTTTGTTCCCAAAGAAACAGGAATGCCTTTGTTGAGCATAGTTTGAATGGGTGCAAAACCGGCAATGCGTAAATCTGCCGCCGGTAAATGCCTTACTTTTACAGCGTTGTCGGCCAACATGTCAATCTCTTCGCCAGCTAAATGGACCAGGTGCGCTGTGAGCAGGTTTTTTTGCAAAACCCCCCAGCTATTTAAAAGGCGCACGGGCGACAAACCATACTTTTCGCTTACAAAGCGGTGTTCGCTGGCCGATTCTGCCACATGGCTTTGCACAAGTACGTTATTTTTACGGCTATAGGCCGCAAATTCTTTCCAAAGTGTTTCGCTGGAAAAAAACAGATTCAAAATATTAAGACAGGCATCTAAGCGGCTGCTTTTGCCTCGCCAACGCTCCACAAGGCCAAAGTTTTTTTCAAGGGCCTCTTCGGTTGTCATCTGCTGATTTTCAGGAATTTCACCTTTCAAATCCATTGTTGACAGCGAGATGATCCCCTTGATTCCCGTATCCAAAATAGCCTTTGCCAAGTTATCCGGTCTTTGGCCGCTGGCCTCGCAAAAAAATGTGGTTCCGCTTTTAATCATCTCCGCAATGCTCAAAAGGCTGGAAATATAGACATCTTCATCTGTCATGGCAGATTCGCATGGCCATATCCTTTTTCTTGTCCATGTTTCTAAATCCACATCATCTGCAACACCACGGCAAAGCGCTTGGCTTGTGTGAATATGTGTTTGAATGAAGCCAGGCAATATCAAACGGTTTTTCCCGCGTGTGGCACAGTCAAACACATCAAAGTTTTGATAAGTCTCCTGCCGCAAATCTTTCATGGAACCAATCTCTAAAATAGATTCTCCGTCCACTGCCAAAAAAGAATCGGTAAGAACATCCAGGGTATCATTCATTGGCAAGACGGTTGCATTAATAAACAGTGTTTGGCTCACAATGGTTTCCTCCTGCGTACAAATTTGCTAAGATATCGGGTGCGTTCAAATCACACCACCTATAATAGTTTTATACTGTGAAATTATGAATGCTTACTTCTTTTGGAACAAATTCCTCTCTACGCTCAATCAGTGCCTGTGTGGTGCGTGTATATGTCTCTATCATCTCCTGTACATCCACGCCCAAAAGCTGATGGTCTTTTACACGCACTTCACCGTTCACAATCACCATATCTACATCGGCGCCACTTGCGCTGTGCACAATATTGGGCACAATATTCTCATATTTGCCAAATAAATGCGGTGCCATATGTAACTTATTGATATCTAAAATTACGATATCGGCTTTTTTTCCCACTTCCAAAGAGCCGATGCTATCTTCCATTGCAATGGCTTTAGCGCCTTCTATGGTAGCAAGTTTTAACGCTTGTTCAGCGGGCATAACACGGGCATCCAAACTTCCCAGCTTTTGAATCAATGCGGCAAACTTCATTTCTTCAAAAAGGTCCACATTGTTATTTTCTTTGATGCCGTCGCTGCCAATTCCCACATGTATGCCCACTTCTAAGGCTTTTGGCACAGGGCAAATACCCGAGGCCAGTTTCATATTGCTTACCGGGCAATGGGCAATAGAAGTTCCGGTAGCGCGCATGATTTCAATTTCCTCAGGAGTGATCCAGCAGCAGTGTGCCAGCAGTGTTTTAGGGCCCAAAATACCACGATTGTAAAACTCCTTCAGCGGAGAACAACCATATGTTTCACGGATCATATTGGCCATTTGGATGGATTCTTCCCCATGGGTATGGATACCGGTATCATATTTTTCTGCAAGTTGCGCCACGCGCCTAAAAGCATCTTTTGAGCAATAGACAATATGCTCAAGGCCAAACCACACCGAAATGCGTCCGTCGGCATCCCCGTGCCGCTCTTGATACAAACGTTCATTTGCATCAATGGTTTCAAAGTAGTCCAGCCCCTCCCTATCCCCTACATAGGGAGCCAAAATGGCGCGAATGCCTGTTTCTTTAGCCGAATCAGCACAGCGGTGCATATGACGATACATATCTACCACCGTGGTGGTGCCAGCCAATAAAGATTCGCTATAGCATACTTTGCTGGCAATATAGGCGTCCTCCGGCTGCAAAACCATATGTTTTGGGTCCACATGTTTTTCAAGCCATTCCCACACGGGCAAATCCTCGGCCGTGCCACGGATGAGGCCGGAGTGCAAATGGGTGTTAATCAACCCTGGCATAACAACCTTCTTGCTCGCATCTATTTGCTGTGCGTTTGGATACTTAGCCAACAAGTCATCTGTTGAACCAATGTCAATGATACAATCACCTTCATAGCAAAGTGCTCCATCATGCAAAATACGGAAATCCGCATCCACAGTTACTACATAAGCATGCACAATCAACGTTTTCAAAACCCAACACCTCCCGGCAATTTTCGGTAACATCCTGCTCGATTCTGTGTCCATTGTAGCAGAATCATTTTTAAATGTAAACAACATTTTTTCACTTTGGAGAACAAAATATAATCAAAATGCTTGAAAAATGCATATTGCTGGTGTAAGATGAAAGGAAAGATGATTGCAGAAATAGTACTAGAACGTATAAAAATTTGGTATCACAAAAGGTGTTGGCCGCTTTTTGTTGTTTTTATCACCGATTGACACAAGGAGGGTTTTATGGAGATTGGCAAGCGAAAAACGCGCGTGGACGGTGTGGAAAAAGCCAGCGGACGAGCACGATATACCGCTGATTTTTTAAATGAAACTGCATTGGTAGCACGTCTTGTTACCTCTACCATTGCAAATGGAACCGTGAGCAAGATAGACGCATCCCACGCAGCTAGCCTACCCGGTGTGGTGAAAGTGTTTAGTTGTTTTGACGTGCAAAACAACCTATACAGTGTGGCCGGTAAACCCTATGTGCTTGGCTCTACATACGACCCTGCCATCGAAATCCCGCTTTTAAGCACGCGCGTGCGTTATTACGGTGAACCCGTGGCTGTGGTGGTGGCACAAAACGAGGTGATTGCTGCAAAGGCTGCCGCCTGTGTGGTGGTGGAATACTGCCAAGAAGAACCCGTATTTGACCCTGTGAAAGCGATTCAACCGGGTGCCTCACTTCTGCACCCAACGCATGAAAACAACATTCTTGCTCGTTCGGCTTCACAAGTGGGTGAATATGAGGCAGCCACTTCAGAGGATGGACTGTTATGCGTGCAAAGCACATATAGCACCCAAGAGGTTCAGCATTGCCATATGGAGACGGCTGTGTCTTACGCCTATCAAGAGGGTGAGAAAATTACGGTGGTCACCTCCACACAAATACCCCATATTGTTCGGCGCTTGGTGGCCAGCGCATTGAATTTGCGTTGGGGTATGGTGCGTATAGTAAAGCCATATATTGGTGGAGGATTTGGCAACAAACAAGATGCACTTTTTGAGCCGCTCAACGCCTATCTATGCACACAACTTGGCGGACGCCTTGTTAAATTAGAATTAAGCCGTGAAGAGGTATTTCAAACCACGCGCACACGCCATGCCTCGCAGTGGAAGCTTACTTCTCATGTGCGTGCCGATGGCACTTTGGTTGCAAGAGATATGGAAATGTACAGCGATAGCGGTGCATACAACAGCCACTCTAACGGTGTGTTTTCCAAGGGAATTATGGCATATCAACAGTTGTATCGCACCGAAAAAGCATCAAGGGTTAATGCTTATTGTGTTTTTACAAACCATCCAATGGCCGGGGCTATGCGCGGATACGGTGCACCGCAAGGGGTGTTTGCAGCAGAAGCCCACGCTGATGACATCGCACAGGCTTTGGGCATGGACCCGGCTGAATTTCGCCTAAAAAATTGCATGGACGAACATTTTGTGGATCCCCTTTGCCAATGCAACAACAAAAAGGACGCCCTGCGTCGCTGTGTGAAAAAGGCAATAGAGGCAACTGATTGGGATAAAAAACGGCAACAATACAAAAACCAAACGGGGCGGTTTCGCCGTGGTATCGGTATGGCTCTTTCATGGTACAACACAGGGGTTTGGCCGTTTGGCATCGAAACATCTTCATGCCGTATGTTGCTTAACCAAGACGGAAGCATCCAATTGCAACTGGGTGAGAGTGAAATTGGCCAAGGCGCCGACACTGTCTTTACCCAAATTGCAGCCGATGCCATTGGTGTTCTGGCAGAGGACATCCACATTGTTAGCACACAGGATACCGAACTTACCCCTTATGGAAGTGGGGCATATGCCTCCAGACAAACTTATGTCGGGAATGCTGCCATACAAAACTGCGCCAAAATTTTCAAGGAGAAAGTTTTAAATGCAGCGGCTCATTTGCTTCACCGAGAGCCGGAAAGCTTGCAGTTACAAGAGGGCTATTTTGTAGATGCGGGCAGCGCAGAACGTCTACTTTCTTTAGCACAGATGTCTTTACAAACCCTGTACGACACCAAGACTTCTCAGCACATTGCAGCAGAACACACCACCCAATTGCATAGCAACGCTTTAGCATTGGGTTGTTCTGTAGCAGAGGTGGAAGTGGATACAAAACTGTGCGCCGTGCGCGTTTTGGCCTTGACCAATGTGCATGATGCAGGGCGCATTGTGAACCCAGCCCTTGCCGAAGCCCAGGTACACGGTGGAATGAGCATGGCTTTAGGCTATGCTCTTCATGAAAAACTGTTGTTCGACAAGGATACCGGTCGTATGCTCAATGGCAATTTTTTAGATTATAAAATCCCCACCAGCATGGATCATCCCCCCGTGATGCAGGCCCTGTTTTTAGAAGATGACACAGAACCCAGTAAAGCTTTGGGCGAGCCTCCCAGCATCCCTGTGGCGCCGGCTATTCGCAATGCTGTTTTGCAAGCTACGGGTGTTTCTTTTTCCCATCTCCCCCTTTCTCCGGAAACCTTGTTTCGGGGGCTGTACCCACAAAAATAAACTCTTTATTCGAAACCTTTTACGAAGTTTTATCTTTGCCTCTGTGGGGGCATGTTTATAACCACTTCATTTTACATCATTGTAAGCCCTGTGGAAGGAGACCACTTGAAATGTATGACATAAAAGCATTATATGAAGCCACCAACGTACAAGAGGCGATAGCCCTGCGCAGCAAACATCCACAAGCACGCATCTTGGCAGGCGGATCCGATGTATTGGTGCAAGTTCGAGAGGGAAAGCTTCGCGGTGCAGAGCTGATTTCTATTTACGGATTGGACGAGCTTCGCACCATTTGCTTGGATGAAGATGGCGCCCTACGCATCGGCTCTCTTTGCAGTTTTTCTACCTTGGAAGAAAACAACCTTGTACAAAAATACTGTACACCGCTAAGCGAAGCCGCGGCTCAAGTGGGTGGCCCACAAATTCGCAACCTCGGTACCATTGGGGGCAATACCTGCAATGGCATCACATCGGCCGATTCAGCCTCTAGTTTATTTGCCTATGACGCACTGGTTGAGCTTATGGGGCCAAATGGTGCAAGAAGAATACCCATTCAAGATTTTTATTTAAAAGCCGGTGTTGTGGATGTGCGAGAGGGAGAAATACAAGTAGCCATTATACTTCCAAAACAAAGCACAGAAAACACCTATGGACATTACATAAAATACGGCATGCGCAAATCTATGGACATTGCCACCTTAGGAACCAGTGTTAATGTGCAACTAAGTGAAGATTGCAAAGTGGTAAAGCGTGTACGTGTGGCCTTTGGCGTGGCAGGGCCAATTCCTTTACGTGCAGAGCACGCAGAAAAAGAAATCAACGGGCAAACTCTCACTGCAGATTTACCGCGCCGCCTTGCGCAACTTATTTGTAAAGACATAAACCCAAGGGACAGTTGGCGTGCGTCTCGTGCTTTTCGCATGCACATTGCCGAGCACAGCACGGAATTGGCGTTTGAAAAGGCTGTTTTAAGGGCAGGAGGGGTATTGTAATGGAGCGACAATTTAAAAAAATATGTTGTATGGTAAACGGAAATAAAGTAGAAGAAATGGTGGATGTGCGGGCATCTCTTACAGATTTTTTGCGCAACAACCAAGGTTTAACCTCAATCAAAAAAGGGTGTGAAGTAGGTGAGTGCGGTGCATGCACAGTGCTGATTGACGGAAAAACATTCAACTCTTGCTTATACCTTGCCATTTGGGCTGATGGGAAAACCATACGTACTGTAGAAGGCCTTTTAAACGCAGACGGTTCTTTGGGAAATGTACAACAAGCATTTGTGGATGAAACTGCCATACAATGTGGCTTTTGTACACCGGGCTTCATTCTAACTGCCGCAGAAATTGTAGACAGTGGCCAAGAGTATACTGACGAAGAGCTGCGCCGCATGATTTCAGGGCATCTGTGCCGGTGCACCGGTTATGAAAACGTCATCAAAGCGATAAGAAAAGCTGAAAAAAATGTTTAGAGCATCCCAACACAAGCTTGAGCCAAAACAAAAGCAATGGTTATTTTTATACATACGCGAAATTTTCTAAAAAAAAGACGGACAACCTCCACTTGTGGCAGTTGTCCGTCTTTTTCATAAAATAACAATTTAATCATCGCATGCAAGAAAAAAAAAGAAACCCATGTATAGTAAATTTCTTTGGTTGTTAAATCAAGTGTAACCCTTCGTTCAAAAGCTTCTCAAGTAGTTTTTCATCCAAAGCATTTGCATAGCCTATAATAATGGCATAGTGCAGTCTTTTATAATAGTGCACCTAACATCCCTTACAAGAGCAATTGCAACATGAATTTACCTTGCCATCATTTAGTGTTTTCTCAAATGCACTCAGTTTTTCTTTGCGCTCCTTTACTAAATCTTCTCGGTTATAAATAATGTTCATTCCATCTTTGGGTTTAGTAGCACAAGCAAATGCTCGTTTTCCATCTACTTCGAGAACACAAGCTGCACAGCAACCACCAACCCTATTATTTTTATAGCAGGGTGCTGTAATTTCAATATGGTTTTTCTCACAAAGCTCCACAATATTTTCGGCTTCTCCATTTAAAGTAAGCTCTTGATTGTCAAAAACCACTTTCATATCTCTCTCCAAAGGTTTTTCTCATTTATTTTACAGCAAAATATTGAACGCATATCCGGAAATGACCGCCACAGTAAAGATACAAATAAGGAAGGTTATAATAAATTGTTTTTTGAATAATGTGCTAAGAAGCGATACTTCCGGGATACTTGCACCGGCACCACCAATGATAAGCGCCACCATCGTACCAAGGCCAACACCTTGTCCTATAAGCAAATTGGCAAGCGGCAAAACGGCCTCGGTGCAGGATATACATCGGCACACCCAAAACAGCAGCTATCGGCACGGCAAACGGGTTTTGTTCGCCGGCACCATTCGTCACTTTTTTCGCCCAACTCAGCCTGAAAAATTACTCAGAATATGCTCTATTCAACGATTGTCGACACCACCTAGTAAGAAGATAAATATTTTGTTGTTTGCACCATTTTTCGGTATTGCAGCGGAGAATATCCTACAGCTTTTTTAAAACTTCTTGATAAATGGCTGTGATCTGAAAAGAAAAGTGCGTGCGCTATGGTATCTATACTTTGGTCTGTACTTTTTAATAATTTTTTTACTTCTGCAATTTTTATATGCATCACGTATTTCATGGGCGGCATACGAAATTCTTCTGCAAACACAAGACAAAACCGTGTGCGCGACATTTGAAATTCATCACACATGATATCCAAAGTAAGAGGTGTTACATAGATGTTATCCACAACAAACCGGTAAACATTGTTGTAAAAATGCGAATTTTTTTCAAAACCATCTAATGAGTGCAATGTAGTTTGTGCAATTCGCATCACAATAGAGTACATTTTGGCAGACAAGATATACTCAAATGCTGGCTCTTGCTTTTTTGTAATGTGAAAGCACTCGTAAATTTGTTGTTCGATTGAAGCATCAATGTGAAGAATGGGAAGTTTTTTGTTAGAACGCAAATATTGCATAATGGGCGCAATTGGTTTTCCCCTAAAATGAAACCAAAGAATATGCGCTGTATGTTGGCTGTCAGTATAATAGTGGTGCTCGTCTACCAGTGTCATCAAAATACTTTGGCCAGCGGTTAAGACATGTGTTTTCCCATATTGCTTTACATAAAAAACCCCTTGCACCACCATGATGACAACATGGTTGAAAAATGTTTGACGATGACAATTGAAATTAGAAGCATCATTGTAGCCCATTAAATCAGAAATAACATATGTTTCCTCTGCAAAATGGCTGGGCTCTTGGTGGAATGTATAGCGATAAAACTCAGAATGTGGCATAATTCGCCCCTCTTTATGTACGAATATTCAAAAAATAAAAAACAATATTATAGAGTTTATATTTTTATCATTATATAATAAAAAAATAACTTATTGCAAGCATACTGTTTTAGTTTAAGGAGACATCATGACACAAGATAAGAAAATTTTAAGAAAATTAGCATATTCGTACAGGGAAATGTTGTATAATTATCCCCATGAAAAAACCATGGCACTTCACAGGGCAATAAATGATCTAAAACCACAAAGACCAACTATTTTAATAGATGAGCTGCCGTGGCATGAGATGAATTTCGACGGTTCTTTAAGCTTACACTGCGTGGATCCTTATTTGCGCAAAGTGGAACAAGAAATGCGCCGAATTTTGTATAAACGAAAACATTTACCGTGTGATACCCTGATAACACCCTATGTACCGGTGAATAAAGTGATTTCTTCTACAGGATTTGGCATGAATGTGAAAGAACACACCAGAACTGATACACCAGATAATCATATTGTATCGCATAGTTACAAAAACCAGCTGGAAGATATAAACGCCATCAACACCTTGCAAATGCCCATTATTCAGTATAACGAAACAGAAACGAAACATCGTTTTGCATTATTGGGAGATTGCATTGGTGACATTGTGCCGGTGAAAATTTGCGGGGCACCTACTGGTTATGAGCTAGGTTGTATCACATGGGATGTCATCACTGAGTACATGGGTGTAAACGATCTTCTGATAAACATGATGGATGAACCCGAAATGATGCATCACCTTGTAAGAAAGCTAACAGATATTTTTCTTTCAACAATTGAGCAGCACGAAAAGCTGGGCTTGATAGATGCAGATGCATTGTATGTACATTGTTCGGCAGCACCTTGTAGCGATTTGGAAAAAGTGCCTGTGGAAACAGATGGTGTGAAAGCAAAAAATGTGTGGGGCAGAGGCCTTGCACAAATTTTAGCTTCAGTATCGCCCGAAATGCTGGATGAATTTGATATCCACTATATGATTGAAGCATTACAATCGTTTGGCGTTGTATACTATGGCTGCTGTGAACCGCTGGATCGCAGAATGCACATTGTAGAAAAAATCCCTAATTTACGTAAGGTTTCAATGTCTCCGTGGGCGGATATTAAAATAGCTGCTGAAGCAGTGGGCAAAAAATATGCTATCTCGGCAAAGCCAAATCCGGCCAATGTAAGCCAGGGTACATTGGATAAAGCGCAGATTAAAGATGAAATTAATGGCATAATAAAAGCATGCCGCCAACACAATACACCATGTGAAATATTATTAAAAGACATCAGTACAGCCGGTAACAACCCAAATGTTTTATTCGAGTGGGAAAAAATCGCGATGGATTTAGCATATAACTAAGGATGTTATAGAGTGATTTCGGCACTATAAAAACATAAAGACTATATACAGGCTCAACTCAGCAAAAAGAATGATCGGTGCAAAATATACACCTTACTTTATTTCTAAATAGCCACTGCTACCTTTTGTTATCCATTGGCTAACTTCCACTTATTTTACACACTTATTTTCCATTTATCAATCCTGTTTTGTTCCCACACCATCATTCAGTGAGCCCATAAATGCGGCTGTAATAAGTGTTTTCTACTTTCCCCACTTCTATTCACATGTTAGTGCCGGCCATCGGCTTTGGTACATTTGTAATAGGTGGTGTCAGCGCAAGTTAACACCACCCAGTGAAAGCACCTCACAATAGCCTTCGCATTTCGCTTGGTTTCATGGCGAACACCGCTTCAAACGCCCTATAAAAATGGATTTTGCTGTTGTAGCCCACTTCTTTTGCGATGCTTTCCACCGACAAATCACTTTCTTTAAGCAAACTTAATGCCTTTTGCATCTTTAATGTGCGAATATATTTGTGAATGCTCAGGCCCACAATTTCCTCAAACGAAAATTGCAGGGTCTTTTTATTTACCCCCACTTGCTTTGCAAGTTCGTCAATAAGCGGCGGCGACACAAAATTTTTCGATACAATACGGATGCATTCTTTAACGGCAATTTGGCTTTTTGAGCTGAGTCGCCGCCAGCTCTCCCCTTGTGATTTTCCTGCGTTCCATAAAAGCAAAAATGCTTCCATTGCCTTTGCTTTCAAATAGGTAGCGAAAAGATCTTCGTGGATATTTCCGTAACGAATTTGTTTTAACACCGTTACAATTTGTGGCACAGAAACACCCCTGCCGTTGATTGCCCTTGCCAGTTGGTTCCATTCTTCTAATGAGAGACAAATGCCGTTTGTCTTTAAAAAATCGTCTCCAACAAGCAGTGTAAAGGCTTTTACCCTGCTGTTTTTTGGGTATTTTTTAAACCAGGGCACCGGGGCATTGTTTATATAAAAAAAGGTGCCATACTGTGTATTCTCTATGTTATCTTCAGTTTTGTAATATTCCATGTTGTTCTCTTCAATAAAGGTGATTTGTACCCCAATATTTTCACTAAAATTCACCATGATATTGTCTTGATAAAACATAACATCCAAACTCACAAAGGCAAGGCCATCGGCCCCCGTCCACAAAACCATTTCACCGTTCCCAATGCTTTCGTATAAAGAATAAGTGATGCCATGCGCATTCTTTTCAGCCAACCAACCATGGTCTTCCAGCATGGTGAACATATTTTCATAACTTCCGTAAACCTGCATAAGGCACCTCTTTTATTCGTATCATTTCGTGGCATTCCCATTACATTGAATTTAATTTAAAGACGCTTAATTTTTTCCAGCATTCTCAAAAAACATAATAAATCGTATCTATTATACCCATTTTTAGTATTTGACACAAGCACAAGTCATCCCATAAAATTATGTTGTTAGCATTTGCTAACCAAACATATATATAGGGGGAGAAGCTTTGCAACACAAGAAGAAAGAGAAAAAGCCGCCGGTGATAGGCAGGGTTTTTACAATCGCAGAATTTCGCAAAGGGCTTTTAAACATAAGCGTTACCTCGGCTGTTTTAGGTGCAATGTGCAGCCTTGTTCCTTTTATCTCGGTATATTTTATATCACGCGAATTTTTAATGCCCAGTGGCAGTGCGCCGGCAAATGAAAGTGTTCTGTTTTGGATTTTGATGGCCGGCGCTGCAATTATTGGCAACATGCTGTTCTCTTTTTTGGGCAGCTATGGTTGCCACTATGTTGCTTTCACACTTCTCAGTGCATTTAAACTTCGTGTCACCGAACACCTTGGCAGCCTTTCTCTTCATTATTTCAACAAAAAAACAACCGGTGGCATACAAAAAAACATAGACGAATGCGCAGACCGTATCGAAAATTTCATTGGGCATATGCTCCCCGATCTTTTCGCCTCTTTATTTATGGTGCTTACACTGCTTTTGGGCATGTTTATCTTAAGCCCTTGGCTTGCGCTTACGGTGTTTGTTTCGGTGGTTGTTGCCGTAGCCATGCAGCTATCTGTTTTCGGAACCAAATTTCAAAAAATATGGGCCGATATTTTAGCGTCCGATCAAAAAATAACGGGCGCATTTTCAGAGTATGTAACCGGCATGGCAGAGGTGAAACTGTTCGGCCTTACAGGCAAAATCACCCGTTCACTTGAAAAAAACATTCAAAATTATTCCAACTGGGAACAGATGAGTTATCGAAAATCTGCCGTTCCAATGGGGCTTTATAAAAGCATCATTCTGTCCATGCTGTCTTTTATTTTACCGGTGGGCATCCTGCTCATGACCCAAAATCCCGCACCTGAAACGCTCCTTTCTGTTTTGATGGCTCTCATCATCACCCCCGCCCTTTACGACCCTCTGATGACCTGCCTAAGCTACGGCACGCAGATGGCCACTCTTTCGGTGGGCATGGATGCCATTGAAGAATTGCTAGAGGAAAAGCCTCTTGTATTCGCAAACACGCAAGAAAAACTCAAACATTCCGATGTCACGTTTCAAGGTGTCTCCTTTTCCTATCATCCACAGGAAGAAAACAGAAGCTATGCCCTCCAAAACATTCATTTTACGGCTCAACAAGGCAAAATGACTGCACTTGTGGGGGAATCTGGCGGCGGCAAATCCACCATTGGGCAACTCATCGCACGTTTTTATGACGTAGAAGATGGCGAGGGAACCATATGCATCGGTGGTACCGATATCAAAAACATCCCCTATGATGTTTTGATGGACAGCATCGCTTATGTGATGCAAGACAGTTACTTATTTTCTGCCAGCATTTACGACAACATCACCATGAACCGTAAGCATACAAAGCAGGCCGTGGAAGAAGCGGCCAAAGCGGCGCAGTGCCACGATTTTATCCTTGGCACAAAGAATGGATATGACACAAAGCTGGGCAGTAGCGGCATTCGGCTTTCGGGCGGCGAAACCCAGCGGCTATCCATTGCAAGGGCCCTACTAAAAGATGCACCCATTGTCATTTTAGACGAAGCACTGGCCTATTCCGATGCTGAAAACGAAAACCTGATCCAAGAGGCACTTTACAATCTCACCAAAAACAAAACGGTTATCCTCATTGCACACAGACTAAAAAGTGTGATGCGTGCAGAACAAATTTTATTGCTGGAAAACGGAGCAATTAAAGAGCGTGGCACACACGATGAATTGATGCAAAACGAAGGCCGCTACAAATCACTTTGGAATTTACAACATACAGTGGACGATTTCACACTAGTACAAAATGAAAAAGGGGGTGTGCAAGCATGAGAGAAGCCATTCGCAAATTCACCTGTGGCCATCCGAGGCAAATGATTCGCCCCGTTGCGTTTCTAACCATTGAAAACCTGTTTATGGTGTTTCCGTCTGTTGCCACACTGTTTGCCATCCAATTTATCGTTTCTGCCTTTGATGGCACCTTGGATTTTTTTGCCCTTTGGATGATTGCTTCTATTTTGGGGCTGCTTTTTATCCTGCAAGCTCTTGTGTCCATTTTGGCCCATAGAAATACTTTTTTGCCGGCCGCCGAAAACTGTGCCAAAAATAAAATCTATTTTGTACAAAGCCTGCGTCGCTTGCCGCTTGGGTATTTTCAAAAGAAACGCTCCGGCGAACTTATCAACAATTTCACAGGTGACTTTTTGGCAGTGAAACAAAGCATGGTGGGCATGTTTACAGGCATATTCAGTGTTGTGTTTAGTTGCCTTATTACCTCGGTGTTTTTCTTTTTTTACAACCCGTCCATGGCCCTTTCCTTTTACATCACGGTTGTTTTCTCTGTGTTGATGCTTGCCTTTTCCGGCAAACTATCGTCTCGGCTCACACACAAAACGGCATATGCAAAAGACACCGCGTCCACTTACCTCAACGAATATTTACACGGCATCAAAGTGTTAAAATCTTACAACCAAACAGGCAGTGGCTTCAAAAAGCTAAAAAGTGCCTATGATGACTTGGTGCGCATCAGCCTAAAAACAGAATCTTTTGTGGGCACCTTGGCAAACGTTTCTTGCAGTGTAGCACAGCTTGCCCTACCCATTGTTTGTTTTGTCGGTGCATCTCTTATTTTAGGTGGCAACCTTACCATTGCCGATTACATCGCCATCATCATTGTCAGTACCAAAATATTGGTGCCGATTGTCACCTACATTCGCTATATGGTGGTGCTGCGAATTCACTATGTGGCCGCCTCGCGCATTGATGCTGTTTTAGAGGAAAAGCCCCTTTTGGGCAAAAGCACGGCCTCCCCGCATCATGACCTTGTTTTTCAAAATGTAAGCTTTGCCTATGATACCAACATGCAAAATGCCGTTTTAAAAGAGGTTTCTTTTACGGTTCCCAATAGAAAATTCACAGCCATTGTAGGCCCTTCCGGAAGCGGAAAATCCACCATTCTTCGCCTACTTGCAAGGTTTTGGGATGTAACCGAGGGCGAAATCACCAGTGGTGGCACATCACTTCAAAACACAAATGCCGAAAACTGGGCTCAAAATATATCTATGGTTTTACAAGACGTATATTTGTTTCATGAAACCGTTCGGGAAAATCTTCTTTTTGGCAGGGACGACATCAGCGAAGATGACATGGTAAAAGCGGCCCAAAAAGCACAATGCCACGAATTTATTATGCGCTTACCAAATGGATATGACACCGTGCTGGGTGAAGGCGGCTTCACACTCTCCGGCGGCGAAAAACAGCGACTTTCTATAGCAAGAGCCCTTTTAAAAAACGCCCCCATTCTGCTTTTAGACGAGCCCACTGCAAGCCTCGATGCAAAAAATGAAGCTCTGGTGCAAGCAGCACTCTCCGAACTGGTACAAGACAAAACGGTGGTGATGGTTGCACACAGGCTAAAAACCGTGCAAGGGGCCGACCAAATTTTAGTGGTAGACAAGGGAAGAATTGTTGAAAGCGAAACCCATATGGAACTGCTTCATACCAAAGGGCTTTATGCCAAACTGTGGCACATGCAATCGGAAGCCTTTGAATTTAAATTTTGATGGAGAGTGATATGAAGAAAAAGTATATGCCGCCTTGCATGGGGCAAAAAGTAGATGTGGAAGGCGTTCATTTACACGTGTATACCGAAGGTGCCGGCAAAAGCACACTTGTTTTTATGGCAGGGTTTGGCATGTGCTCGCCCACACTTTCTTTTAAAAGCCTATACACAAAATTAATAGACCGGTATAAAACCGTGGTGGTAGAAAAACCGGGTTATGGTTTTGCCGATGCAAGTGAAGCAAAAAAAGACATCCACACGCTTGTGAACTGGCAAAGAAAAGCCCTTTTGCTGTGTGGCATTGCACCACCTTACATCCTTTGCCCTTGTTCCTTTTCCGGCCTTGAGGCATTGTACTGGGCACAACAATATCCCGATGAAGTGTGTGCCATGGTTGGTTTAGACATGACGTTCCCCGCCCTTATGAAGGAATACAAATCCATCACTGCCGTTTCGCGCTTGTTTTCGTTTTTCATGCAAAGTGGGATTGTGCGTTTATTTCCCAGCATTGTTAATGATGAAACCATGCAGCACGGCAATCTCACCAAAAATGAAAAAGAGGTTTATACGAAACTCTTTTTCCAAAAGTCATTCGGCAAAGACATTGTAAACGAAGCTGCTGCACTGAAAGAAAACATAGGTACCGTGGAAAAAAGTCCCCTTCCCACAATACCTATGCTACTCTTTGTTTCAAACGGAGATGAAACCGGGATCAAAAAAGATGTGTACCTGAAATTGTATGCAGATGTTCTTAAAAGCCTACCTCACGCAAAAGCAGTGCACCTCGATTGCCAGCACCATGTGTATCTATTTGCAAGGGAAACCATTGCAAATACACTTTTGCACGATAATTTTGAATGCTAGCTTTATGTTCCTGCTGCTTTCTTTTTCCTAGTTAAAATCATTTTAAGTTGATAAAGCAACCTCATGGCTGCAGCAGGCCTCCATCAGTTCCGCATCATGTGTGATGCACAAAACCAGTTTTCCCTGCTGTGCCATTTCTTTGAATATTTCAGAAACCAACTTCATATTTTTCCCGTCCAAACCACTGGTGGGCTCGTCGTACACTTGAATGGCTCTGTCTGAAAAAAGGCCACAAGCGATGGAAAGGCGCTGTTTTTGCCCACCGGAGAGGGTTTGTGGATGGCGGTCACGCAGTTCATACAAACCAAGACGCTTTAAAATATCGCGTGCCCTTTTCAGCTCTTTCTCTGTTTTAGGGCTTTGCAACAGAAGCTCTTCCGTTAAACTCCCCGTGAAAAATTGGGTGTTTGTGTCATTAGAGGAATACCACACATGCCGAAAACGATGCCGTGGCCGTGTTGCCTTTCCCCCAAAGCAGATCTCTCCTTTCTTTTCTTTATAAATACCACACAAAATTTTTGCCAGCGTTGTTTTGCCACAGCCGTTTTTTCCGGTAAGTGCTACAACCTGGCCTTTTTCTGCCATAAAAGACAAGCTATTTAAAATCTTCCTTTTTCCTGTGGTATATTCAATCCGTGTAGCCGACAAAAAGACCTCTGACTTTTCAATTGCTTGAAGCCTCGGCTTTGGCACAGCATGAACCGCACGAATGCCCATTTCTTCTTTTTCTGCCAAAGGCAGGTTTTGCAACTCGCTTGCCGTAAATTCTTTTTTCAGTGTTCCGTTTTGCAAGTAAAGGTAGCGGTCTGCAATTTCGGAAAGATAAGAAAGCCGATGTTCTGCCAAAACCAGCGTGTGCCCTGCTTGCTTTAGCTTTTTTAACATTTCGCCTAGCTCTCTTGCGGCACTTGCATCCAAATTTGCCGTTGGTTCATCCAGCACCAAAACTGCAGGAGACAAAGACAACACCGAGGCAATGGCCACCTTTTGCTTCTCCCCGCTAGAAATCTTGTCCAGCCCAACATCTCGCAAATACGAAAGCTCTGTTTTTTTTATCACAGCATCCGTTTTTTTCCTAATTTCCTGTGTTTCACAGCCACGATTTTCAAGTGCGAAGGCAATTTCGCCGCAAAGCTCCCCTGAAAAAAACTGGGATTTGGGGTCTTGAAACACACTGCCCACAAGGCCGGAAAGTTCCCAAAGGGGCATGTCTTGCACCCTGTTTTGATTGATACGAATTTCCCCGCTCAAGCTCCCTTTATAATGCGCCGGTGCAAGACCATTGATAAGACGTGTAAGCGTGGTTTTCCCATTGCCAGACTGCCCTATCAGCACCACACACTCGCCTTGACTGATGCTTACATTGATGTCTTGCACCCCACAATCAGACTGTTCATAGGTAAAACATACGTCCTTCAATTCAAGCATCAAAGCATCCTCCAAACCGGCAACAGGGCAAGCGATACAACGGAAAAACCCATGCAGACATAGTCTTTTGCCCGTGTTTTTTGCTCATAATAAGCACTTCTTGGCACAGGTGTTTCAATGCCGCGCGACAAAGCCGACACCGCTAAAGCATCTGCTATTTGAACCATACGCAGTAGCAGTGGCACCAAAATGTACTCAAAACTATCCAATGGATGCCGAATAAGCTGCGATACCCTCAGCAAACCGCGGTTTTTCATAGAGGCTAGAATGGCTCTGAATTCTGAATGCATCGTGGGGAAAAAACGAAAAACCACCAAGGTGCCCAAAATGAGGTGTGTATGCGCCTTGTGCCTTGAAAAAAAGGCGCTGATTTGCCCCGGTGGCGAGCCAATTAAGTCCCCTGCAACCATGGCAATGGGCATGAGCCACCAAAACAAAAACACATGAAAATCAGACAATATCAAAAGCTGTATTTCGTAAAAACGCATCACTTGCATCAAAAGTAGCAAGCACAAATAAAACCCTAAAAACCACAAAGCATTGCGCATTTTACTTTGGGCACATAAGTAAAAAAAGGCCAGTGCAAACAACAGGTAAGACGCCGGGCCATTTGTAGAAAATACAGCAATCATCACGGCAACCAACGCCATAAGTTTTGCCGAAACCGAAAACCCTTTTGGTGCTTGCATTACAGAACGCCCGCTTTCACAAAGTGCTT
>CAYJJK010000007.1:0-44732 GCA_964370445.1 uncultured Oscillospiraceae bacterium | reverse complement strand
TGGCCAGCGTGTAAAGTTAAACTTTTTAATTTCCCCCTTGACAAACACTATCAGATTATAGCTTCACAGAGTTAAAATGCAACTTAGCCACGTCTGAATTATTTTGTTTAGAAGGTGATGAAACCTGGCAAAGTGAATTTTTTAAATTATCGCCTGAAAAACAACCGGATGGAAAAAATTCTAAAGAGCAGTCTTTGCATTATATTGAAGAAGCCAAAAAATATGGATATGCAAAGTTTAACTGGATTCATTGCACAAAAAAAGGTGAGGAAATTCCCTGTGAAATTTTCATCAATAAATTGCATCTTTTAGATGACAATGGGGAAGAGCTATTTGTGGGAATGATTCATGATATGCGCGAACATTTGGCCGATTATAAGGAAGATGAATCGCAATTGTCTGACCGGTTTTTCTTTAGCAGCATCACGGATAAGGCTTTGTTTAATATTGTTACCGAACTTTCGAACGAATGGTTTTTCAGCTATGACATTTTGAATTCCAAAATGCAATTTTTTGGAACTGAATGTGAAAGAATGCAACTGCCGAGAGGGAAACATGTTTTCCCCGATGAAAAAATAACTCAGAAGCTTATACCCGAAAGTGAAAGAGAACTATTTTTTGAATTTGTTGAAGCAATGAGGAGCGGGGTTGAAAAAACTTTTGAAATCAATTTAAAAGCACCAAACGGTGAACAAAGCTGCTATCGGTTCGTTTATCAGTCAATTAGAAACGAAAAAGGGGTTCCTATTTTTGCAGTGGGTAAAACCTATGATATAAGCGAGCACAAAACACTGGAGAACTTGGCCCAAAAAGACCTTCTTACCGATTGTTACAATAAAATTTCCACCGAACAATTAATTGAAAAGATATTGGTGGAGAAAAAGGATAGCTCCCATGCGGTATTCTTTGTCGATATTGATGACTTCAAGTCCATCAATGATAATTTGGGGCATGCCTTTGGGGACAATGTGCTGCGTGAAATAGGGAACAACTTGCACCACCATTTTAGAGATGGAGATATCATTGGCCGAATTGGTGGTGACGAATTTTTAGTGTTCTTAAAAAATATGAATAGCATAGAAGCTCTTACAAGAAAAGCGCAAAACATTACGCGGGCTTTTAAAAACACCTATACCGGTGAAACAAAAGACTATAAAGTGTCTGGCAGTGTGGGTATTGCTTTGTATCCAAACGATGGCAGCAATTACAAGGAATTATTTCAAGCTGCAGATAAAGCGCTTTATCGCTCTAAGCTAAGCGGAAAAGATTGCTATACCTTCTATTCAAAAGATATTTTGGATGGCACCATGAGCAATCTAACCTTGCTTGAAAATGTTGGGAAAATTGCCGATGCCTACTTTGATTCGGATTTTGTGGCCAATGTGTTTGAACTTTTGTATGAAATGCGCAACAACGACACATCCCTTGAGCTGCTTTTAGAATATATAGGAAAGCAGCTTAAGGTAGATAGATGCTACATTTTTGAAAGTTATGATGAGGGAAAACATTATACGGAAAAATACGAGTGGTGTAATGAAGGCATTGAGCCTGAAAAGGAATATTACCAAAATATTACCAAAGAGACCATTGGTGAGTTTGTAGATGAGCTCAATAAAACCGGTGTGTTTTATTGCAATGATTTTGGCCATATGCAAACCAAAAATGCATTTATGGCTGCGCATAAGGGCAAATTGCAATCGGTACTCTTGTTACAAACCAAAGACAAAGAACAAGATTACACGCGCCTTTTTATAGGTTTTGACGATTGCAAGACACAACGCGTATGGACCGAGAAGGAAATTAACAGTGCAAGATATATTCTAAAGATGATTTCTATTTTTATCTTATGTTCAAATCAAAATACCGTGCTGCCACCACCCAATGAGGAAAATACAACATGATTTTTGTGTAGACGACCATGATAATAAAGGGACTTAGCACTTTATTCTTGTGCTAAGTCCCCTTTGTACATATCTTTAAGCATCATGTGGATGATTTCTTTATCTGTTTCACGCATACCACGGCTACCAAGGCGGCCAATGTTTTGTAAGGTGGATTCTACATCTTTGCAAACCAGCCCTTCTCCACTGTAAAATTGTTGGTGATGTTGATACATGGTATATCCCATTAGGCCAGCTTGCACCGACATGGCTATTTTGGCTGCACAGGAAGCTTTGGCTCCATCACAAATAATGCCAGAAACAACAGACAAGCTATTCACCAAGGTGTGGGCAACTTCGTCATAACCACCACCCAACAAATAGGCAATACCAGCCCCTGCAGCACAACCGGCACTTACAGCACCGCAATAGGCCGACAAACGCCCAATGCCATTTTTTTGATGAATGGTTAACAAGTTGGCCAAAACAAGGGCACGTACTAATTCTTCTTTGCTTTTATGGTATCGTTCGGCATACACGATTACAGGCACAGAGGTGGCCATGCCTTGATTTCCACTTCCGGATAGAATCACCACAGGCATCTCGCAACCGCTCATGCGCGCGTCAGATCCAGCAGCTGCCATGGCCACCGCCATCGGTAGGGTACCGTCTCCGTTGGCAGAACACCAAATTTTACCGATTTGGGCTCCATACTCGCCGCGCATACCTTCTTTTGCAATGGCCATATTTTGCTCAATTTGACATTCAATCAAATCGTTTATGTCGTTCAAATCTACGGTATCTGCAAAGTGGATAATGCCTTGCACGCTCATAAAGCTTCGGTCTGTTAAAGACTGAAATGCCGTGTTTTCTGGCGGCGCTTCATACAAACACTTTTTGTTTTTTTCTATCCAAACAATATTGGTGTGGTGGTAGGTGATGCGTAAACGAACTTCATCTTCTTCGCTCCACAAATGAATCAACAAGTCAAATACTTGATCTGTTTGGAGGTTGTGCACCGAAATACACCCTTTTTTCAGGTAATTGCTAATAGAATCTTGCTCAGCTTTGCTTACATCACGGATAACATCCAGCAATTGCTCTGCTTTACCGGCAATTAAACCAGCTGCCACAGCTGCCTGAATTCCCTTTTCCCCACCTGTGCCCGGCACCACCACACTTTTTACATTTTTGATGATATTGCTGCTGGCACTCACTTGCACCTTTTTAGGCAGAACACCCAGCACTTCTCTCGCCTTTGCCGCAGCATAGGCAATAGAAATAGGCTCGGTGCATCCTGTGGCAGAAAGCATTTCCTCTTTTAAAACTGCCAAGTAACCTTGATAATGGTCTTGTGTTGTTTGCATGTGTGCACCTCTTGATTTTTCATCATAAAATAATAGTTGCAAAATAACATCTGCAGGGTTTTTATACTTTTAATGCTCTTTTAAAAGTGTGCTGGATAACTAAAAATATCTTGGATTACATCATGATTAAATAGATAAGTTGCGAAGCTCTCAAGATTATTTTTGTTTGCGTGTGGGGACGAAATTTTGTGCTATAGTGCGTTTGTATCCTTTTGATTTTGTGTAAAAGAAACCACAAACTGAAAATACAAGCGCGCCGATAAAGTTTACCATCATATCTTGCATCGTATCGAAGAGCCCAATGTCGAGATAGCCACCAACACCTAATTCTTTTCCATTTACATAAACTTCTTGGATATCTGTTACAGACACCACCGTATTTGTTTGCGTGGGATCCAGTGTTACAGTATGAATGGCCTGAATAACGGTGTCCTTTTGCATATCCGTTAAAAAGAAATAATCCATTCCAAATTCAAAAAATTCCCAAATTGAAGCAACTGTCATAGAAAAACAAAATGCAGTTAAGGCCATGAACATGGGGGATAATTCAAAAGTGAGCTTATCGTTGTTGTTTAATAGAACCACCAAAGAAAACCCTACAGCAGCGGCTAAAAACCCGTTAATCGTATGCAACATGGTGTCCCAGCCTGGAATTCTAACATAGAATGCGTTGATTTCCCCCAAAATTTCTGCAGAGAAAATGAATAGAAAAATTGTAATTTCCAGCGCAGGTGGAATTTCTATATTGATTTTGCTTTGCAAAATGCTTGGAATATACAGTAAAAGTAATGTTAATAAACAAAAGAACACACTTTCATAGTTGCCTAAAAAGAATTGCCTCACCATTGTTATCAGAATAATAACCCTCAAGATGCTAAAAACAATGAAAGAGCTTTTGTGCTCTCTTAGCTCGGTACGTATAGATTGGCTTAGTTTCATGCGGGAGGATTTTTTGTTTTTCATTTTCATATCTCCTTTGAAATACATCTCTATGTGGTTTTTAGTTTTTTCAAAATGATGAAAACACATATTTTCTAAGGCATATTTTCTCTTTATAAAAAAACAAGCTCATTTGATGCTTTTTTTACCTTACTTTTTAGTATACCACCACCAATCAAAACTCACAAGGGGGGATGTCAAACGAAAAAAACACATCTATGGAAAAAAATGTTTTTTGACCTTGTATAGCTTAAGGCTAAAACAAACAGTGGTTTAGTTAAAATGTTTCGATTTGGTATCCATATGCACCGCTTCAGCGTCTCAGATGAGAAAATGTCTTCTGTACAAAACAAACAAAATGATTTCCTTTTTCATGTTCAATATGGATATTCATCAAAAATGTCACAAAACATATGTGCCAAATTTAAATCTCTTTGTGTTGAATGCCTAAAATGCCCATGTTATACTAAACGCAACAAACGAGACACATGCAAATCAAGAGGGTTTGTATAGGGTTTCATGAGCTTGAATGGGGTGTTTTAAATGAAAAATGCAATACAAAGGTTTGGGCGGTTCTTTAGTGGCATGGTGATGCCAAATATCGGGGCCTTTATCGCTTGGGGTCTTATCACGGCCTTGTTTATTCCTGCGGGGTGGATTCCAAACGAGGAGCTGGCTTCGTTAGTTGGGCCAATGCTTACATATCTGTTGCCCATCCTCATTGGTTACACAGGCGGTAAAGCCATTGCAGATGTGCGTGGCGGTGTGATTGGTGCCATTGCCACATTTGGTGTTATCATGGGTGCGCCCGAAACACCTATGCTGTTTGGCGCTATGCTGGTAGGTCCATTGGGTGGTGTGCTCATCAAGTATTTTGACAAGGCCGTGCGTGGAAAAATTCCGGCTGGTTTTGAGATGATTGTAAACAACTTCTCTATTGGAATTTTTGGTGCCATCTTGGCCGGTGTTTCTTACTACGGTATAGGTCCTTTGGTAGAGCTAGGCACACAGGCTATGGGTGCAGGCGTAGAATGGCTGGTATCTATGGGTGTGTTGCCATTGGTGGCCATTTTGGTAGAGCCTGCGAAAGTACTGTTTTTGAACAATGCCATCAATCATGGGGTGTTTACACCGCTTGGTGCAGAAGAGGTTTTAGAGGTCGGCAAATCCATCTACTATATGATAGAATCAAATCCGGGTCCAGGCCTCGGTTTGCTGCTTGCCTACATGTTCTTTGGTAAAGGCAGTGCGAAATCCTCGGCTTCCGGTGCGGCCATCATCCACTTTTTCGGTGGTATCCATGAAATGTATTTCCCCTTTGTTTTGATGAACCCCATTCTCATTGTGGCTACTATCGCCGGCAGTGCAAGCGGTATTTTCATATTCTCCACTTTTGGTGGTGGGCTCACAGGCCCTGCGGCACCGGGCAGTATCATAGCCGAAATGTTAATGACACCAAGCGGCGCTTATTTTGCTAATATTTTAGGCATTACGGTTTCGGTGGTGGTTACCTTCCTTATTTCAGCAGTGCTTTTAAAGATGTTTGGCAAGGAAACAGGAGATATTGAGGCAACAAAAGAACAAGTGCAACAGATGAAACGCGAATCGAAAGGCCTTGAAAGTGATGTGCCACAACCCAAAGTAGAAGAAAAAACGGGTGGGCTAGGTCATGTAAAGAAAATTGTGTTTGCATGTGATGCCGGCATGGGAAGCAGTGCCATGGGCGCCACAAAACTACGTAAAAAGTTAAAAAATGCTGGTATCGAGGGTATAGAAGTTATCCATCATCCGGTGAGTGAAATTCCGGCTGATGCCGATGTGATTGTAACACACAACCAATTAAAAGAGCGGGCCGAGAAGGCAAATTCTAATGCATATCTTGTTACCATACATGATTTTTTAAATGCACCAGAGTATGAGATATTGATACAGCAATTAAAAGAAAAAGAAGGAGCACAATCATGAAAACATTTACATACACCTTAACAGACGAACAAGGCATCCACGCACGTCCGGCCGGCCTGCTTGTGGCAGAAATGAAAAAATTTAGTGCCAGTATCACCATCCAAAAAGGTGAAAAAACAGCCGATGCAAAAAAACTGTTTGCCGTGATGAAATTGGCTGCAAAAAAAGGTGAAGAAATTACGTTTGAAATAGAAGGCGAGGATGAAAACGAAGCCACCGCTGCAGCACAGGCTTTTATGCAAGAAAATTTGTAATACAGATAACTTGCTGATACAAAGAAAAAGTTTAGAGGGCTGCACACCTCAAAGCGTTTACATTCATTAAAGGCGCACAACGATCCCTATATAAATGCCTTGTACTGTATACAATCTAACAGTGCTTTACCAGCATTAGAATGAGATATTAGCTAGTGTTTATATGAGATGATTGAACACTTGTGTAGAAACTGGCTAGTGGGAAAGCACCGAAAGGGGCATATATGCAAATTATTTCACAACGACTTGTTAAAATATTTCAAATTCTCTTAAGCAAAGAAGAGCCGGTGAGCGTTAACGAATTTGCAACGATGCTAAATGTAAGCAGGCGCACGGTGTTTCGCGAGCTGGAAAACGTGGATATTTTTCTTGAAAAATATAACCTATGTTTAGAAACCAGTGTCAAAGAGGGGTTGTATCTTGCGGGGGACGCAGAAAAACGCAGGGTACTTGCAAATGAAATAGAAAACATTGGGCCCCTTTTTTCGCTTAGCAAAGACGATAGACGTAGAATTTTTGCACTTGCCCTTTTAAACAATACAGATTATCAGAAGTTATACTATTATGCAACCATGTTGGAAGTGAGCGAGGCCACGCTGAGCTTGGATTTAGACAGTCTGGAAGAAGAGTTTGAAAAGTTTGAAGTACAATTGCTTCGCAAAAAAGGCTTGGGTGTTGCCGTGCGTGGCCTTGAAAAAAATATTCGCAAAGCACTGGTGTTTTATCTGTCTAAAACACTGACAAAAGGGGATGTTCTCGCTTGCAAATACCAGTTTTTAGATGATAGTATTCGCCGAGATGTACACAGCATTCTTTCCCTTATGTCAATCCAGCTGGATTGGATTACACCAGATTCATTAAATATTTTAGAAAATCGGCTTTGTGTTCAAGTGGTAAGGCTAAAAAATCAACAATATGTGCAAACGCAAGACGATGTACCTCAAAATGGCGTGTTATGGCAATTGGCAAAAAAAATAGCGTGCGAAATGCAAAAAAGTTTTGCTGTGGAGCTAACAGATGCCGAAGTGGGGCGCATTGTAAAGGGACTTGTTTCGGCACGAGCCAAACAAAAAAACCCAATGAGTGAAGCGGAAGAAATGGCCGTGTTTAACCATGTGAGAAGTCTTACCTTTTTGCTTATTGAGCGTTTTGATGCACGTCTTGCGCCCACTTTGAAAAACGATGAAGAGTTTGTGCGTGGCTTAAGCATCCACTTGTGGTCGGCCATAGAGCGCATCAAAAATGGTTACGAGATTATAGACCCACTTGACGGACAAATTAAGCAAGAGTATCCGGATATTTATAACCGAACTGCACAGGCAGCCAAATTACTGGAAGAAGAATTTTTAAAAGAGGTGCCGGAAAGCGAAATTGTATGCTTAAGCACACACTTTGGTGCAGCGGTGATGCAAATTGGAAGAAAACTGCCCAAAAGAAAATTGCATGTGGGCATTGTGTGCATTGGTGGCATTGGGGTGTCTTACATGCTAAACAGCCAGGTTAAAAAGCGCTTTTCCGGTGAGGTGATAACTGAAATTAGCGATTACAAAAGCAAAGATCAGTGGGAGAAAAATGATTTTATCATTTCCACCATTCCGCTGGAAACGAATGGAAAGCCTGTGGTACATGTTAACCCTATATTAACACAAAAGGACTATGAAACCATTCGCACATTAATTGAAACAGTGGGCAGTGAGATGGCCGAGAATACTTTGGATTCTCATGCGGGGCTTGCCTCTAGTATTGACAGTGCCGCCATACATTTGCAAGAGGCCGCTTGTGTGTTAAAGCATTTTCAAAAACTGATGGTACATGATGTGCGCACTGTGGAGGATGTGGCAAAATTTGCTGGGTATCGCTTTGCCAATACACCACAACTGGGAGATTTGATTTACAAAGACCTAATGACACGCGAGGCATTGTCTTCACAAATCATTGAAAGCTTGGATTTGTTGTTGCTGCACTGTATAACACAAGGCGTTTCTCAACCCATGGTGGTTTTATTGTCTTTTGGTGGACAATGCGTGACCAACAGCACCGGAGAAACTGCCAAAACATGCCTTTTGATTTTAATGCCACACACGGCAAGTGCCGAAATAAAACAGGCAATAGGGCAAATCAGTGTTGCTTTAATAGAAGAAGATGCCTTTTTACAGGCCGTGCAGGAAGAAAATGAAGAAATTATCTTTGGAAAATTGCAAACCATTTTGCAAGGTCATCTCGCGTTATATTTTTCACACATGTTTAAATAATCTATAAAAAAAGGAGCATACAAATGTTACGAAAAGAAGACATCATTTTAAACCAACCGAGTGAAGATAAGGATGCTGCCATCGAGCGCTGCGGCCGTTTGCTAGCCGAGGCAGGCTATGCTGGCAGTGAGTACATTGAAGGTATGCTGGCCAGAGACAACAATTTTTCCACCGCTATTGGCAACGCCATCGCCATTCCGCATGGTGAAAAAGAGTATAAACAATACATCAAAAAAACCGGTATTTGTGTTATCACATACCCGCAAGGCATTGATTGGAACGGTGTGCCCGTGAAGCTCGTGGTGGGCATTGCAGCTTTGGGTGAAGAACATTTGGAAATATTGGAAAATATTGTGGATGTGCTGGAAGAGGAAGAGGATGTGATTCGTCTTGTAGAGGCAAATAGCAAAGAGCGCATTATTGAAGTGTTTACCGGGGGCACAGCATGATTATTACCGTAACATTGAACCCTGCTATCGATAAAACATCTTATATCGACCCTCTTGTTTTAGGGGGATTAAACAGGGTGAAAAGTTTTGAAGTGGATGCTGGTGGCAAGGGCATCAATGTGTCAAAAGTGGTGTCGATCTTGGGTGGGCACACAGTGGCAACCGGGTATATTGGGGCCGATAATGCCGATTTTTTCACGGGAGAACTGGCCCAAATACATTGCGACAATGATTTCATCAAGGTGCCCGGCAGCACACGCACCAACCTAAAAATCCAAGATGAAGTGAATGGTATCACCGAGATTAACGAAGCAGGAATCATGGTTTCCAAAGCCGAAGAACAACAGCTGATAGAAAAACTTTTATCGTATGCCGGCAAGGATAGCCTGTTTATTCTAGCAGGCAGTATGCACAAAAACGCACCGCCAGAGTTTTATAAAACAACCATGGAAAGCTTAAAAAAGAAGGATTCTAAAGTCTTTTTGGATGCAGATGGACCAGCGTTTAAACTGGCGCTAGAGGCAAAGCCAAATTGTATCAAACCAAACAAAGAAGAACTTTTACGTTACTATGGTAAAGATGAAGCCACACAAGATGAGCTGATTGCCTTATGCAAAGGTTTGACACAAGAAGGTATAGATATGGTTGTGCTTTCAATGGGGGCAAGTGGCGCAATATTTGTGCAAAAAGAAGAGGCGTATGCTGCTATGGGCTTAAGGGTGCCAGCGCTTTCTACCGTGGGCGCCGGCGACAGTATGGCTGCAGCCTTTGCCTATGCTACAAACCAGTGTTATACATTCGAGCAAGCGGCTGTATTGGCCATTGCTTGCAGTGCAGGCGCCGTTACAACAAAGGGAACTACGCCACCCAGCCTTGAAATGGTAAATGAATTGAAAAAGCAAGTGGTGCTAAACAGGTTGTGGTAAAGTGGTGCAAGTTTTTTAAAAGACGGACAAAAGCATCGAAAATAATATGAAACATAAAATAAAATCATACGCTTAAAACTGTTTTCACATATTGCAAAAAAGAAAAATGGAGGTACTACAACATGCAAACAAGAGCCGTGCGCCTATATGGGGCAGATGATTTACGTGTGGAAGAATTTACTCTTCCAGAAATTAAAGACGATGAGATTTTGGTAAAAATCATTAGCGATAGCATTTGTATGTCCACATATAAATTGCTAAAACAGGGAAAAGCGCATAAGCGTTGCCCACAAAATGTAGACACAAACCCTATCATTGTGGGGCACGAATTTTCTGGCGATATTGTAAAAGTAGGAAAAAAATGGCAAAATGAATTTAAAGTAGGCGAAAAATATGCCCTGCAACCAGCGTTAAACTATCAGGGAAAGCTAGATTCTCCTGGCTATTCTTATGAGTTTTTTGGCGGTGCTGCAACATATTGTGTCATTCCTCAAGAGGTGATGGAGCTGGGGTGCCTGCTACATTACGATGGAGACAGCTATTTTGACGCCTCTTTGGGTGAGCCGATGAGCTGCATCATTGGCGGATATAACATCATGTACCACACAAACAAACAGAATTACAACCATGCCATGGGCATCAAAGAAGGTGGCAATGTACTCATTTTAGGCGGTTGTGGCCCAATGGGTTTTGGTGCTATCGAGTATCCACTTGTGGCCGGAAACCGCCCAAAACGCGTGGTGGTAACCGATATTGACGACAACCGTATTCGTCGCGCAAAAGAGCTGATCACACCGGAGTTTGCAAAAGAAAATGGTGTTGAGCTTTCGTATGTAAACCCGAACAATTCGCAAGATGTGTATGCAGAACTGATGGAGCTAAGCGACGGCGAGGGATATCACGATGTGTTTGTGTATGCCCCCATTAAAGAATTGTGTGAAATGGGCGACAAACTGATGGCGTTTGACGGCTGCATGAATTTCTTTGCGGGCCCATCCAATGCAGACTTTACGGCTGAAATCAACTTGTACAATTGCCACTACACATCTACACATATCTTGGGAAGCACCGGCGGCAATACCGACGATTTGAAAGAGGCCATAAAATTGGCGGAAGAAAAAAAATTACACACTGCCATGATGGTAAGCCATATTTGTGGCCTGGATTCTGTTGCCCATACCACGTCTATTTTACCAGAAATTCGTGCGGGAAAAATTTTAAGTTACACTCAGTTTGATTTGCCACTAACGGCCATTGAAGACTTTGAAGAGCTTGGCAAAAGTGATGAATTGTTTGCAAAATTAGCTGCGTGCACAAAGAAAAGCAACGGTTTGTGGAGCGGTGAGGCCGAGCGCGTGCTGCTAGAGCATTTTAATGTGATGTAAATATAGCTAAGCCGTCCTATGCGGGGAAAGAGGAAACTTATGCGTGTTTTAAAAGGAACTGGTGTATCGAAAGGCATCGCCATTGGGCCTTTGCACTTTGTGACACAAAAAGAGTTGAATGTTGAGAAACTTCCTATCAGCAATGTGGGGGAGGAAGTAGCGCGTTTTGAAAATGCACGTGCCATTGCTATTTTGCAGTTAGGCCAAATTGCAGACAAAACGGAGGAGCGTTTGGGTGCAGAAAATTCATTGCTCTTTCGCATCCACCAAATGATGTTGGAAGATTTAGATTATCACGATACCGTTGTGAGCCATATTGAAGACAACCTTGTGTGTGCTGAGTATGCTGTGAACGAAACAGCTAAAGAATTTGCGCAGATGTTTGCGGAAATGGATGATGAGTACATGCAGGCACGGGAAACAGATGTGCACGACATATCGCGCAGAGTGATTGAATTGTTGCTGGGAGTGCAAAGTGAGCAGTGCACGGAAGGTGCTCCTTCTATTTTGAGTGCAGTTGATTTCACACCAAGCGAAACGGCTACTTTTGATCGGGAAACAGTGCTGGGACTAGTTACTTCTCAAGGAAGTAAAAATTCTCATACGGCTATTTTTGCAAGAACTTTATCGATACCGGCTGTCATTGGTCTTGGCGATCAATTGAGCGAAAGTGATGAAGGAAAATTGATTGTTATAGACGGTGAAATGGGTGAAGTGGTTTTAGAACCAAGCGATGATGTTTTGAAGGAAATGAAAGAGAAAAAACAGGCACTGGAAGATGAACGTCAAAAATTACAAGCGTTTGTGGGGAGAAAGACCCTAACAAAACAAGGTAGAGAAGTTAAATTATATGCCAATATTGGTGCGGTTGCCGATGTAAATGCTGTGCTAGAAAATGATGCAGAGGGGATAGGCCTATTTCGTAGTGAGTTTTTATATTTGGAAAGTAAAGATTTTCCAAGCGAAGAAACCCAGCTAAAGGCATATCAAACCGTGGCAGAAAAAATGGATGGAAAACCGGTTATCATCCGTACGCTGGATATTGGTGCCGATAAACAGGCCGATTATTTTAATTTGCCTGCTGAAGAAAACCCAGCCATGGGTCTGCGCGCATTGCGCATTTGTCTTACACAGCCTAAAATTTTCAAAACGCAGCTCAGAGCTTTGTACAGAGCTTCTGCTTATGGCAACATTTATATTATGCTGCCCATGGTGGCCTCTTTGTTTGAAATTAAGCAGGCAAAAAATATTATTGAAGAGGTAAAGCAAGAATTGCGTGATGAGAATGTGCCATTCCATGCAGATGTACCACTGGGTATTATGATAGAAACACCTGCGGCGGCACTCATCAGCGACATTCTGGCAAAAGAGGTGGACTTTTTTAGCATTGGCACCAATGATTTAACACAGTATACCTTGGCAGTAGATAGGCAAAACGAAAGTTTGGACGATTTTTGTAACACACACCACGAAGCTGTGCTTCGCCTAATAGAAATGACAGCCAAAAATGCACACGACAATGGAATTTGGGTGGGTATTTGCGGTGAACTTGGGGCCGACACTGAGCTATATGAATTTTTTGAAAAAGTGGGTATAGATGAATTATCGGTTATCCCTTCTGCTATTTTGCCATGCCGTAAAACCCTGAGCATGACATAAAATAAAACGAATATAAACGGTTAGTTTTAATATTCACTAGGTGGAAATGATTATACTGATGTTTTGTTGAATTTGAATTTATCAAGGCAGTTTAAGGGCGTGCCAAATAAAAAATTAATAAAACGCTAAATTGGCGGCATGAAAAACATGCCGCCAATTTAGTATTTTGTGAAAATTGATGTTACAACAGGTTCGTGTGAATGTGGTATAATAAAAGAAAATATATTTTCATCATAGTTTTTATTTGTTTTTGTCGTTTTTTAGTAAAGCTTTGCCGAGAATATTAAACCACATTAAAAAGGGGAAAGTATGCGTATTATAAGCATAACCGCACAAAAACCAAACTCTACAGGTAGCGGTATTTACCTTACAGAGCTTGTGAAACAATTTAATAAAATGGGCCACGAGCAAGTGGTTATTGCCGGTGTGGATGTGCAAGACAAGGTACCAGTTTTTGAAAATGTGGGTTTTCATCCAGTTTATTTTAACACAAAGGAGCTGCCTTTTAATGTGGTGGGTATGTCGGATAATATGCCTTACCCTAGCACAAGATACAACCAGCTAACAAATGCAATGGCTATTCAAATGGAGCAAGCATTTCTTGAAATAATAAAACAAGTGATAACAGATTTTAAGCCGGATTTAATCATTTGTCATCATTTGTATTTTTTAACGGCCATTGTTCGAGAGCATTTTCCATGCCTAAAAATGATTGGGATTTGCCATGGCAGTGACATACGGCAGTTCATTAAAACGGATTTGCAACGTATCAGAATTAAAAATAATATTGCTAAATTAAATTGGGTTTGCGCGTTGCATGCGATACAAAGGCAAGAAATAGCAAAGCTGTATCAGCTTTCGCAAGATAAAATAAGAATTTTGGGTACAGGTTATGATCAAGAAATTTTTTCGAATCGGCATTATCCAAAAGAAAAAGTTCCGGTTAAAATTATCTTTGCAGGTAAAATTGCCTATGCAAAAGGGGTGTGTTCACTGCTAAAAGGCTTATCTAGGATAGATGGCAAAACAGAATTTGAGCTTTATCTAGCCGGTGGATATAGTGACGAAAATGAATATAGAGAGATTTTGAGTATAGGGAATACCATGCCGTTTAATGTGAAATGGCTGGGAAAGTTAAGCCAGGCAGAATTGGCAAGTTATTTTAACCAATGCCATGTGATGGTTTTACCCTCTTTTTTTGAAGGTTTGCCTTTGGTGTTGATAGAAGCTTTGGCCTGCGGGTTAAAGGTGGTTTCCACTGATTTACCTGGGATAAAACAGTGGGTAGATAGCAATATCCCCCAAAATAATATACGGTATATCAAGCAGCCTAAAATGTTGAGTGTGGATGAGCCCTGCCCGGATGCCTTAGAAGATTTTGAGTTGGAGATTGCTCATGTGATTCAAGAGGTGATGAAGGACGATACGGCCGATGCGGTTTGCCTAAAAAACGCAACATGGGAAAATGTTTGTGCTAGGGTGCTTGAGGAAATAGAGTGAAAAGGAATGTACCTGCAAGCAGAGATTAATCGAATTGAGTGGCAACAACTATAGGAGTGTTAGCTTGTAAAACAGTGATTTCACATAAAACAAGAGAAAACCATGTTGTTAAACGGATATATATAGATAAACACAATAGATGAGGCCAGAATTTTGGGCCGGATGGGGGATAGTATGGGTATTTGTAAAGTTGGGATTTTAGGCACTGGTATCATTGCCGGGGTCATGGCGCGCACACTGAACGAGATGGCGGATGCTCAAGGGTATGCGGTTGCCTCTCGAAACGAGCAAAAGGCATTGGCCTTTGCCAAAGAAAATGGAGTGGATCGTGCATATGGAAGTTATGAGGCACTTTTAAATGACGCAAATGTAGACCTTGTTTATATTGCAACACCACACGGACACCATGCACAGCACATGAAGATGTGTATTGAGCATTCGAAGCCGATTTTGTGTGAAAAAGCCTTTACACTCAATGCAGCACAAGCCGAAAATGTTTTGAGTTTGGCAAAAGAAAAAAATGTGTTTGTGGCGGAAGCCTTTTGGACACGTTATCAGCCGTTTACAAAACAACTTTGCGCGCTTGTGCAAAATGGAATCGTGGGCACCGTGCGAGGGTTTTCGGCTAGCCTATGCTTTCCGCTTTCTCATATCGAGCGTCTCCATAACCAAGAGCTTGGCGGTGGGGCCCTTTTAGACCTTGGCGTGTATCCACTTAATTTTGCCTTTATGGTTTTGGGACATACGATTGACTCTTACACATCCAGTGCCACTTTTTTTGATACCGGGGTCGATTCTCAAAATTGTATCACCTTACAATACTCAAATGGTGTTTTGGCCTCTTTGCGTTCTAGTGCACTGAGTGTGGGGGATCAAAGCGTGACTATTTATGGAGAAGAAGGCTATTTGCACATCAACCATACTACAAACCCCACAAAAGCATTGTTATATGATAAAGATATGATGTTAAAGCAAGAATATGCGGCACCATTGCAAATTAGTGGATATGAGTATGAAGTGAGGGCCGCAGCAGCAGCGCTTGCAAATGGTGCACTGGAGTGTGAGGAAGCATCACATGAAGACACGTTACAGATGATGCGTTTTATAGATAGGCTGCATTGTGATTGGAAAATGCCGTATCCACATTTAAAATAGATGGGTTTTCTGTTTGGTTGTAAGTGAGGTATTGGTGCATCTTATTTTGTGTTACAGCACTAAATTGTTGTCTATTTTTCAAGAAAGCATCGTTTCCCTAAACGGGAAACGATGCTTTCTTATCATGCCTATACACTAAAAATTATGAAACAAAGATGAATGTTGCCGCCTTGCGGCTGTGCCCGCTTGCGTGTGATGTTTTTAAAAAAATCACCATACTCTCATTCTAAGCCGGGTAAATTATTCATCAGGGGTTATGCTGATAATTTCTCCAGATACCGTTTGTTGTGGCATGGGTAAGGCATTTTGTGCATCTTTGCGTATGGCAAAGGTAGAAACAAGCTGTTTTAAAGTGCCTGCTTGATTTGCAAGTTCTTGGCTGGTTGCAGCACTTTCCTCACTGCCGGCGCTGCTAGCGTGCACAGCCCCGGAAATCGATTCAATGCCGCGGTTCACTGTTTCTAAAGATTCATTTTGCGCCATAATTTCCTGCGAAATTTTTGCGATGTGCTGGTTGGTTTTTTGTGCACGTTCAATCACAGCATCCAAGGTTTCGGATGTGCGCTGCGCGGCACCGGACACATGCTCTGCGGAGCTGACAGAATTTTCAATCAAGTCTGCGGTCACTTTTGCCGCTTCAGCCGATTTTGTGGCTAAATTGCGCACCTCATCGGCTACTACAGCAAAGCCTTTTCCTGCAGCCCCTGCACGGGCAGCTTCTACGGCCGCATTCAATGCTAAAATATTGGTTTGGAAAGCAATGTCATCAATGGTTTTGATGATTTTAGAAATCTCACTGGAACTTTGCTGAATATTTTGTACAGCAGAAAGCAATTCCTGCATATGCTCTTGGCTTTCTGTTAATTTTTCACTGGCAGAGGTAGAGAGCAAGGTGGCCTCATGTGCACCATCTTTGATTTCACCAGAACCATCTTTTATACCATGGACCGAGCTTAAAATTTCCTCAACAGCCTGTGCTTGTTCTATAGAAGAACCGGACAATTGCTCAGCGCCCATGGCCACTTGAGATGCACTTTGTGTGACATTATCGGCCGTATCAGTGATATCAGAAATAATGCTGTTTAGTTTTCCTTCTATTTCTGATATAGAGGTTTGGATTTCTAAAAAGTCTCCCTTATACACTGTTTCGCTCTCCGGCAGGGTTAAATCCCCTGAGGCAATATGAGAAAGTCTTGTGTGTATATCCGAAATCATGGCATTCATGTCTTTAAGCAACTGTTCCATCGCTTTTGCAAAAGTGCCAATTTCATCATTGCGTTTTATGCTTGGCATGGGTGTTTTTAAATCGCCTTCGCCCATGGCACGCAATCGGTTTACACAAGTGATGATAGGACGACCGATGCTATTGCCCATAGCAATGGCAATAATAAGGCCTATCAGCATAAATAATACGCAAATGGCAGCAATGAAATAAGAGGCCAATGTGGCAGAGGCTAGCATTTCGGATTCATTTACTTCCACAGCAATGCTCCAGCCATCGGTTCTGGGGATAGGGGCATAGCTTTGCCAGGTTGCCTCTCCTGCATAGATATATTCGCCAAAGCCGGTTTCGCCTGCTATCATATTGGTTTCTACTTCTGCTAAAGCCTGCAAATCTTTGTCCTGCGGGTTTTCCTGAGCCATGGTAATGGAATTGCCTTGGGCCAACACAAACTCGGTATCCTCGTAGGCAATGGTGGTTCCATTTTTGTCTAAGATGTAGCAGTCTCCTGTTTCACCAAAAGCAGTTGCCTCTATAATTTGCTCTAGCAAATAGGTATCGCATGCAAAATACAGCACGCCCACCACTGTATCCCCGTCAAACACAGGCGCAGAAACCACAAGGTACATATCATCTTGGCTTTCTGTGATGTATGGTGTGGACATATAAGCGCTGCCACTCATGCCCTGTGTAAAAAATGGCTCATTTGCAAAATTTTCCCCTGTATACATGTCGATGCCGTCAGAGCCTATAAGGCTACCTGTGCGCATATAAAACAATTCCACTTTTTTATCAATAAAGCTTCTAACCTCTTCACTGGTAGCAGTAGTATCTGTAAAAATTTGATTTCTTGCAATTTCTGAAACAATGGATACATATTCAGAAACGGCAAACGAAGCACTACTTGCAGCGGCTGTCGCAGTTTCCAGCAAGGTCATTTCTGCAGTGTTCTTTGCAACCACCCTAGAAACATTGACGGTGATAACGCCTAGTATCAACGAGATGAGCACCACCATCACTAAAACAATACAAATAATACGTGCGCGAATACTTTTCATATCATTACCCCTTTGATTCTTTATGATGTTATTTAAAACATAGGCACAAGTAAAACCCTTGTGAGGGCAAAACACACATCTTTGTTTTGCCTTCGCAAGGGGTAGACAAACCATCAAAACAAGTGTAGTTGGGACAAGTACATGCAAAAAAACGCCTCATATACAGTCTAAACTTGCAGGATCGTATTGGCTCGTACCTTTGATAACTCTATCATATCGTGAGTAAGCACCTACTGTCAATTGTAAAATCTTGCAGATGAGCAGTTGCTTCTGTGCTATAAAAGATTATTTATCTACCATGAAAGCCATGATAATAAAATTTTACTACAATATTTTCTATGTTTTGACATAAAATAACAGTGGTTACAGCTTATAATAAAAGGCATTTAACAGCTATTCCTCTGCAAAAATGCAGTGATACTGAATGATGTTGGCACATCAGCCTGAATAGGTGCCGATTACGATTTCGGTGTACATACAAAGCAAAAGGGGAAAGGTGAGGCACTTAACTAAGACCGGTGGCGATGTACCTATAGATAAAACAAAACACACAGTTCTATAATTTGATTCAGTAAAATGTTGTGAAAATTGCTTTAATATTGTATAATAAGAGTAAGCACATAAGAAAAATGTATTGGTCATCTTTTTTGCGCGATGTTTTAGGCAAAATGGGGGATGACAAAATTTGTTGTAAAATATCCACAGCATGATAGGCGTATTTTGTTTTCTAAAATTGATAAAGATTTGTATGAGCTCCCACCACAAAACAAAGAGATCAAAACCCTACGATTTGCCAAGTTTTGAAAAGCAGGAATGTTTTTTAAAAAAGCATATCCCCGATTTTGGTATTGTGAGAAGGCAAGATAGGAGTTTGGAATGAAAAAGTTTGTAAACTGGTTAAACAACGCACCCATTAGAAAGAAATTTCTTCCGTTACAATCGTTTGTTATTGCAAATGTTTTAATTATTAGCTTGTTTTCTTTTTTTTCACTTGCAATTGTAAATATGTCTTCGCAAAACATCATTGATACCAATGTGCGCCACAAAGAGGAGCTAAGTGCAATCATCAGACAAATGTATGTATGCCGTGTTTTAGGGCGTGACATTCTATTTGCCGAAGATAAGGCAGTGAAAAATGATTATTATGACGATTATATCGCCGCATTTGATTCGCTTGACAGCAAAATGGATGCCTATGCAAGTGAATTGAGTGGTGATCAACTTGAAGAGTTTACATATATTATTGAACAAAAGAATGTGTATAAAGATAGCATGATACTCTCTGCTGATATTTGGCTTGCAAATGGAAGCTATGATGAGGCTTTGTTTGCATTGCAGGCAGTGACCCCCATTGCCAACGAATTTTTTGGAAGCATCGACGCGTTTTCTGTGCAGGAAGACAAACTGATGAATGATGCGCTGGAAACAAACGATACTCTTGTTGTGTCGATTTTGATTTCAGGAATTATTGTAAGTGTAGCCATCATACTGGGTGTGGTGTTGTTTACAAGATTTTTCTCAAAAAACATGAGCGTTAGTTTAATTAAACTTGAAAAAGCAATGTCTCAAATTGCCGAAACAGGCAACATGAAAATTAAAATACCAGATGAACTTTACACAAAAGATGAAGTGGGCAAAATTGCCACAGTGGCAAACAAAATGAAAACGATGTTGCTTGCTTATTCTTTTAACGACAGCTTAACCGGTGGCTATAATGCAAAAGCATATCATGAAGAGCTGAATGATCGATTTGAGAACGATGAGAATGAAAAAGAAATATGGTGCATTATTTCGGATATGAACAACCTAAAACTTATCAATGATAATTTGGGGCATATTGAGGGAGACAATGCTCTTAGAAATTCATATTATGCTTTAAATGGAAGTTTTTCAAAATATGGCAAGACCTTTCGTATTGGCGGCGATGAATTTGTTTCCCTTTTGACCGGGTGTACAAAAGAGGAATTGGATGCAATGATCGTGGATATCACTGCGCAAGTAAACAAAGCCAATAAAAATGCAGTGTACAAGTATTCTCTTGCCATTGGCTGTGATAAATTTAAAGGAAAAACAATTCACCAATATAACGAATTTTTTAAATTAGTGGATAAAAAAATGTATGACAACAAAGTGGCAAGCAAGCAGTCAAGGATGAGTTCGAGGGTGATAGATAAACCTTAAAACTAAAGATTTTACGCCTTCTATGGATTTATAAATTTTCCACTAAACCAACAAAAAACGGCTTTATAGCCGTTTTTTGTTATACAATGCCAATCGGGGGGGTAATACACCTTCTATCATGGCGCAAGATGACAGAAATAAAGCATAAGAGGTGCATACCGTAAAAGTGATAACGGTGATGAGTGCAGCCATTCGCAGTTTGCGAAAAAAATACTGTGAAGAAAAAAGCGGAAGAATGGATGACAATGATGCAAAGAACTGAGTGTGAATTTTAACGTATTCTAGTGTAAATTCACCTTCAAGGAAGTGTCTGGATCCATTTGAAGGGTTTGGGTTGGATAGGCAAAACCAATGCCTTGCTCTTCGGCCAATGCCATGATAGAAAAATTGATGCGTTCGCAAATTCTAAGATAGTCAAAATATCCGGGGATTGTTGTGTAAAAAATAAGACGCACATTGAGGCTGGAATCGCCAAATTCAGAAAAACAAACCAGAAAACGATCGGGCAAAATTTCCTTGTCTTTTTCCAGCAAATTGTGAATGGAGGCGATAAAAGTTTTTAATTCCTCGCGTGTGGTGCTGTATAGTAAGGTGAGAGTGATGTCGGCTCGACGTTGCTCCATAGCGCTGCTAAAGTTCGTGATGGGTTCGGCACTAAGCATTGCGTTTGGCATGGTGGTTAAGGCGCCAGAATCGTTGCGAATGATGGTGTTGCGCATGTTAATATCCTCTACAACACCTTCCACGCTGGTGCAGCTTACCCAATCTCCAATTTCAAAGGGTTTGTCTATCACCAAAATCATGCCACCAAACAAATTAGCGGCCGAATCTTTGGCAGCCAGCGCAACGGTGAGACCGCCAAGGCCAAGGCCGGTGATGAGGCCGTTTATGTTGTAGTTTAGCTCGCTAAGAATGATTACAAAAGAAAATGCAATGACCAAAACCCGATAAAAACCTGTCAAAAAACGTGTGAAGCTACTATCTTCTAACATTTGCAGGCGAGAACGCGCATTGCGTACTACTAAATTGACAATATCGCTACAGGCCATAAGACCCCAGGTGATGCAAATGATGATGGTAATACGCATGCCTTTGTTTAAAACCGTGGGCAATTTGGAAAGCGTGTTTAAAACCACACTGGGCAAGTTTGGGTCTTGCAAATTGGCAAAGGTGTATCCGGCAATATAGATGCCAACCATGATAAAAAGGGCAAACAAAGGATAGCGAAATCCTTTTAAACACAGATGTAGAAAAGGATGCTTGTCTAAATCGATATGATTTAATATAAACGGAAGGATTTTGTGTGACAACAAAAAACCCAAAAACCAAAAAACAACCACAAAGCCTGCGGCTACAGCCAAGGTGAAAAGTAGGTTGCTTTCAATGGAGAGACTATCGAAAAATGCCAGCATGGAAGGCTCCTTTCTACTAAAAGCTATGTTTGATTTCACCGCCGCCCACAACATATTGGTTTTGATACAAAACGGCATGTTGGCCGGGTGCGGCTGCACGTTGTGGGCAATCGAAGGTGATGCAAAGGCTTTCGTTGTTTACTTGAGTAATTTGACATGGAACCGGTTTTGCGGCACTACGGATTTTCACCTCGTAGCGCTGGCCTGCACAAAAAGGCTCTGTGTGGCCGCAATGCACCTTCCACAGCTCAATCTCACTGGAATATTCCTCTCCGGCACGTGCGAGTAAAACGTTCCCATCTTCTGTGATTTGGCGCACAAAAACCACTTCACCTAAAGCAATACCAAGCCCTTTTCTTTGCCCTACGGTGTAATGCATCACACCGCGATGACAGCCAAGGTCTTGACCATCTGGCCCGATGAAACGGCCTTGTTTACCAGATATTCCACGAGACTCGATGTAAGAAGCATAATCACCGTTCGGAATAAAGCAAATTTCTTGGCTGTCTGGGGCTTTGGCACTAGATAGGCCTCGTTCTTTTGCCATTTCACGAATCAGGGTTTTTTCGAAGTGACCAAGAGGCAAACAAAGACGCTCTAAAATAGTTTGCGGCAAACGGTAAAGCATATAACTTTGGTCGCGCTTGGCACTTTCGGCTTTGGCAATCCAAAAGTGGCCATTTTTTTCTTCACAATTGGCATAATGTCCACTGGCGATAAAATATATGCCAAGCTCATCAGCCTTTTGGCAAAGCAAGTGGAATTTAACAGTTGGGTTGCATAAAAGGCAAGGCGAAGGGGTGCACCCAGAAGCATACATTTGGCAAAAAGGTGTGATGACCTCTTTTTCAAAAAGAGCTTGCCCGTCTATTACGTGCAACAAAATATCAAGTTCTTTTGCAGCCAATTGTGCTGCGGCAACAGCTTTTTGATGTGCACTTGAAAACTGGATAACTGCCCCTTGCACTTTAAAGCCCTGTTCTTGCAAAATGCGCACAGTTACGGCGGAATCGACGCCTCCGGATAAAGCCACCAGCACCACGGAGTTATCATTATATTGTGTTTTTGTGTCCTGCATAGTGTGCTATTCCTCCGTTATAATAAGCTTCTGATAAAATCTAAAATGGAGAGGGCGATTAAACACAGGTGAATTTTATATATAATGGGTACAGGAAAAATGGGGGACTGTGTCTCAAAAAATAAAATGGTTATGATGAATAAAATAGGTGATCGTGAGCATTTTACTGAAAATGTGTGTGTTGTTAATGCGAAAATGCTATGGCTGCGGCAACTGCCAAAGCGTCGCAACGCTCATTTTCACTGTGCCCGGCGTGGCCTTTGATCCAGCAATACTCAATTTCGTGTACTTCACAAAGAAGCAAAAGTTTTTCCCAAAGATCTGGGTTTAAAGCGGGGCTTTTATCACTTTTTTTCCAGCCACGCGCCCGCCAACTTTTGGCCCAGCCTTTTTGCAGGCCATCCAACACATATTTTGAATCACTGGTGAGAATGAGATGGCAGGGTTCTTTTAATAGCTCTAGGGCGCGGATAACCGCAGTGAGTTCCATACGGTTGTTTGTGGTGTTTTCTTCACCGCCAGAGATTTCTTTTTCTGTACCCTGGTAGCGCAAAATGGCACCCCAGCCTCCGGGACCTGGGTTTCCCTTGCACGCGCCGTCTGTAAAAATATAAACCTGTTTAATGATGCCACATCTCCCATCTTTTTTGCTAGGGTTTGATTATATCATAATATAGTATAACAATTCTAGCGGTTTGCGCAAGAGATTTATAAGAGTATTAAGGGGTAAATGAGCTAAGGAGAAAAGAAAAAAGGGGATTTAAATAACAAAGACGATAATGGATTATAATGAAAACGAGCAGTGTGCATACATAGGTGTGTTTTGGCATTATGGAATGTTGGTGCGAGTTATTTTGATTGCGTTGCACCCATATGGTATAATAAAAATATTTATTTTAGTAAACTGGAGGTGCACTATAAATGTGACGCAATATCTCTGTTTTTTTTGTTTTGGTATCATTTGTCATTGTTGTATTTATGGAAAAGTGCAAAAAACAAAACCTTTACCATATTCTCCCCAGTTTTTTTTAGAGTGCCGATGTATTTTTAACCGGCCACATCTTCTACGCCTTTATTCATGTAGACAGGTTTAATGATATTAAAGTATAGCTTAAGGGATATATTTTGAAATGGAGGTACTCGATGGATTATTTTCAACACAGAGAAAATGTGGATTTGTATACAAATATGATGGCGGAGTACGATAACCAATTTATTATAAAGGAGGTTTGTAAGGTGCTTGCTCACGGCTCAAGTTTGTTAGAACTTGGCATGGGCACTGGTGTTGATTTGATTTCTTTGTCAGAATATTATCGTGTAACGGGCAGTGATTATTCTCAACTTTTTATTGCGGACTTCAAGAAAAAAAGTGATTTAGATGTATTGGTTTTGGATGCAGTGACGCTTGAAACTGAAAACCGATTTGATTGCATCTATTCAAATAAAGTTCTTCAACATTTAAAAACGGATGATTTTGTGAAGTCTTTATTAAATCAATACATGCATTTAAACCCAAATGGCATTATTTTTGCAACACTTTGGGCCGGAAAACACAGAGAAGAATTTGAATTTGACGGGCAGTTGAGATTTGTTTATTATGACGAAGACACACTGGAAAAATTGGTTCCGAGTGAACTGGAAATTGAAAAAATACTTTATTATGCAGAATTTGAACAGAACGATTCTTTTGTTATGATTTTACGTGCGAAAGGGGTGGCGGAGTGTCCGTTATCGATATAAAAAAGTTTAGTAAAAAATATGGTGATTTTACGGCGGTAAATCATTTATCGCTTGCTGTGCCAAGCGGAAAAATTGTTGGCTTTGTGGGTAAAAACGGTGCAGGCAAAAGCACCACATTGCGAAGCATGTTTAACATGATTCACGCAAGCAGTGGCAACATGAGTATTTTTGGCCTGGATAGTGCGAAAGATACAAAAAAGATCAAATGTAAAGCTGCGTATATTCCCAGTGAGGCGCAGTTTTATGACAATATTACAGGGTTTGCGCTCTTGAAATTTTCTGCCAAGTTTTCAGATACACCGTTTGAAAAAATTGATGAATTAGCTCAATATTTTGAGCTGGATTTGCAAAAAAAAATCAATGAGCTGAGTTTTGGCAACCGTAAAAAACTTTCTTTAATTCAAGGGCTGATAAAGAATTGTGAGCTCATTGTTTTAGACGAGCCGACCAATGGCCTTGACCCTCTTATGCAAAATAAATTTTTCGAATTGCTGTTGCAAGAAAAAGAACGTGGAAAAACTGTATTTCTCTCTAGCCACAATTTGGCTGAAATTGATAAATATTGTGATATGGTTGCCGTGATAAAAGACGGAGAGCTTGTGGATTATTTCGATTTGGCTGATGTGAAAATTAAATATCAACAAATTGTGAGTTACCAAACAAAAGATGGCCATAGCGAGAGCTATGAGGTTGATGATGACATCAACAAACTTGTGGCAAAACTGGCTACATTAAATTTAAATAGCCTTGAAATCAAAACAAAATCGGTAGAAGATGAATTTATCAATTACTATAAGGAGGTTAAGTGATGAAAAATGTAGAGCTGAGAAATATTTTGAATATCAGCCAATTTAACCTCTTTGTAAATAGAAAGACGATTGTTGGCTGGAGTATTTCTATTTTTGCCTTTATGGCTCTATACATGCTTTTGTTCCCTCATGTTCAGGATATGGCGCAAGTGGAAATGGAGATGATGCCAGAGGAACTCTTGTTGTTATTTGGCATGGAATCAATAGCGGACATGTCGAATTTTATCACATATTATGGATCGATTTTTGGAATTATTGTGATTGCAGTTGCAATTTTTTCGGCCACTTTTTCCACAGGGCTTATTTTAAAAGAAGAAAAAACAAAATCGATTGAATTTCTCAATGGTCTTGCAATTAGCCGCACAGAAATTTATATCGCAAAATACGTAACGGCAAGTATTTCCGTAATCATCATTGTGGTTATGGCGCTTATATCAACACTGATCTGCGGGGCCATCAACGGCGGCGATACCTTTGATGCGGTGAAAATTATTAAAGCTTCCACAGTTTCGGGGTTTACTCCACTGTTTTTTAGCGCTATTGGCCTTGCACTTTCGGGGATAAATGCAAAGCATATCACAGGAGCTGTTGCAAGCTTTGCTGTTCTTACAAGTTATCTTTTGGGTTATCTTGGCACCTTGCTTGGAGACAAAATGGATTTTTTGACGTATCTATCTCCGTTTATCAGTTTTGGTATCAACAAAACAGTAACCATCTCAAACAACACTGCAACTGCATTGGCCATCTACTTTGTCTTATATATTCTATTCATTGTGCTGGGCTGTATTGGTTATAATAAACGAGATTTACATATTTAACAAAAATATAATTCAATCTCGCAATTGTATAGGAGGAAAGAAAAGTGAATGGACACAATATTTATACATTTTGCTTTTGTGAGATGCGCAAGCTGTATATTGCAAAAGTAGAGAAAAAGGGGAAAACCGCCGATGAGGTAGACGAGATAATCTGTTGGTTAACAGGTTACACAAAAAACGACATACAAAAGCTCGAAAATAACCTTGATATGGAAAACTTCTTTAGTTCAGCGCCGATGCTCAACCCAAACAGAAATCAGATCAAAGGTTCGATATGTGGTGTGAAAATTGATGAAATTAAGGAACCAATTATGAAAGAAATTCGATATTTAGACAAATTGATAGACGAACTTGCAAAAGGCAAGGATATGAAAAAAATACTACGTTCATAAATGTAATCCGAAAGAATTTGCTGCCTGCAACAAAAAAGTCCATCCCTTGCAATATCGCTTGGTTTGGGTTTTTATATGCCAATTTTGACGAAAATTATTTCACGGTTTTAGCAGAACACAATGGTTAGTGGGAGTCGCCTATTTTCTGCATCCATTCGGCTTCTTTAAACCCAACAAGAACAAAGTTTTCGCCAATAAGCAATGGGCGCTTTACAAGCATTCCGTCTGTTGCCAGTTGTTGCAGCTGTGCATCATCGCTCATGTTGGCCAGCTTATCTTTTAGCCCCAGGGATTTATACACAAGGCCACTTGTGTTGAAGAATTTTTTCAGTGGCAAGCCACTTTTGCCATGCCATTCTTTCAGTTCATTAAATGTTGGGTTCTCTTCTTTGATATGCCTTGTTGTAAAGGACATCTTTTGCTCGTCTAAAAATTTTTTTGCCTTTTGGCAGGTGGTGCATTTTGGATACCAAACTAAAACCATGTTATACTCCTTTTGGCTATTGTCATATCAGCCCATTTTGCCAGGATTTCTGTGCAATTGCACTTGCTCACATGGATGTTCATTTATGCCATAAATGAACAATGGAAAAAACACATATTTCTTTAAAACAGAAATGGTTTCATGTGGCGGAATAGCTGCTGATATTTTCAGAAATGAATTAAAAATTAACGATTAGTAGAAAATATTTTGATAAAGATTTTCAGCTTGAACGCCATAAGCTCATTGAAGAGGCTACACACCCATATTTTGTTTTTCTTTTGGCGATTGTTAAAAAATTGCGCCCAAAACATAAGATACCAATGCATATACCTTACCATATTATTATTTTGTATTCAAGGAAGTTTCGGGTTTGTGGCGTTACAAAATATTTGATGTGAAGAAAATTAAGAAGTGAAAAAGGTGACAGGTAAGATTTTGTATTTTCTCTTTCATTTCAAGCTATATTACTTTAATTTATCATAGTTAGCTCTAAAAATCATGATTGTTTCATCATGCCTGACTTGATAAAAAACTTGTTTTATAAAAAGAATTGTATTATAATATTTTGAGTGCTTTCGCATAAGGTGGCAAATGTGTTTGCGTTTGCCATTTAAAATATTGGGAAGTTGAACAATGGGAGGAAAAAATGAGCCAATATCAAACCATGACAAAAGACGAATTACAAGCCGAACTTTCATCTTTGCAAAAAGAACTAAATCGTTTCAAAGAAATGGATTTAAAGCTGGACATGTCTCGCGGTAAGCCTGCGGCAAACCAGCTAGACCTTTCGCTACCTTTACTGGATTATAAGGAATATAAAGACGAGAGTGGAGTGGACGCACGCAATTATGGACAGCCAGAAGGTTTGCCAGAGGCGCGTGCTTATTTTGCTGAACTCATGGGTGTTTCGGTGCAGGAAATTGTGGTGGGCAATAATGCCACCTTGCAAATGATGTATCAAATTATCAATATGGGATGGCAAAACGGCTTTTCTGGTGGCAGTGGCCCGTGGAAAGATGAAGCGAACCGTAAATTCCTTTGCCCGGTGCCTGGGTATGACCGTCACTTTCGTGTGACTGAGGTTTTTGGGTTTGAAATGCTTACCGTGCCAATGACGGAAGATGGCCCGGATATGGACGTTATGGAAGAACTTGCCAAAGACCCTGCCGTAAAAGGTGTGTGGTGTGTGCCGGTGTACTCCAATCCGGACGGACATGTCTATTCAAAAGAAGTGGTAGAGCGTTTGGCCAAAATGGAAACCGGGGCCAAAGATTTTAAAATCATTTGGGACAATGCCTATGGTTTTCATCATCTAACCGAAACAGAATACACAGTGCCAAACCTTTTGGAAGAGTGCAAAAAAGCGGGTAACGAAGACCGTGCCGTGATGCTGTGCTCCACCAGCAAAATCACCTTTGCAGGCTCCGGTGTTGCAGCCATTGCAGGTAGCGAATCGATGATTAAGCAATACCTTAAATACATGTCGGCCATGCTGATTGGGCCAGACAAGGTAAACCAGCTAAATCATGTGCGTTTTCTTAAAAAAGAGGGTATGGCAAATCACATGCAAAAACATGCTGCCATTTTACGCCCCAAATTTAACAAAGTGGTAGAAATCTTCAATAGAGATTTAAGCGAGTGTGGCGTGGCACGCTGGACAGACCCTAAGGGTGGCTATTTTGTAAGCCTGTATGTAATGCCGGGCACGGCGTCACGCATTGTTGAACTGTGTAAACAAACCGGTGTTATCACCACACCGGCAGGTGCTGCTTACCCTTATGGCAAAGACCCCAAAGATGAGCATATCCGTGTGGCACCATCTTTCCCACCTATGGAAGAGCTGGAAACAGCGGCCGAGCTTTTGGGTGTTGCCACCCGTATTGCAGCGGTAGAAAAATTGCTGGAGCAAAACGGATAAGGCTAATTTATAAAAAGCAATCCGGCGGTTTGGACTTTTGCCGTTAGGATTTGGAGGAAATGATGAAAAGAAAAGGGAAGATTTGGTTTTTTATAGCGGCCTTCCTCATCCTGTTTTTAACGGTAACCACCGTGTTTGGCTATAGTAGCCGTTATGGAGATATTGTAACACCGGTTATCAAAAGTGTGGATGAAATCCGTTTCGGCATCGACATCCGTGGTGGTGTGGATGTGACTTTTGTTCCACAAGACGGGACAGAAGCGACCGAAGCGCAAATGAACTCGGCACAGGCGGTGGTAGAGCAACGCTTGGTTGGCCTTGGTATCACAGATTATGAATTGTACAAAGATGTGGATCAAAGCAGGCTGATTTTGCGCTTTCCTTGGCAGGCGGATGAAACCGAATTTGACCCAGAGCAAGCCATTCAAGAGCTTTCGGCAACGGCGCTTCTTACTTTCCGTGAGGGCAACGAAGTGGATGAAACCACGGGAGCACCTACCGGAACTACCGCTGAAAGCATTATTTTAGAGGGTACAGATATTATTGAGGCAACTGCACAGTATGGCAGCCTCAGTGAGTTTGGCGAGCCAGAACACTATGTAGAACTTCAGCTAACAGATGAAGCTTCTCAAAAGTTTTCAGAAGCCACAGGACGTCTAGCCGAAACGGCTGGCACCATCTCTATTTGGATGGATGAGCAAATGATTAGTGCGCCCTCGGTGAATGAACAAATTAACACAAGCGAAGCGGTGATTACCGGTGGCTTTGATGCCGAAACCGCCAGCGACCTTGCCAGCACCATCAATGCAGGCTCTTTGCCGTTTGCATTGGAGGCGGATAGTTTTTCTACCATTAGCCCCACCCTTGGTAGTCAGTCTCTGCGTGCTATGACCATTGCCGGCATTGTGGCTTTCATTCTCATTGTTGGGTTTATGATTTTCTCTTACCGGTTGCCGGGGGCTGTGGCAAGCCTTGCCCTTCTTGGTCAGGCAGCAGGTGCACTTGCTTTTGTTTCAGGTTATTTCGCCGTGTTTAATGGGTTTACACTTACTTTGCCGGGTATTGCGGGTATCATCCTATCTGTTGGCATTGGTGTAGATGCCAATGTCATTATGGGCGAGCGTTTAAAAGAGGAACTGCGAGGCGGCAAAAAATTGGACGCAGCCATTCGTGCTGCTTTCCGTCGCGGCCTTGCCCCTGTGGTGGATAGCAATGTCACAGTGCTGATTGTGGCAGCTATTCTTATGGGTTCTTTTGGCCCACCGGATAACTTTTTTGCCCTTTTGTTGCGCCCGTTGTTCTTCGCCTTTGGGCCGTCGACAGCAGGTACTATCTACTCATTTGGCTATACCTTATTTGTAGGTGTGTTGCTCAATTTGATTTTTGGTGTTTTAAGCACACGCGTGATGCTTTACTCTCTTTCTAAATTTAAGGCCCTGCGCAAGCCCACATGGTACGGTGCTGTGGCCGAAGGAAAAACGGCATTTAAACTGCCCAAATTTTCTGTTGTGGCATCTCGTAAAAAGTTTTTCTCTCTTTCGGGCGCCTTGCTGGTTCTAATTTTAATTGGTTCTTTTGTTTTGGGTGTTCAGCTGGATGTGCAGTTTAGCGGCGGTGCCTTGATTACCTATAGCTATCAGGGCGAGGTAGCAATGGATGAAATTCAAACTGTGGCAGACGAAACCCTTGGCAGCGAAGTGCAAATGCAAGAGGGTGATAATCCCGTAACAGGTGGTAGCACTTTAACCTTTACAATGCCGGGGCAAGAAACAGTGACAGCTGAGGAACTTGCAGCTTTGACGGCGGCAGTGCAAGAAACCTTTCCCGATAATGCATTTGAGCAACTGGAAGTAAATAACGTGGCTCCCAGCATTGGTAATGCCTTCCTCTTAAAGTGCCTCATTGCCGTTTTTGCTGCATCCGTACTCATTTTGCTTTACATTGGCATCCGGTTTAAAAACATTGGTGGCTGGGTAGGTGGTCTCACCGCCATCGTGGCCCTCCTACATGACTTATGCATTGTGTATGGTGTGTTTGTAATTTTGCAAATTCCGCTTAACGGCAACTTCATTGCGGCATTGCTTACCATTTTGGGATATTCTATCAATGATACTGTGGTTATTTACGACCGCGTACGCGAAAATCGTGGGTTATATGGCAAAAAAATGCCGTTCTCAGAACTGATGAACCGCAGCATAAACCAAAGTATGGCTCGCTCTGTAAATACAACCCTTACCACAGTGGCAGCACTTGGCTGTGTGTGCATTTTCTCTTTTGTATACAACCTAGACAGCATATTCACCTTTGCATTCCCGCTGATGGTGGGCATGATTAGTGGTACATATTCTACCATGTGCATTGCAGGTCCGCTTTGGGTATGGCTGGACGAGCGCAGAAACAAGCCGGCTAAAAAGACGACACATACGGCGGATAAAATGGCAAGCACATCTTAAAATAAGGCTGCAAACAACTTAAATATAAAAAAGAAAGCAAAAATTCGTTTTTGCTTTCTTTTTTATTGTGAAGAATAAATGAAATAGTAAAAAACAATGATATAAAATTTTTTATTGACAAGATCTCAGATAAGTGTTATATTTGTGTTGGAAATGTGAAGGTTAAAATTTTGAACGAACTTTCACCAAAAATGATAATCCGAATAAAACTAGAGATGAGGAGTGAACACAAATGAAAAAGAGATTGATTACAGTATTGACTGTGGTGGTGTTGGTTGCATTGATGATGCCGATGGCTGCCATGGCAAGTTCACCACAAGAATTGCCCCGCGTGGTTTCGTATGCTATTACGGTTGAGGGCCTTCCAGCAGAAGTGCAATTGAAAATTGTTGATGTTGCGGGTGATACGCAAATGGCTCGTGACTTTAACAGTGCAGCAGGAGCACAAGGTGCATCGGGTACTTTGGTATATCTTACCGATTTTACACTTTCTGATGGTAGTCAGCCACCGGATGGTACAATCATCACGATTCCAATGCCTGGCCTTAAATCCACCGACATCATTAATGTAGCTCATCAAAAGGCGGATGGAAGCATAGAGGTTTTTAGAGCAAATGCTGCAGACGATTCTTTTAGCTTTGCGGCCCGAGGTTTCTCGCTATATGGTTTTTACTATAGTCCGGCTAGTACAACAACTCCAATGACTACTCCAACAACGACTACAACAACTACTACCACAACGACAACAACTACTCCAACAACAACTACTCCAACAACAACTACCACCACTACAGCGGCTGCCATTTCTCCCCAAACCGGTGTATATGCCTAAAGAGTAGCGCATCTGATGTATAAAAACAGAAAAGGCAAAACCTCATATATAGGGGTTTTGCCTTTTTTATATAAAGGGTGATTCTGTGGGCCATATTTTTCTTGTGAACAATTTTTAAAGGCAAATAAATGTGGAAAAATAAACATAATTTTCAGTGAGAATATATAATAAAACATAGGAGAGTATAAATGTTGCGTTGAGGCACAATATTTCGGCTCTTGCACATAGAAACCAGTATGTTTTAAGAAGTATGGAAATTTTAACAGCAGTGTTAAGTGGTTTTGCTTTATCTTAAATTAATGTATTTTGCCCTACCTATCAAGAAAAACCAAGAGTGAAGCTTTCAAAATCTTAGCATTTTCTATTGACTTTCAATATGCATTTTGTTAAAATTCAATGGTAAGTTTTCTGCCCTTATCTAATGGGCTCGTAGCTCAGCTGGGAGAGCGTTCGGTTCGCATCCGAGAGGTCGAGGGTTCGATCCCCTTCGAGTCCACCATATGAGTGCTTTAGAAAGGCTGTCATCGAATATTTTTTCGGTAGACAGCTTTTTTGTTGTTCATTTTTTGAACGAAAATGGCTGTTTTAACGAGGACGGATTTTGAGCTGTCATTTGTGCTTTTAAAGGTTTGGGCTTGGGCATGACCATAAAAAGACAAAAGCGAAATTGGGGCAGAAGAAAAGAATTTTGTGAGAAGCTTTTCTCAGTTCTCGATTTTCTGTAAATCAACGCGCTTTGCCACACCCCGGGCAAAGTGTAATCTTGACAGAGTAAGGCAAGAGTGATAAAATTTTATAGGTAGTATACAAAATATCGTTTTACAAATCTTATACGTAAATACGAAAAAATTGTGTTCGCATACAGTTTTTTTGAAATGAATAAAAAAGGATGACATGATGAATTTTCTTAAAAAAATGAGCACAAGAACCAGAGGCCAAATTTCGATTATTAAAGTACTTTCGCTTATGTTGGTATTTTCTTTGTTTTTGGTAGCCTGCGGTGAGGACGACTCGTCTTCAGTTGCGGTTTCGGAAGCATCGTCACCTGAACTGCAACCGGTTGTACAAGAAGAGAACTTTCGTGATGATATTGATTTTGATGAGTTAAAAGAGACAAACGAGGATGTTATTGCATGGATTGAGGTGCCGGGCACGGTGATTGATTATCCTGTAATGCGTGGCGTAGACAATGCAAAATACCTTACCACCACGGTGGAAGGCGAATATGACCCCTATGGTGCCGTTTTTGCAGACATGCAAAACCCAGACGATTTGCTTGATCAAGTAAGCGTTTTGTATGGCCATTTTACACCAGAGGATACTTTCTTTACCCAGCTTCATAATTATAAAGACCCGGAGTATTTTGAAGAAAATCCGGATATGTTTTTGTATACGCCGAGCAGACAAGAGCAGTTTGAGGTGGTGGCAGCCTTTACCACGGATAACCGCAATATCTTATACGAACATAATTACAATGACCCAGAGGAATTGCAAGGATTTATTGATTGGCTTAACGAAACCACAGATGAAGAGGCCAACTTGAACTTAGATGGTCTTACTGTATCAGATCGCTTTATGGTGCTTTCCACCTGTGTGGCAGAAGTTGGGGGAGAAACCGAGCGTTATATTGTAGTGTCAAAATTAGTTGATCAACGATGAATTCTAAGAAAAAACGGATGCTGGGTATCGGTGCAGGTGTGCTAATACTTGTGTTGGGCTGTCTGGTTATCGTTTGGTTTATTACAAGTGTCATCTCGGGGCTTTTTGAAAATACAAACCCCTATAGTGTGGTTCAGCCACCCATTAACGAGGAGCAGCATTATCTTGAACATGAGGGTGTACAGTATGTGCGAAATCCTGATGTACATGGAATACTGCTTTTGGGCTTACAACAGCAGGACATTGAAAACCCTTTAATCAGTGAACAAGCAGATACAGTGATTTTGCTTACCTTAAACACCAAAACCAAAGAAGTTTCGATGCTTTCTGTGCCTAGAGATTTACCAAGTACCATTTTTTATCAAGATGTAAGCGGTGGGGTTTCTCATACCGGCGAGGGCCCTTTGTGCAATGTGTATGCAATTGGCGGCAACCCTGCTTTTGCAGATAGGCCCTTGGATGCGGGGCGCTTTACAACAGCTTCTTTAGGTCACGAATTGTTTGACACAAATATCGATCGTTTTGCCAGTGTGGACATGACGGCTATCCGCTTGGTAGTGGATTTTCTGGGCGGACTAGAATTACCTTTAACGCCAGAGTTTGCAAATCTTACAGGAAATTCTTTAGACGAAGAGACCGTTTTTGTGAACGGTGAAATGGCGGAGCTTTACTTGCGCCACCGTGGCGAATCAATTGAAGATGGGGCCAATTTAGAACGTATGGATCGTCAGGAAGAATTTTTTAAAATTATGTTTGACGCTGTTGTGGACGAAGCCAAATCAAACCCGTTTTTTGCACTGCAAATGGTAGAAATTTTTCAATACTATGTTGAAACAGATTTAAGCTTTTTTGAGAAATTATATGTTGCGTATATTATGCTAACAGTAGAATCGATAGAGTTTGATTCTATGCAAGGCGAAATGAACGCCAATAATTTTCAAATGGATGAGGAAGCCACCGAAGAATACATTCGAAACTTATATTACGAGCCGGTTTCGGCATGAGATGTCACTGCGGTGTTTTGTTTTTGCAAGGCACCGTTTTGCTTTGCTTTACATTAAAAGAGTTCTATTGTAAAATAAGAAGCATCAAGCAAAAAGAAGATAAAATGGGGTGAAGAGTTTGGCGGCAAAATACAAGCGCGTGCTGTTAAAGTTATCGGGCGAAGCTTTGTCTGGCGGCAAAGGATTTGGCATTGATGTGCAAACGGTGCAAAACATCTGCAAGGGCGTTGTCAAAGCGCACGAGACGGGTGTACAAATGTCCATTGTGGTTGGTGGCGGCAATTTTTGGCGTGGGCGCAGCGGTGGCGATATGGAGCGCAGCAGAAGCGACCATATTGGCATGTTGGCTACAGTGATGAATTCTTTAGCTGTGGCGGATGCACTTGAAAAGCTGGGGGCAGAGGTACGTGTGCAAACAGCCATTCCGATGCAAGCCGTGGCAGAGTCATATATTCGAAGCAAAGCTGTACGTCATATGGAAAAAAGCCGCATTGTCATCATGGCCTGTGGCACAGGAAACCCCTATTTTTCCACCGATACAGCTGCCGCCTTGCGCGCCTTGGAAATTGGTGCCGATATTGTTCTAAAAGCCACTATGGTGGATGGTGTATATGACAGTGACCCAAAGAAAAATGCAAATGCCATAAAATATGATACTTTAAATTTCGAGGAAATGTTGAATAAAAAGTTGGCGGTGCTGGATGCTACGGCTGCTGCTTTGTGTAGTGAAAATGGTTTGCCACTTTTTGTGTTTGACATGTCTGACCCGGATAATATTAAGCGTGCAGTACAGGGAGAAGGTATTGGCACACTTGTAAAAGCTTAATTAAAAAAGGAGGTAGGAAAAATGGCTGATGATTCAATGAAGGTGTATACAGAAAAAATGGATAAAGCTTTGGCTCATTTAAAAAAAGAACTTGGTGCTGTGCGTGCAGGGCGTGCAAACCCTGCTGTTTTGGATAAGGTGATGGTAGACTATTACGGAAGCCCCACACCCATTCAGCAGGTGGCAGCAGTTTCGGTGCCAGAGGCGCGTATGCTTGTGATTTCGCCCTGGGATGGCAGTCTCATTCGTGATATTGAGAAAGCTATTTTATCTTCTGATGTTGGCATCACACCTTCTAACGACGGCAAAGTGATTCGCCTTGCTTTTCCATCGCCCACAGAGGAGCGCCGCAAACAGCTAACCAAAGATGTGATGAAAATGGGTGAGGAGTGTAAGGTGACGGTGCGTGGCATTCGAAGAGATGCCATTGACCACTTCAAGGCTCAAAAAAAGAAAAGCGAAATTACTGAGGACGATTTGAAAGAACTTGAGCATGATGTGCAAAAAATCACCGATAAGCACACCAAAGATATCGATCATATTTGTGAAGAAAAAAACAATGAAATCATGGAGATTTAGTTGTATCATTTTATAATTGTGATTTGATTTTTCTGTGTGCGCCTTTAAGTGAGGCTCAAAGTGCTTACATAGCTTTCATAGGGTGCCGCGCAAGGGCGTGGCACTTTTTATAGAAGAGATAACCAAAATGATAAAATGGTGCAGAAAGGTGGAAATGGCATGGAACAACAAAGCGCGGCAAAGGGTCTGTCTATTGGCATCATCATGGATGGAAATGGACGCTGGGCAAAAAAAAGAGGGTTGCCGCGCACGGCAGGCCACAAAAAAGGCGCCGAAGTGTTTGAGGACATCACACGTTATGCAAATGAACTAGGTGTGGCCTCTATTGCATACTATGCATTTTCTACCGAAAATTGGTCAAGACCCAAAGAAGAGCTTAAAGTGATTATGGATTTGTTTGGCACCAGTTTGAAACGGCTTTATAAATATATCGACGAAAACAATCGCGTTGTTTTTTTAGGTGACCGTGCACCTTTGCGCCCTGAGCATCAAAGCATGATGCAGGATATTGAACAAAAAACAGCAAGCAGAACAGGTATGGTGCTAAATATTGCTGTCAATTATGGTGGCAGGCAAGAAGTGGTGCAGGCAGCACGTCGCTTGGCAGCAGAGGTAAAAAACGAAACACGTAGCATTGAGAGTATCACAGAAGAAGAAATTGAGAAAAAACTGTATACCTATGGCCAACCAATGCCGGATTTCATTTTACGCACTTCAGGCGAAAAGCGCATTTCAAATTTTCTTATGTGGCAATGCGCTTATGCGGAATTGATGTTTACCGATACCCTTTGGCCGGATTTTACAAGGGCAGATTTTGATGCAATTGTGGCAGAATACCAGGGGCGTGAACGTCGTTTTGGTGGTCTTGTGTAAACCTTTTGCATGTTGAATTTTTTTTGGATTAAAAAGAGAGGAGGGGGGCTTGATGAAAACCAGAGTAATCACCTCGGTGGTGGGTATCATATTGCTTATATTTGCTTTTTTGCTTTATGAAACACTTGTTTTTGACGTGCTTTTTTGTGCCATCACCCTCATTGCCATACACGAAATATTTGATGCCTTTGGGTTTAAAAAGAAAGATTTGCCCCTTTTCATAGCCTTTATCCCACTGGTGTTTTTTGTGATGTTGCTGCCTTTCTTTGGTATGCAAAAGTGGATTACAGCAGCGTTATATGCTTTTCTTCTGTTTATATCGATATATTTTGTTCAAAGAAACAAGCATATTGATTTCACAAAATTCGCTGGGATGACTCTTTATTCTCTTTTGGTATTGTTTTGTTTCTTTACACTACTCAGCCTAAAAAAATTGCTGCCCCAAGGGGACTATGGCTATGATGCAGTGTATGTTACGGTGATGGTGATGGGATTTGCTTGGGGTGGAGACACCTTTGCTTACCTTGTGGGTAGGCGTTTTGGTAAGCGCAAATTGGCGCCAAATGTTAGCCCAAACAAAACAGTGGAAGGTGCTGCGGGGGGGATTTTTGGCAGCATGCTTCTTGGGGTTTTAATCAGTTTTTTATATACACAATTTTGGCCAGAGGGTACCTTGTGGCAAGAGGGTGGCAATATTTACTATCTTTTTGTGGCAGTTTTGGGTGCATTTGCTTCGGTGCTGGGCATGCTGGGCGACCTATTTGCCTCAGGAGTAAAACGGCAGTGTGGCATCAAGGATTATGGCACCATTTTTCCCGGACACGGCGGAATTATGGATCGTTTTGACAGCCTGCTTTTAATCGCACCGCTGATGGCGCTGGCTGTCCAGTTTCACCATTCTATCTTGAGGTGATATGATGAAGAAGAAAGTTGCACTTTTAGGCAGCACTGGCTCCATTGGACGGCAGAGTCTAGATGTAATACGTCGGCAAGGCTATGAAGTTGCGCTACTCAGTGCCCACCAAAATACCGACCTATTGCTTACGCAAGTGAAGGGATTTAAGCCACAGCTTGTTGCTGTGACTGATGAAGAGGCTGCAAAAAAAATAGAGCCTGAACTTTTGTCATTGCCTTTCAAAGTGGGTTTGCTTACGGGTAAGGATGCTACACGCAGGGCGGTTTTGGAATGTGATGCAAACATAACACTTAATGCCATTGTAGGCATTGCAGGTCTTGACGCAACACTTGCGGCTCTTGGTCGTGGCATGGATGTTGCCTTGGCTAACAAGGAAAGCCTTGTGACAGGCGGAGAATTGGTGATGCGTGAAAGCCGAAATAAAGGTGGAAGATTGCTCCCGGTAGACAGTGAGCACAGTGCTATTTTTCAGTGTTTGCAAGATGAATACTCGGCAAAAGAGCTTAAAAGGGTAATCCTTACGGCCTCTGGGGGTCCATTTTATGAAAAAAATACAGCAGAGCTTGAAAAAGTGACGGTGAAAGATGCTTTGGCACATCCAAATTGGTCGATGGGAAGCAAAATCACCATTGATTCGGCATCTTTGATGAATAAGGGTCTTGAGTTTATCGAGGCAATGTGGCTGTTTAATTTGCCGCCGAAACAGATTGATATAGTAGTGCAACGCCAAAGCATCATCCACTCGATGGTGGAGTTTTCGGATAACTCAGTGCTGGCACAGCTTGGTGTGCCAGATATGCGATTGCCCATACAATATGCGCTTACTTTCCCAAACCGTGTGCAAGGTTCTGCACCACAATTAGATTTTAAAACACTTACACGCTTAGATTTTGGCCAAACAGACGATGACACTTTTCGCTGTTTGGCCGCGTGCAAAAAAGCGGCAGAAAAAGGCGGGCTTGCCCCTTGCGCAGCAAATGGCGCAAATGAAGAGGCAGTGGCATTGTTTTTGAAAGAGAAAATTTCCTTTTTGGACATTGGGCGTTTGGTAGAGGGCTGTGTGGATAGCGACAGTTTTGCCGGTAGCTATAACTTGGACGATGTGTATGCCTGTGATGCCACAGCGCGGCGCTATGTGCATGAGCATTGTAAAAACTAGTCTTGTGAGTATAGTGTCGAAAAAACCGGCGGCGTATAGAGAGGAAATAGAATGAGTACAGTCATTATGCTGGTTGTATCGGCCTTGGTATTTGGGATAGTTATCTTTGTGCACGAACTGGGGCATTTTTTGGTTGCAAAAAAAAGTGGCATAAAGGTAAATGCCTTTGCACTTGGCATGGGTCCTCCTCTGTTGAAAAAACAATGGGGAGAAACCACCTATTCTTTGCGTCTTTTTCCCATTGGTGGTTATGTGCAAATGGAAGGGGAAGATGAGGAAAACGATTCTGAGCGTAGTTTTTCAAAAGCACCTGCCATCAATCGCTTGCTTGTGATGGTGGCAGGGGCCTTCATGAATTTGCTTCTTGGTTTCTTGGTGCTCATTGTGCTTATTGCCACTGGTGGGCCCATTGCCGACACCACAATTGTAGAGATTACAAACCCTGATACCGGCTTGCAAGTGGGTGATGAAATACTAAAAATAAACGGAAGAACAATGTTTATTTTAGATGATATGATGTATGAGTTTGCCAGAACACAAAATGGAAGCTTTGAATTACAGGTGCGACGTGACGGTGAAAAGATAGAGCTTGAAAATGTGGCATTTCCTGAAGTGGAGGCAATTGACCCCGAAACAGGCGAGCCGGTGATAGATGAAACAACCGGTGAGGTGTTTACATATCTTGATTTTGGGTTTAAAGTGCAAGCAGTAGAAAAAAACGTATGGACTGTGGTGCAAGAAGCATTTTTAAACACACTTTCTTACGCGCGTATGATTTATTTAAGTCTTTTCGATTTACTTATGGGTCGAATTGCAATCAATCAACTTTCGGGCCCGGTGGGCATTGTTTCGCAAGTGGGCATGGCGGTTTCTGTTGGTTGGCAAAGTGTTTTAAACTTGCTTGCGTTAATTTCTATCAATCTTGGCATTGTTAATATGTTGCCATTGCCAGCATTAGATGGCGGGAAAGTGCTACAGCTATTTATAGAAACTGTGATACGCAAACCATTGAATGAGCGTTTTGTGTTTGCGGTTAATATTGGTGGGTTTGTGTTGCTCATTGGCGTGATGTTATTTGCAACATTTAATGACATTGCACGTTTGGTGGGGTGATGAGATGAAAAAAGAAAAAAGAATTTCGAAACAAATACAAATAGGCAATGTGCTGCTGGGCGGCGGCAGCGCTGTACGTGTGCAAAGCATGCTTAGTGTGCCAGCAGAAGATATAAAAGGCAATGTGTGCCAAGCGAAAGAATTGCAAGCAGCCGGCTGCGAAATTATACGTGTAAGTGTGCCACATAGGGAGAATGTTAGGCTGATAGAAGCATTGAAAAACGAAATCAGTATCCCTGTGGTGGCCGATATTCACTTTGACTATCGTATCGCTTTGGCTTGCATAGAGGCCGGGGTAGACAAGGTGCGCATTAACCCTGGTAATATTGGAGAAACCGAGCGTGTAAGGCAGGTTGCCGCAGCGTGTAAGCAGAAAAGTGTGCCCATTCGTATCGGGGTGAATGGTGGAAGCTTAGAAAAAGCACTTTTGGAAAAATATGGCCACCCAACGGCCGAGGCCTTGGTGGAAAGTGCCTTAAAAGAAATTTCCCTTTTAGAACGTTTTGATTTTGAAGATATTGTCATATCACTAAAATCCAGCCATGTGCCAACCAATGTTGAGGCATATCGCCTACTTTCACAGCAATGCTTATACCCTTTACACCTTGGCGTAACCGAGGCAGGGCTTGAAAGAATGGGGCTTATCAAAAGCGCCATGGGAATTGGTGCGTTACTTTTGGATGGTATTGGGGATACTTTGCGTGTATCGTTAACAACAAACCCAAAAAGTGAGGTGCAGGCCGGTTTTGAGATATTACGTGCGGCCGGGCATGATGTGGAAGGGCCGGAAATCATCAGTTGCCCAACCTGTGGGCGCACCTGCATTTCAGTAGAAGGCATTGCAAGCGAGGTGCAAGACAAACTGAAAGGATCGAAAAAGAAGATTAAAATTGCTGTGATGGGTTGTGTGGTGAATGGGCTTGGTGAAGGAAAAGAGGCAGATGTGGGCCTTGCCGGTGGCAAAGACAGTGCAGTGATTTTTAGAAAAGGCGAACGGGTGCGCGTGGTGCGTGAGAATTTTGTAGAAGAACTGCTGAAAGAGATAGAAGCGCTGGAATCTTAATTTTATCAAGATAGTGAAATGGTTGATACATTTGCTTATGAATGTATTGAGTTGGTTTGATTTGATTAAAATACAGGGATAGGTATTGAACTTTTACGTTGCCATTTTTTGTGCCTTTAACATACAATTGGTAACCGTTTTGCGTCGCAGCCATAAAGAAAGGCCGGGAGGATAGACTGTGGGCTTGCTTTTGTTAGATTTGTGCCCTGAATTAAAGCACGAAACAGCGCTTAGTTGCGCCCTTGAAATCACCATAGAGGGCGTGTTTGTGGATGAAAAAAAAGGGCAGATTGCCATACAATATTTTTGCGATCGTCTATTATGTCAGCAAGAAAAGCAGCATTTACATGCTGTTTTTGCAGCGCGCTTTCCCTCATATGAGGTTGTGCTGCAGGGAAAATTCCCCTATGATAAGCTTGATGAAAAGGGTGTTTACCTTTTGTTGGAAGAGCTAAAATCATCCGGCTTACCGCTGAATGGTTACTTTGAAAATGCCACGATACGCATTGAAACCGATGCCCTGTATTTTGATGTTCCCACAGGGTGTATTTTGCTACAAACCATGCAATTTCCTGAAAAATTGGCTGATTTGTTGTTAGAAACCACTGGATACCGACCTGTGGTACAACTTTTGAACTCAAAGCCACTAGATAGAGAAGAAGTGGTGCAACGTATCGAAAAAAATGTTCCACCTCCAAAGCCTAGAAATGCAGGGATTAAAGCACCAAAATTGCCGGGAATAGAATTGGCCGATGCACCGGCGGAGGTTTTGCTGGGGGCAGCTTTTACCCCAGATGAGATAGAACCACTGGAAAGCTTAGATGAAGGCAGCCAAAAGTGCATTCTGTTTGGTGACGTTTTTAAGCTAGATTGGAGAGAATTGCGTCGTGGCGGGCAAATTTTATCATTTTATATCACAGATTACAACAGTTCGGCTGCTGTAAAAATGCATTTTCGGCCCAACATGCAAGTGAGCAAACTCAGCGAAATATCCATAGGGGACAGCCTGATTATACGTGGCGAATATGTATACGATAATTTTGAAAACGCTTATGTGTTTAAGCCAAGTGATATTTTGCGTGTGAAGAGAAAGCCCCAAACGGATGATGCATTAGAAAAACGCGTGGAATTGCATTTGCACACAAAACTAAGCACGTTGGATGGCTTGTGTGACCCTAAAGAGGTGGTGAAAACAGCGGCCAAACTTGGTCATCGGGCTGTGGCAATTACAGATCATGGTGTGGTGCAGGCTTATCCAGAGGCCATGCTGGCCTATGAGGGTTTGCAAAAAGATCATCCGGATTTCAAGGTGATTTACGGCATGGAAGCCTATTGCATTGATGACCAGCTTGCCGTTTTGGACCAAGTGACGGAAGGGGCTCTTGCCAACACTCGATTTGTGGTATTTGATATTGAAACCACCGGCCTTTCTCCTCGTGTAGATCGTATGACAGAACTTGGTGCTGTTTTGCTGGAAAACGGGAAGATAAAGGATGTGTTTTGCAGTTTTATCAATCCCGGTTGTCCTGTTCCGCCTAAAATTACGCAAATCACTGGCATCACCAATGAAATGGTGGCAGATGCACCGGCAGAGGACGTTGTTTTTAAAGACTTTTTAGATTTTGCAAAAGGCAGTGTACTTGTGGCACATAATGGACACGGCTTTGACATGCGTTTTATGAAAGCAACGGCAGAACGCATGAATGTGCCATTTGAATTGCCTTGTATTGATACATTGCCGCTGGGGCAAGCTTTGTATACCGGGTTAAAGAACTATAAACTAGACACTTTGGCGGCCCACCTTGGGGTGCCCTCTTTTCAGCACCATCGTGCAAAAGACGATGCAAAGGCAACAGCCGATATGTTTTCTCGCATGTTGAGCGAACTGGAAAACCGAGGAATTTATCTTTTAAAAGAATTAAACACCAATCTCACCAGTGGCAACATTCTCTCTCGTCGCAATTTTCACCTTTTACTTTTGGTTCAAACGCAGGCAGGCCTTAAAAATATGTATCAACTTGTGTCGAAAAGCCACATAGATTATTTTGCTACGGGCAAAAGTAAGGGACCACGTATCCCCAAAAGCTTACTCAATCGGCATAGAGAAGGACTTTTGGTTGGTTCCGCCTGTGAAGCGGGAGAGCTTTACAGAGCAATTATGGCAGGTGCCGATGATAAAGAATTAGAACAAATTGCATCGTATTACGACTTTTTAGAAATCCAACCGCTTGGCAACAACGAATTTTTGCTAAGGGAGGGAAGAGTGGAAAGTGTAGAAACGTTGCAGGAGTTTAATCAAAAAATTGTAGACCTTGGTAAAAAATTACAAAAACCTGTGGTGGCAACAGGGGATGTGCATTTTATACGAAAACATGAGGCAATTTATCGCAGTGTATTGCAGGCGGGGCAGGGGTTTTCGGATGCAGACAACCAAGCACCGCTTTATTTTCGCACTACAGATGAGATGCTGGACGAATTTTTCTATCTCAGTGAAGAGGATGCAAAAGCAGTTGTGGTGGATTATCCAAACCAAATTGCAGATAGCATCGAGGGTAATATTCGCCCCATTCCCAAAAATACGTTCACGCCTACCATTGAAGGTTCAGACGAAATTTTACGTGAAAAAACAATGGGCAATGCAAAAAAACGCTATGGAGAAAATTTACCACAACTTGTGGAAGAGCGCCTTCAAAAAGAACTTGACTCCATTATTAAACATGGGTATGCGGTTTTGTATGTTATTGCGCAAAAGTTGGTGCAAAATAGTGAAGAAAATGGCTACCTTGTGGGAAGTCGTGGTTCTGTTGGTTCGTCTGCAGTGGCCAATTTTGCAGGCATCTCAGAGGTGAATCCCTTGCCGCCACACTATTTGTGCCCCTCTTGCAAACACAGTGAATTCATCACAGATGGAAGTGTGGCCAGTGGGTTTGATTTGCCTAACAAAAACTGCCCACATTGCGACACAAAAATGCAAGGGGATGGCAATGAAATTCCTTTTGAAACCTTTCTTGGGTTTGACGGAGACAAAGAACCGGATATTGACCTTAATTTTTCCGGAGAATATCAGGCACAGGCTCATCGTTACACCGAGGAATTATTTGGGAAAGAACAGGTGTTTAAGGCGGGCACAGTGTCGGGCTTGCAAGATAAAACAGCATATGGCTATGTAAAAAACTATCTCAATGAGCGTGATAAAATGGTGCCTAATGCCGAGATCGAGCGACTGGTGAAAGGGTGCGAGGGTGTAAAACGCACCACAGGCCAGCACCCGGGTGGGATGGTGGTGGTACCTGAGGGGTATGAAATTAACGATTTTTGCCCGGTGCAGCATCCTGCTGATGACAAAGAAAAAGGGGTGGTAACCACCCATTTTGAATTTAAATATTTACATGATACTTTGATAAAATTAGAT
>CAYJJK010000006.1:0-48158 GCA_964370445.1 uncultured Oscillospiraceae bacterium | reverse complement strand
CAACGCTTTTCGACCAAAATGCCTACACACCTTTATTTGCTTCCGAAACCGCCGGCACGTGTGCCGGTTTTGGGCTTGTAAGCGGACAAAGTGTTTACGCCATTTGGCAAAACGGATCACCTTTGAGCTGTTCTGATATTGATGTTCATATCAAAACTTTGGAGCTCGCTGCTAAAACAGGGAATCCTGTGGTAAGTTTCTACAATTCAAAAGGCGCACTTTTGGAAGAGGGTATGCGTGCTCTTTCTTCAGCCGCTTCCTTAGCAAAAGCTGTTTCACGCCTTTCCGGAGTTGTGCCGCAAATTTCGGTTGTCACCGGTATTTGTGGAGCCTCCAACGCCATGGCTGCCGCTGGCAGTGACTTGCTTATTCTTTGCAAAGATGCCGAGTTCTTTTTAACCTCACCTTTTATCAGCCGCGCAAAAGGTGACACGATGGAAGCCGCCGGCACCCCTGATGCAGCCACACAAGCCGGCATTGCTGCCTATTGCTGCAACAGCGAAGAGGATGCCATTTTGCAAGCGGCAAAACTACTTGCACTTTTGCCCTCAAACAATTTAGCTCCCACGTGCGACTTTTCTTTTTCGGCACCTGCCACCCCGCTTTCCATGCAGGCATACTCTGCCGATGCCGTTATGTCAGCCCTTGCCGACGACGGTAGTGACACCGAGCTTTTTGCCGGCTTTGGCAGTGGCTCTAAAGTATTCTTTGCAACAGTAAACGGTGCCCCTGCAGGGTTTGTTGTCACCGAAGGAGAACAGCACACCCTTTCACACAGCGACGCGAGCAAAATCGCCCGTTTTGTGCGTTTTTGTGATGCCTTTAGTTTACCGGTTGTTAGTGTGCTGCATTCGGGCGGCTTTATGCAAAGTGCCAGTGAAGATGTTGCGGGCAATGTGCGCGAGGCCGCACGTTTGGCTTCCACTTATGCAGATGCCACCACCGCTAAAGTTTCTGTTGTTTTAGGTCATGCTGTGGGCACACTGTATTCTGCGCTTGGCTGTGCCGATTTAACCATTGCCGTAGAAGGTTGTGTGCTTTCCCCTGTAGAGCCTACCGCTGCAGTGAGTGTATTGCAACGAGATGATATAGAGGCAAGCGGTGCCAACATTGAAACCGAAACCGCCACACGTGCCAAGGCATGGGCTATAGAAAATGCCAGTGCTTCTGCAGCACTTAGCGCCGGTCTGGCCGATTTTGTTTCTGATTTGGCTTCGCTGCGCAGCACCCTTTGCACAAGCCTTGACATTTTGGCAACCAAACGTACACAGCGGCTGCCCAAAAAACATGGAAATATGCCACTTTAATTAGAATAATTCACTTGGAGGCTGAATATGAAACAATACACCATTACGGTTAACGGTACCCCTTATAACGTCAGTGTTGACGAAGTTGGCACGAGTGCAGCAGCACCTGTTGCAGCCCCCGCAGCACCCGCAGCACCTGCAGCGCCTGCTGCACCTACAGCGCCTGCATCGGGTGGCACCCCCGTAACAGCACCCATGCCAGGCAATGTGCTGGATGTGCGCGTGAGTGCTGGACAAGCTGTAAAAGCCGGCGATGTTCTTGTGATTTTAGAAGCCATGAAAATGGAGAACGAAATTGTAGCCCCACAAGACGGCACCGTATCCGCCATTCTTGTAAACAAAGGCGACACTGTAAACGTAGGCGACAGCTTTTTAACCATTGCCTAGCATACAACCGCATTGAATCGAACGGCATTGGTATACCATGCCGAAAATGAATTTTGAGGTGATATTTTGGCCAATCATCCTGTAGGCATTACAGAAGTGGGGCTGCGCGACGCGCACCAAAGCCTCATCGCAACCCGCATGACCATGGAAGAAATGGAGCCCATTTTATCTGCCATGGACGAAGTTGGATATTTTTCTTTGGAGTGCTGGGGCGGCGCAACCTTTGACTCGTGCATCCGATTTTTAGACGAAGACCCGTGGGATCGTTTACGCACCATTCGCAAATATTGCCCCAAAACAAAATTGCAAATGCTTTTCCGTGGGCAAAACATGCTTGGTTACCGCCACTATGGTGACGATGTGGTGGCCTATTTTGTCCAAAAAAGTGTGTCGAACGGCATTGATATCATGCGAATTTTTGACGCTTTAAATGACCCCCGCAACTTGCAGGCGGCTTTCAGTGCTGCTATAAAAGAAAAAGCCCATGTGCAAGGATGTATCAGCTATACATTAAGCCCTGTGCACAACAATGAATATTTTGCAAACTATGCAAAAACACTGGAAGAGATGGGCGCACACTCGCTGTGTATTAAAGACATGGCCGGTTTGCTCACGCCTTCCTCGTGTTACGAGCTTGTGAAAGCCATCAACGAAAAAGTATCCATCCCGGTGGATGTGCACAGCCACTACACTTCTGGTTTGGCCTCGATGGCAATTTTAAAAGGCATCGAAGCCGGTGCTTCCATTGTCGACTGTGCCATCAGCCCACTTTCTATGGGCACAAGCCATATGGCAACCGAAAGCCTTGTAGCTGCTTTGGCCGGCACCGAATACGACACAGGCCTTGATTTGAAAAAATTAAATGTTGTGCGTGAGCACTTTTCCAAATTGCGCGAAAAATATTTAGCTAGCGGGCAATTGTCTCCCAAAATGATGGGGGTTGATGCCAACACTTTAATTTATCAAGTGCCCGGCGGCATGTTAAGCAACCTTTTAAAACAGCTAAAAGACGCCGGCAAGGAAGACCAGCTTGAAGATGTGCTTGCCGAAATTCCACGTGTGCGCGAAGATTCTGGCTATCCTCCATTGGTTACTCCCACCAGCCAAATTGTTGGCACACAGGCGGTGTTTAACATCATCATGGGCGAGCGTTATAAAATGGTTACCAAAGAATTTCGTGCGATGGTAAAAGGTGAGTACGGAAAAACACCTGCACCCATCAGCCCCGAATTCCAAAAGAAAATTTTGGGTGATGAACAGCCCATCACTTGCCGCCCGGCCGACAATATTGCCCCAGAATTGGATGTTTTGGAAAAAGAGGCCGAAAAGTGGGCTCGTCAGCCCGAAGATGTGCTAACTTATGCCATGTTCCCGCAAGTTGCACCAAAGTTCTTTGAAAAACGCAACCAAAAGTTGCAGGGTGTAGACGGAGACCATGTGGACTACGAAAAAAAATCTTTACCTGTTTAGACATAAATACACAAAAAAGCAAGGCAACCATTCAATGGGTGGTTGCCTTGCTTTTTTGATCGTACTTATTTTAGTGGCATGTCAGCCCGCCTTACCTTTGCACTTAAAAACGCCAAAGTTCACCTATATAAATTACTGCTCGCGCTCACTTTTTTTCACTTGATATCGTCTTTGTGGAAGCTTACGTTTGGGCTTAATACTTTGCACGGCACACTTTTTTTCTTGTTTTGGCAAATGGCTTACGTTCTGTGTTCTCGGCACTTCATTTTCAACTTTATGTGGCCGTAGTTTCTGTTTATGTTTTGCCTTATTTTCACTTAAAGCCTTAAATTTTTTTCTTTGCTCGTTCTGCCTTTCTTGCATTTCTTCTATATACCCCGCGCTGATAATACCTGTGGGCACCGCAATCAGACCCACACCCAAAACCGCCACCACAGAAGCCAACAGTTTACCTACACCTGTTACAGGGTAAATATCTCCATAACCAATGGTTAGCAAAGTGGAAATAGCCCACCAAAAACCCGAAAGAATACTGGTGAATTTATCGGGCTGCACAGGCCCTTCTATGGTGTAGATAAGGGCAGCGGAAATCAACATCAAAAACCCCACTGCCAAAAGTGAGGTGATAAGCTCCCAACGCTTGTGTTTAATAACAAGTATAATATTATCCAACGTATGAAAATATCGGTTAAATTTTAGCAGAACAAACAGGCGTAAAATCCATAATACACGCAGGTTAGTTACATCCAAATCTGTCAATACCATCATATAAAATGGCATGATGGCCACAAAATCAACCACTGCCGCAGGTTTTCTAATGTACCGCAGCCTCGCTCGCCATGGGCGTAAACTTGGAAATTGTAAAGGCGCCACCCACACACGTAAAGCATATTCTACACTAAACAAGCCGGTAATAAGCACGTTTAGTATTAAAGAAATAGCTTTCCACCACAAAGGCATACCAGAAAAACTATCTATCACCACCACTACAACCGCAACTATCGTAAAAATTGCTAAAATTATTTTCAGTCTAAAATTGGCTAGGTTTCCGTGTTCGTCCCAATTTAGCAAGTGATACAACTTTTGTTGATGCTTCACATATTTCTTTTGCTTATCCACCTTGGCGGCCACTCCCCTTTCTCCTATATGTTTTATCCATCATAACAAGCTATTCTTTAATTCGCAAGCATATTGCAGTAATCTGTGTCAAATTGAACTAAAATGTGGTATACTATATAAGTTATTCAACAATTTGTTTTGAAGGAGTATGGACGATACATGCAAAGAGACGATCTACGTAACATTGCCATCATCGCACACGTTGACCACGGCAAAACCACTTTAGTGGATGAGATGCTAGCCCAAAGTGGCACTTTTCGCGAAAACCAACAAGTGGCCGAGCGTGTGCTGGATTCCGGTGATATCGAACGCGAACGCGGCATTACCATTTTAGCCAAAAATGCCGGATTATACTATAACGACGTTAAAATCAACATTGTAGACACCCCCGGCCACGCCGATTTTGGTGGTGAGGTAGAGCGTGTTTTAAAAATGGTAAATGGCGTATTACTGTTGGTGGATGCCGCAGAAGGATGCATGCCCCAAACCCGCTTTGTTTTGCAAAAGGCCTTAGCTCAAAATTTATCCCTTGTCATTGTGGTAAATAAAATCGACCGCCCAGATGCACGTGTCAAAGAAGTCATCGACGAAATTTTACAGCTTTTATTGGACCTTGGTGCCACCGACGAGCAATTTGACGCACCTATGGTATTCACTTCCGGACGCCAGGGCACAGCCAGTTACTCTCCCGATGTGGCCGGTGAAAACTTACGCCCTTTGTTTGAAACCATTTTAGAATATGTGAAACCACCCAAAGGGGATGCAGCTGCCTCCCTTTCAATGTTGGCCTCCAGCATTGACTACAACGAATATGTGGGCCGTATTGGCATTGGGCGCGTAGAAAACGGCACCATTTCGCAAAATATGGATGTTTTAGTGGTGGATGCCAACCACAAAGATTTATCTCAAAAAGGGCGTATCACCGCTTTGTATAGTTTCGAAGGTGTGGGACGCACCCAAATTGAATCGGCTAAAGCGGGTGATATCGTGGCATTTTCGGGCTTAACCGATATTCAAATTGGCAATACGGTCACTTCTCCTGAAACACCCATAGCGCTTCCCTTTTTGAAAATTAGCGAGCCCACCGTAGAAATGATTTTTTCTGTCAACGATTCTCCCTATGCCGGAAAAGAAGGAAAAATGCTTACCAGCCGGCAAATTGGCGATAGGTTACAACGTGAGACCTTAAAAGATGTGGCCTTACGTGTACACGAGGGCGACACCACTGAAAGTTTTCGTGTGATGGGCCGAGGTGAAATGCATCTCTCCATTTTGATTGAAACCATGCGGCGTGAAGGATTTGAATTTTTGGTGGGCGCTCCGCGTGTTTTGACCTATGAGGAAGACGGGATCATCATGGAGCCGATGGAGCAATTGGTGATTGATGTTCCTCTGGACTATCAAGGCGCAGTAATGCAGAAAGTAAGCCAACGCCAAGGTGAACTTTTACAAATGGCACCACTAAACCAGCGGATGCGTATAGAATTCCTTATTCCAAGCCGCGGCCTATTTGGTTACCGCAGTGAATTTTTAACCGATACCCATGGCGAAGGTGTGCTCAATACCATCAGTGCAGGCCATGCCCCATGGAAAGGTGATATTCCCACAAGGCAAACCGGTAGTTTAATCAGCTATGAAACGGGAGATGCCGTTGGTTATGGCCTTAGCTCTGCCCAGCAACGTGGGCGCATGTTTGTGGGCCCCGGGGATGCCGTTTATGCCGGCATGGTTGTGGGTGTATCCCCTAAAAGCGGTGATATCACGGTTAACGTTTGCAAACGCAAACAGCAAACCAACATTCGTGCATCCGGCAGTGACGACGCTTTGCGTCTCACACCAAAAACCAACATGAGCCTTGAGGATTCGCTTGAATTTTTAGCTCCGGATGAACTTGTAGAGGTCACCCCCAAGAACATCCGCATTCGCAAACGTATTTTAAACCATGAACAACGTATGAAAGCACAAAAGAAAGAAGAAAAAAACCGCTAAATGCAGTTTCTTCTAAACAACTGACAACGCCATATCAAAAGACACCACATGGTATTTTAAACCTACGGTGTCTTTTAAATTGCAACCCAAACCCCTGTTATAAATAAAGAAAAAACCGTCTTATAGGCACCCCTATAAAACGGCTTTTTTCTTTTTATGCTGTGTATCGCTAAGCTTATGGCCTTTACATTTCGATATAGGCGTCTCTATCTGGCCCAACCGAAACAATATTAATGGGTGTAGCCAATGCATGCTCTACATAGTCAATGTAAACTCTGGCTTCTTTCGGTAAATCCTCTTTTTTTCGGATTGGAGAAATATCTTTTTTCCAACCTGCCATTTCTTTAATTACAGGCTGAGCCTTGTCAAGATCAGCACCATACGGGAAATCATCAGTGAGGTTTCCATCTATTGTGTAGGCTGTGCAAACAGGAATCGTATCCATATAACTTAAAACGTCCAACATGGTTAACACCACTTCGGTGGCTCCTTGCATACGGCAACCATAGCGGCTCGCCACAACATCAAAAGGACCCACACGCCGAGGACGGCCTGTAGCAGCACCAAACTCATTGCCCTCTGTGCGCAAGCGCTCTGCCTCATCTCCATGCATCTCACAAACGAAGGGACCTTCGCCCACGCAGGTTGAATACGCCTTCGTCACACCAATACTCTTATCCAGCTGACGCCCCGGCACGCCTGCACCAATAGGTGCATAGGATGCAATGGTATTGGAAGATGAAGTAAATGGAATAATACCAAAATCAATGTCACGCAAAGCACCAAGTTGTGCTTCAAACAAAATGTCTTTTCCTTCGCCGGCCATACGATCTATTAAAATACCTGTATCGCAAATATAGGGGGAAAACTCGGCTGCATAGCATTCTAACCAGCTGTAAATCTCGTCAAAGTCATGCGGTTTTCCGCCATACACTTTCTCAATCATGCTGTTTTTTAGCTCAACCGTATCGCGCAAGCGCTCTTTGATGGCACCAAGATGCAACAAATCACCTATACGTAAAGTCTTTTTTAAGTATTTATCGCTATAGCAAGGAGCAATCCCTCTGCGTGTGGAGCCGTAGGCATTTTTAGCAAGCCTATCTTCCTCCAGTATATCCAAAGCGGGATGATACGGCAAACAAATGGTTGCTCTTTCACTTATTTTTAAGTTACTCGGTGTTAACACTACACCACGGCTACGCAGCTTTGCCACCTCTTTAGAAAGATGGTCTAAATCCACCACCATACCGGTGCCCATTACATTGATAACCTCTTCACGCAACACACCACTGGGCAAAAGGTTCAATATGAATTTTCCACGTTCATTGATAACCGTATGGCCTGCATTGTTGCCACCTTGATAGCGAACAACAACATCATATTTTTCGCTTAACAAATCTACCATTCGGCCTTTGCCTTCGTCACCCCAGTTGATTCCACTAATGGCTGTTAACATACTAACTCCTTTACCTTGCTATACAAATAGATTTTTCATAATGGCATCTAAAAACTCTTAGCCTATTATACTCTTCATATTGTAACATATTCCAATAAAGGGAACAAGAAGGACGTGTGCATTCTCTCTTTCAAACAACATTTCTTTAAATTGTATTTAAAAAACTGTGATAAACGAATTTAATAAAACAAAGGCCTCTAAAACACTAAAGTTTTAAAGACCTTTATTTTGCATATTCTATTGTTATGTTTACTTATTTCGTCCATACATGGCTGTCAGTGCTGCAAGTTCGTTTGCCAAGCGTTTGCCAAGCTCTTCTTTTTGCACACGCCACAGCCAATTTCCACCCAAAGTGGAGGGGGTGTTGATACGAGCCTCTATGCCAAGGTTTAGCCAATCTGCCATAGGGATGATACACAAATCAGACACACTGCCCAAGGCCGCCCGAACACAAGTGCGTGTAAAATCGCGCCCCGGTATAATCTCTAGATAACGCTTACAAAATGCCACATCCTCCTTGGGGGCACTTTTTTTCCAATCCTCTGTTGTGGTATTGTCGTGCGTACCGGTATACACCACACTGTTGAATGTGTAGTTGTGAGGCAAATAATCGCTATCCTCGCGTGAATCAAAGGCAAATTGAAGTACCTTAGTGCCCGGAAAACCACTGTGACGTAGCAGCTCATGCACATCTTCGGTAAGATATCCCAAATCTTCAGCAATGATACACATGTCTGGTATATCGGCTTTTATGCTATCAATAAACTCTGCGCGAGGCCCGTCTCTCCAGCGCCCCTCTTTTGCCGTTTCGGCATTTGCGGGTATGGCATAGTAACCCGAAAACCCGCGAAAATGATCGATGCGAACCACATCAAACACCGTGCAGGCATGCCGAATCCGGCGCTTCCACCACGCATATCCTTCGTTTTTATGATGCTCCCATTCATACAATGGGTTTCCCCACAGTTGTCCATCTTGTGAAAAAGCATCCGGAGGGCAACCAGCCACTTCAGTAGGACGACTGTTTTCGTCCACCTGAAACAGATGTGGCCACGCCCATAACTCTGCCGAATCGGGTGATACATAAATAGGAATATCGCCGATGATAGAAATGCCACGTTCATTGGCGTATGCCTTAAGTTTATACCACTGCGAATAAAACCAAAACTGTACCACCTGCCAAAAGTGAATTTCAGCGCCCAAACGCACCTTTGCATCTTCCAGTGCCCAAGGCTGCCTTAGGCGTATGTCTTCATCCCACAAACTGAATGCCTTCATGTCATTTTCGCCTTTCAGCGCCATAAACAAGGCATACTCATACAACCAATGCTCCTGTTCTTGCTTAAATTGCACAAAAGCTTCATCCTGTGCTGAAAACCGTGCTACGGCTTTTTCTAAAAGCGGCTTTCGGTTTAAATACAGCTTATAATAATCAATGCTGTTTGGCACGTCTCCAAAATCAGTTTCACTCAATTCTTTGCGCGTCAACAAACCCTCTTTTTGTAAAGTGAGAAGATCTATATAATATGGGCTTGCCGCAAATGCAGAAAAACTTTGGTACGGGCTATCTCCGTAGCCTGTTGGCCCAATGGGCAAAATTTGCCAGTATCGCTGTTTTGCCTGTTCTAAAAAATCTACGAATGCATAAGCCTCTTTGCCAAGGCTGCCAATGCCATAGGGCGAAGGCAAACTGGAAAGTGGTAATAAAATCCCTGCTCCTCGTCTCATCCCTTCACCGCCCCTGCTACTACACCTTCAATGATGTATTTTTGACATATGAGATATAAAATGATGATAGGTAGCACGGTGAGCATAATGCTCGCCATCATGGGCCCTAGCTCTACACGGCCATAGCTACCTCTAAAATATTGTATCAGCATTGGAATGGTGCGGTAAGAGCGAATATCCAGCACCAAAGTGGGTAACAAATAGTCATTCCACACCCACATAGCTTCCAAGATGGCCACTGAAATCACAGTGGGCTTCATGATGGGCAACACAACCTGAAAATACGTTTGCACCGGGTTGCAGCCGTCAATTGTGGCAGCCTCTTCTATTTCTAAAGGAATACTTTTTACAAACCCACAAAACATAAACACAGCAAGGCCGGCACCAAACCCCAAATAGATAATGGGGATGGTATAGGGTGTGTTTAAGTGCAGGGTATCTGCTATTTTAGAAAGTGTAAACATCACCATTTGAAATGGAACCACCATGCTAAACACAAACAAATAATAGATCGACTTGCTGAACATCGATTTTACACGTGTGATGTACCACGCACACATCGAGCAACATAGCAAAATAAGCACCACACTTGTAATGCTGATAAAGGTGCTATAGAAAAAACTTTGTAAAAAACCTTGAGCCGAAAGTGAGGCAACATAGTTGTCTAAGCCAGCGAATGTATCCTGGGTAGGCAAGGCAAATGCCGTATCGGTTGTAATGGCCCTCTCTTGCTTTAGGGAGTTTGATAAAATCATAAAAATAGGATAAACATACCCCACAGACACAACACCAAACAAAACAGTAAGCAGCAAACTTGCTATTGACTTTTTCTTCACCACTATTGCTGCACCTCCCTTGAGCGCGTTGCCCTAAGCTGAATGAGTGCAATGGCCACCACAACTACAAAAAAGATAACTGCCTTTGCCTGGCCAAGCCCATTCCACTGTGGGCCACTGCGCGCATAGAATGTGTTGTATATATTCAGTGCCAGCATTGCAGTGCTGTGTGCCGGTTCCCCCGCAGTTAAAGAAAGGTTTTGGTCAAACAGCTTAAACGAATTTGTCAGGGTTAAAAATGTGCAAATGGTAATGGAAGGCATCACCAAAGGTAGGCGAATTTTGAAAAGAGTTGTCCAGCGGTTTGCGCCGTCAATTTGTGCCGCTTCCAACAAATCTGGCGAAATGTTTTGTAGCCCTGCAATGTAAATGATCATCATATAACCCACTTGTTGCCAAGTCATTAAAATGATAAGGCCCCAATAACCGGCCGTTGTATTGAGCGCAAGCAATGGTTGCCCCCACAAAGTAAGCGCACCATTGATAAGGATTTGCCAGATGTAACCCAATACAATACCACCAATAAGATTTGGCATAAAGAAGATGGTTCTAAACACATTGGTTCCACGAATTTTTTGGGTAAGTGCCAAGGCCACCGCAAAAGCCAACACGTTGATGGACACGGTAGATACCACTGTAAACGATACCGTAAACAAGAACGAATTTAAAAATGTAGGATCTGCCAGCGCCCGTGTGTAATTCTGTAGCCCCACCCACTGCGCATTTTGTATGGTGGTGAAACGACAAAAAGACAGATAGATCCCTTGTACAAACGGAATTACAAAGCCAATGATAAAAGCAATTAAGGTTGGTAAAACAAAAAGCGGAAAATACCTTTTTAGTGCTTTTTCCATAAAGGCCTCCTTCCTCGCTCGCTTTAAACGATTTCCATCCATTTCTTTCGTGCTATTGTCACTTAATGATTTCCCTACTCATAAAAAAATTAAAAACGGCGAGCGCAGCTTATTTACATACACCCGCCATTTTTACATTTTTACTATGTTTCGTTTACCAGGGCATACTCTGTTGCCCAACCATCCACAAAGGCAGCTTCCACTCCAGCCCAATCTCCAGCATTTGCCGCATATGCTGTTAATGCTGTGCCTACACCATTTTTCCACTCTTCACTGGGCATGGTGGTAAAGCACCACTCCACACTGGTTTTGCCTTCTGCAATGTATTCATCTGCTGCAAGCACCAATGGGTTTTGGGGTAGATATTCTTCGGTGAAGCCATTAAAAGGCACCACAAAGCCCATATCTTGAGACAAAACAGTTTTGGCAGTATCGTTGGTTACACACCAATACATAAAATCAAGTGTTGCTTGAATGTCATCCGGGGCAGAATTTTTATTTACACACCAATAGTTTTCACTGCCGGTAACAAGGCCCTGGTTTTCTTCGCCTTCTGCACCGATATAAATGGGCAACATGCCAAGGTTCTCATCTCCAATTCCACTGATGTCATTATATGCCCAGGTGCCGTTTTGGTAGAAAACAGCTTCTCCATTTGCAAACTCAGCCACAGCATCATCACCGGTTTTGGCACTAAGCTGTGTGGGGTCTGTTGTGGAGTTGTTGATGTACAAGTCCCAAATATTTTTGTAATTTTCAAGGTAGGTGCCCTGAATGGCCGGCGTACTTTCAATGCCCTCTGCTTGATATTCATAATAAATAGGTAAATTTGCCAAATGGGTTTTAAAGCGCCAATCTGAGCTACCATCCATACCGGCCGAGGTAAATGCCCCAAGCACACCCAGTTCATCTCTGCGAGCTTGAATGTCCTCGGCAACTGCTTTCAAATCGTCAAAGCTTTGGATATCCTCTGCTGTATAACCCGCCGCTTCCAAAAGGGCTTTGTTGTAAATCAGCCCATAGGTTTCAATAACATAGGCAAGGCCATGCACTACATCGCCCTCTTTTAGGGCAAATTCATCGTTTCTCAATTCGGCATAAACATCGGTACCGGAAAGGTCATAGGTGTAATCCGCCCAGCTTGCAAGGCCCACAGGCCCGTTCACTTGAAAAAGCGTAGGCGCTTCACTTTTGCCCATTTCAGACATAAGCGTTGTTTCATATTCGCCACTGGCCGCTGTTACCACGGTCACCGGCACTCCGGTTTCTTCTGTGTACATTGCAGCTAGTTCCTGCCATTGTTCATCTTGTTCGGGCTTGAAATTCAGGTAGTACACACTACCGGCGGCAGCCCCATCGGTGGCCGCCGCGCTACCAGAAGCTGCTGAGCCATCTGTTTGTGTTGTTCCGCCACAAGCGGCAAAACTTAAAGTTAAAACCGTAGCCAGCGTCAGTGCAAACATCTTTTTCATTCCATGACCTCCCATCATTTTCACCCAAAACTGGGCACTTGGCTTGCGATGTTTTTCCTTACCTCAAAAAAACATCTCGTTTATTTTTACCGATATCACATCGGCGCAAACCGTCTTCTATTCAAAACAAAACTTAAAACAGCACCTTCACAAAATTTCCAAAAAGTACTGTCGTCTTATACATTATATTATATAGTGCTTCCTCAACCTAAGGGCCATAAAAAAACCAGAACTTTTCTCACAAAATAATGTTATCATTTTTAAAATCAATTGTCAACTATGCTACATTGCGAAATTTTATACCAAGGATGCCACTGCGCAGAGAACGTGCTAAAGTAAAGTGCTATTTTGTCGAATTTGGTAAAAACAGAAGGCAACATCCGATTTATTGGCCTATGATTTTGTGACAGTTAACAAGAAAACCCGCAAACATTTGTGGCCGTGGTTTTAGGTGGTGTCGACAATAGTTGAATCGAGTATATTTTGAGCAATTTTCTTGTCAAATTTGGCCCGAAAATTGCCGAACTCCTTTATGGAATTCAAGATTTTTAGGCCAAATTGGGCGGGAAAAGGGCCAAAATAGGCCGGCTGAACACTATTGTCGACACCACCTAAGAAACAATGTTCGGCACAGCATAAAACTGTATCGCCTGCCTCAGTAAAGCAAAACACAGTACTAAGCTTTTTTAGAGTATTAAACGCACGACGAAGCGTTGTGATAACATGTACCTGAATATATAAACCAATATAATAAAAGCAGGTTTTTGCTCATGGTTATATAAGACAAAAACCTGCTCTTCTTTGATGATGTGCAAAGTTTATTCTTCCGTCACATCTCCGCGGTTGTTCAATAAGTTTAAAATATCATCATAGTACTTATTATCATCGTTGTCATTCGCTGTTTCGGGGGCCTGTTGTGCCGGCTGTGATTCAGCTGCAAAGGTCACGTTGATCCCATACCCTTTTGCTGTGGCTGATGCCGTAGGTGAACCCTGGCCCACAGAACTTGTGTCAAACCCGGTGGCCACCACAGTGATACGCATAGAATCGCTCATACTTTCGTCGAAAGTGGCACCCCAAATGATATTGGCATCCGGATGTGCGGCATCCGTGATGTTGGTGGCGGCAACCTCCACATCTTCCAATGCCACATCAGGCGATGCTGTGATGTTGATGATAACACCGCGCGCACCAGCAATGCTGGTTTCTAAAAGCGGGCTTGTAACAGCTGCTGTTGCAGCATCGGTTGCCATATTACCACCGTGCGCCTCGCCCACGCCCATGTGGGCATAGCCTGCATCACGCATCACATTGCGCACATCTGCAAAGTCCAAATTGATAAAGCTTGGAATATTTACCAGCGAAGAAATACTCTCCACACCTTGACGAAGAACATTGTCTGCCGCAGCAAAAGCATTGGCCATGGTAATTTTCTCCTGGCTAATCAATTTCAAACGTTCATTTGGGATAACAATCAGGCTGTCCACACGCTCAAGCAAGGCACGGATGCCCTCCTCAGCTTTGTTCATTTTCATGCGGCCTTCAAACGCAAAAGGCTTTGTTACAATGCCTACGGTTAAAATGCCCATTTCCTTGGCAATTTCGGCCACTACAGGTGCTGCACCAGTGCCTGTGCCACCACCCATGCCTGCCGTAATAAATGCCATTTGGCTTCCCTTTAAAGCGCTAGCAATTTCATCACGGCTTTCCTCTGCGCTACGCTGGCCAATTTCCGGGTCTCCACCCGCACCCCGACCACGTGTCAACTTAGAGCCCAGCTGCACCTTTTGGGTTGATTTTGATGTAAACAGCACCTGTTGGTCTGTATTCATTGTGATGAACTCTACACCTTGCAAACCGTATTCAATCATTCGGTTCACAGCGTTTCCACCGCCACCACCAATGCCCACAACCTTGATATTGGTTACGTTTTGCATCTCTTCGTCGAGAACAAAAGCCATATTGTTTCCTCCCGCTCAAATTACTCTTTATAACAATAACAGAATCACCCTATGAATTCAAGGGTTTTCACTTGGATTCTATGAATTATTTAAAAATTCTTTGCACATCTTTGTCTGTTTTATTTTCTTCTAGTCCGGTGTAAACCAAATTCTGTCTGTTGAAACAGGATATCCACTTGCATCTACCACACCGCGATCCCCCTCCATAATTTGGCCAGTTTCGGGATCCAGCATCAAAGCAGCCACAAATTCTAACTTTTCCTGCATGTGGTTATATGCGCCTAATTGAACCGTTATCCTATCCTCCCAGCGAAACCGAATATTCAGCGGATCGCTGATGTCAATCCATGTGATTTGCGAAAAGCCCATGTCTGCAAGCTGTTGCAAAAGACTTTCAAAACTGACAAGCTCACTTACAACCGGGCCCTCTTCCTCCACTTGTGAAGCCACATCGCTTGTTTCCCCGCCCGAACTTACGGAAGACGATGACACAATCTCTTCCGGCAGAGATTCTGCCGCTTCTTCCAGTGGCACTTCCGCAGCCGCTGCTTCTTCCGGCAGCACTTCTGCAGCCGCTGCTTCTTCCGGCGGCACTTCCGCAGCTGCTGCTTCCGGCGGCACTTCTGCAGCCGCTGCTTCTTCCGGCGGCACTTCCGCAGCTGCTGCTTCCGGCGGCACTTCTGCAGCCGCTGCTTCTTCCGGCGGCACTTCTGCAGCCGCTGCTTCTTCCGGCGGCACTTCCGCTACAGGTTCTTCCGATGGCGGATTCATCAATGCTTGGTATTCTTCATAAGAATACGCATATCCGGTGTCCGCTTCTCCCTCTACTAACTTTTGCCCTACCTCCACAGAAATGCCGGTTAAACCGTAAATGGCTGTTACACCTTGTGGTTGCTCTGTATCAAAACGCAAAACACGCTGGCTTTCACTCATGATTGCCCAGCCATCTTCCCAGGGAAAACAATAGGTTTCTGTTGCTGGTGTTAGGCGCAGTATCACTGTTTCTGGTAACTGGCGACGTACTTCTGCTTTTTCTAAATATGGCAGCTCTGAAAGTAGACGTTCTTCTGCCTCTGCCAATGAAAAGCTTAGTAAGTTATCACCTTCTGCCAGCCCCACCGCCTGCAATATTTCTGCCGTAGAATATTGGGTATCCCCTTGAATGGTAAATGTTTGAATTGGAAACAAAACATTAAAGGAAAACCAAAAACCTCCCCCTACAGCCATCAGCATGATGACTGTCAGCAACAGCCGTTTTCTTTTGCGCCTTACGGCAGGGCTTGGCGGTCCTTTTTGACGTGGCTCTCTACGCTCTCGCTCAGGGGACTGTTTTCCACTTTTTGGCTTATTGCCTTCCACCGCCACATTTTCGTTCATCGGCTTTGGCGAAGGGCCCGCTCTGTTTGCCTCCAAGTGGCTGGGCGCCTTACGTTTTGGTATATTCTGAAATGCGTCTTGACTTGGTATGCGGCTGCTATGCTGATTTAAAGCTTGATTTTGGCTTTTACCACCGGTGCCACGTCTGGCCAAACGATCCCCTTTTTCAGCATCTGGCTTATCCTTTGGGTTCATTTGCCTTTTTGGGGCCACAGTGTCACCTCCACTTTTAGGTTTTTTCATTTGTGCCGGCTGTTCCCATTTAAACCTGCATCAACTGCTGTAAATCCTGTACAATCAACTCCACAGAATTGGGCTGTGCCAAACTCTGCGCTGCACGACCCATCGCATGCAAACGCTCTGCATCATCTGTTAGTTTCACAACAGTTTCTATCAAAGATTGCACATGAAGGTCCTTCTCTTCAAAAACACATGCTGCGCCTGCTTTTTCCAGTTCCACTGCATTGTGATATTGATGGTTTTCTGCCACGTTGGGCGAGGGAATCAATATGGATGCCCTGCCTACCGCTTCGAGCTCTGCAAGCGTTAATGCGCCAGCACGGCAAATCACCAAATCGGCGGCCGCCAGCATCTCGGGCATATCATGAATGTACTCCCGCACCACAAAATTTTCCCTTTGTGCTATGCCCATTTGTGCAGCCAATTTCGCAAAGTCATCTTTTTCAATGCCACCTGTTGCATGAATATGCAAAAAATCTCGGTGCTCAAGGTGCCATGCCGCAAGCTCTGCCACCACTTCATTCACTCGCTGTGCACCAAGGCTTCCCCCAAAACTTAAAAGTACCGTGCGGTTTTTGGCTTGCAATTTCGCACGGGCAGCCTCTCTGTCTTGACAAAACAACTTTTGAGAAACAGGATTTCCCGTTACAAGGCTTTTTTCTGGATGACCTAGGCGCTGTAGTGCCCCTTGTGATGCAACGTATATGCGCTGCACCTCTTTTGCCAAAATCCGGTTGGTTACACCCGGGTATGCATTTTGTTCGTGCAATGCTGTTTTAATTCCCTTGCGGGCTGCTGTGCGCACAACAGGTCCGCTAACATACCCCCCGGTACCAATTACAACATCCGGTTTCGCATCTGCCAAAATGCGCTTACAAGCACCGCCAGACTGCGCAAGGTACCATGCCGCTTTTGCATTGCGCACAAGGCTTTTAAAGCGCAGGCTTCGTTGTATCCCTTGCACCTCGATGGCATGAAACGGATATCCCTCTCTTGTTACAAGCCCATACTCCATGCCTTCTCGACGTCCTGCAAAATGAATTTCTGCCTCACCCCAGCACTCTTTAATGCCATTTGCTATGGCAAGTGCCGGGTTTACATGGCCTGCCGTTCCACCTGCCGCAATTAAAACCCTCATCATGCTTCCTCCGCAACATTTTGCTGCACCGGCGCTTCCAAAAGCTCGCTCTCTTGGGCTTCCTTAGCTTGCGCCAGTGTAGAATATGCTTGACGAGACACGCTAAGCATAATGCCTACTTGCCCCATCAACATAACCAGCGAAGAACCCCCCGATGAAAAAAACGGCAAACTGATACCGGTTGGAGGCGTTGTGTTGGTGTTCACGGCAATATGCAAAAATGTTTGTAATGCAATTTGAGCTGCCACGCCCACACACAACATGGAGCCAAACCTATCTTTGGCACGAAGGGCAATATGAAGGCCTCTTAAAAGCAAAAGTAAAAACAAAACGATCAGGCACAGTGCCCCAAAAAAGCCCAATTCTTCGCACACTATAGCAAAAATATAGTCATTATACATCTCTGGCAGATACAAAAATTTCTGTACGCTGCCTCCAATTCCATTTCCCGTTAGGCCACCGGAACCCACAGCGATAAGGCTTTGTATCGTTTGATGAGACAGGTCCGGATCAACGCTGTAAGGATCTAGCCAAATTTCGATACGATTCATGGCATAGGGCACCAAAGTTGGGATGGAGGCAACCAAAAAGCTAAAGCTTGCCACGCCAATTACCCCGGACATGATGAACCAACGCAGTGCAACACCACCGGCAAACATCATCGTTACACCGATACCCAATATCAAAATAGTGCCCGACAAGTGTGGCTGCTGTAGCATCAATGCGGCCACTATGCCCAAAAGTGCTACAAACGGCAAGAAGCCATAAGCGAACGTTTTAATTCTTTTTTGGTTTGCAGAAAGCAGGGCTGCAAACAGCAATATAATGGCAAACTTTGCTATTTCACTGGGCTGCACACTTTGTGACTGTGCACTGTTTAGCCAAATCCACCGCTTGGCACCGTTTTTTTCATCCATAAACAGCACCACCACCAATAACACCAAGGTCACAAACATCAGCGGCCATGCAAACTTACGCAAAATATGGTAATCCACTAGCGCCGCACCTGCCATCACAACAATGCCCAGTAATGCATAGCGAATCTGCGGCTGAATAAAGGCGTAGCTGTCGCCAAAGCGCATATATCCTGTTGGATAAGAGGCCGAAAACAGCATCACCAAACCAAACACCAAAATCACTAAAATCAAGGTTAAAAAGGGGACATCAATACGTCCCAGTTGCCGGATGAACCCTAGCTCTTTTGCAAGAGAAGGCGGCTTTTGGGGTTTTGTTTGCACCACACGTAATCGCTTGCTGTTTGTGGCTTCTTTCGTAGCGGCCCGCTTGGCTTGCCCCATGTTTTCTGCCTCCTCTCTTTTTAAATTAGATTAGCCCAGTATAAAAGCATATAAATACGCCAGTGCCACACATACTAGTGTAACCAAACTAAATACAATATCAATTTTCACTTCGCTCCAGCCCGACATTTCAAAGTGATGATGTAGTGGTGACATCTTAAATATGCGTCTACCTGCACCATATTTTTTCTTTGTGTATTTAAACCAACCCACCTGCAACATCACGCTGGCCGCTTCGGCAATATAAAGCATCGAAAGAATAACCAGCACATCGGCGCGCCCCATACAATAACCAATGGCCACCACGGTGCCGCCTAAAAACATGCTCCCTGTGTCGCCCATAAACACCTTGGCCGGAAAGAAATTCCAAAATAAGAACCCCACACATGCCCCGGCCAGTGCCGCCGCCCACAGTGAAATTTGAAACCGTGCAAATAATGTAAGCAACAATGTGTATCCGCACATCACCCACAATGTTACCAAGGTGGCAAGACCATCTATCCCATCGGTAAGGTTTACAGCATTTACAATACCCACAATGAGCACAAGACTTAATGGATAAAAGAAAATCCCAAAATCCACAGCACCTGCAAAAGGCAACCGCACCACGGTAGAAAGGCGCCCCATCAGATGCAGAGATACCAAAAAACTGGTTGCAATCAGCACCTGCATGGCCAGCTTTTCTCTTGCGCGCAGTCCTAGGTTTTGCTTGCGCACCACTTTTAAATAGTCGTCTACAAAACCCACAAAACCAAATGCCAACGAGGTAAATAGCCCCAAAACCACCAAAATGCCCGCTAGAGGGTCTGCATCGGTGCTCACCCCTTCTAGCATCGGATACGCAACAGCCACACCCAAAAGAGTGCCCAGCACCATTAAAATACCGCCCATTGTGGGTGTGCCCTGTTTCCCTTTGTGCCATTTTGGGCCTTCTTCATTGATGGTTTGCCCAAATTTTAAACGGTGCAGCAATGGCACGATAAAAATCCCGGCCACTGCTGTAATGAGCAAAGCGGCACCGGCTGCCACCAAGATTGCATATTGCGCCATGAAATAGTTCCCCTGCTTTCCTATTTTATCCATACAAAATGCTTTGAATCATCCCAGTGAGACAAAAACCTTTTTATGGGTCAATTTATTTATTATAGCATTCCTTCCACTATTTCTTCAAATCGCATGCCCCGGCTTGCTTTCACCAGCACTGTATCGCCCTCACTCAGTTCCCCTTTTAAATAACTTGCCGCTTTTGCATTGTTATGAAAAGCACGCACCTCAACACCGTGCTTTTGAGCCTGTGACGCTGTGAGCATGGCAAGATCGCCCACTGTTACCAGCACAGACACACCACACTTTGCCGCATGCTCACCAAGTTCCAAGTGCGTAGGCTCGGCCGCTGTACCAAGTTCTAGCATATCTCCCAAAACTGCCACTTTACGCGTCCCCTCCATACCAGATAAAAGGTTTAAAGCCGCTTTCATAGAGTCTGGGTTTGCGTTGTAATAATCTTCTAACAATGTAACACCCTGCACCTTGCGAATATGTTGCCGCATCCAGGCCGGTTGATATGTGGCAAGCCCCTGCACGGCTGTTTGCGCATTGAGCCCAAGGCGCGTGGCCGCAGCATAAGCCAACAACGCATCCACAACCATATGTTTGCCCAGTGCTGGAATGTGTGCTTCAAACGTGCCAAACTGTTTGTCTGCAATTTTAAATACTTGACCTTGCTCGTTTTGGCTTAGCACTTCACCAAATATTTCACAGCTTTTATCCTCTATTGACACATACACACCATGCACATTTTGTGGTAATTCCACATTTCTTAAAAGAGCATCATCCCCATTTAAAATAAGCGGGCTACCCGGTTGTAAGCCGGCACATATTTCCATTTTCGCCGACAAAATCCCTTCCATGCTACCAAGGCGGTCCATATGCACCTGCCCTATTTTTGTAATGATTGCAGCATTTGGCTTTGCCGCCATTGTCAGTTTATGAATTTCACCCGGCCCCTGCATACCCATTTCAAGCACTGCATAACGTGTGTCCGTCTCTAACCGAAACAAAGTGTTTGGCATGCCAATTTCGTTATTTTGGTTGCCTTCGGTTTTAAGTGTTTCGCCAAAAGAGGAAAACACCGCTGCACAAAACTCTTTGGTTGTGGTTTTGCCCACACTGCCCGTTACACCCAAAACCAACGGGGAATAACGTGCACGATAGTTGGCCCCCATAGCGATCATCGCATCCAATACATCGGCTACCAGCACTGTTCTGTCCATAGGCACGTCATCCATCACACGCTGTGCCACCACAAGCACCGCCCCATTCTCGCAGGCCTCTCTCGCGTAATCATGCCCATCCACACGTTCGCCTTCTATGGCAACAAAAACACATCCCGGCATGGCTTTTCGGCTATCGGTTACCACAGAGCTGATATTTAATCCCGCCGGCGCAGTTGCCCAAAGATCTTTAAACAACTCTTTTGCTGTAATTGTTTGCATTGTTTTCCTCGCTTTCCTTTTCAACACCCAAAACCCCTACTTTTTTCTCTTGTGAGGTATCACATTTTGTTCTCTCGTGTTTATTCATTGGTTTATGAATTTACTCCCAACAAACACCCTTCCACCAATTGCTTTTCATCCAGATAAACTGTGCAATTCTTCAGCACTTGATAGTCTTCATGCCCTTTGCCACAAAGCACAAGCACATCGCCAGCTTCCAATACAGAAAGCGCCGTTTTTATTGCAATTTCTCTATCGGCCAAAACAACATAGGGCACTTTTCCTTCTTGCAAGGCAGGAAGCGCATCTCTAAAAATAGCTTGTTCATCTTCCCCTCTTGGGTTGTCACTGGTTAAGTATATTCTATCGGCATAACGCAGCACTGCCCTGCTCATTTCTATACGTTTAGAACTTTCTCTTTCGCCTGCGCACCCAAACAAAACCACAAACTCTCTTTGCACAAACGGCTTTAAAGCGGCCAGCACATTTTCTAAACCATCCGCTGTATGGGCATAGTCTCGTATTACTGTAAATTTTTTATTATACAATGTTTCACAGCGGCCTGCCACACCTCTCACCTGCTCTAAAGCTTGCATCACATCCGGTGGTGAACTTCCCAACAATATGGCGGCCGCGCCCACTGCTATTGCGTTGTAAACACTGTAATCACCCGGCATTGGAAAAGACACTGGATACAATTGTCCTTTTGCCAAAAAGCCAAATCGCACTTCCCCCGCATACAGTTTAATGCGATGTGCCACAAATTCGGCGGCATCATTTTGACAAGAAAATGTGTGCTTTTCCGGCCCGTCCATCTCTTGAAACAAGCGCAAACCATAGGCATCATCAAGGTTTGTCAGCATTTTATCGCTATGATAAAACAAACTTTTTTTCGCTAGGAAATACTGTTCCATGTCGCCATGCCAATCCAGATGATCCTTGCTCAAATTTGTGAAAATAGCAAGTGAAAAGTGCAGGCCAAGCATCCGGCCTTGATCCAGTGCTTGGCTACTGGCCTCCATAACAAGGTGTGTGCACCCGGCTTGCACCATGCGATGCATCAACGCTGCCAAATCCCATGCCTCGGGTGTAGTGTAGCGCGCAGGCACCACAAAATCTTGAATTTCACTTTGGATGGTTCCAATTAAACCACATGCAATACCCCTTTGTGTTAAAACCTGTTTAATCAGGCTACTCACTGTTGTTTTCCCGTTGGTTCCAGTTACCGCTATCAGACATAATTTTTTTGCCGGGTTGTCGAAAAAACGTTGGCAAAGCAGGGCGTAGGCAAGCCTTGTATCTTGCACCACCACTTCGTTGCTAAGCCCCAGCGCACGCTCGCTCACCACCACTGCCGCACCTTTTTCCAAGGCTGCCTCGGCATGGTCGTGCCCGTCGCTGCTACGCCCTTTTATACAAACAAACACAAATCCATCGCTCACTTTTCGGCTGTCTTGTGCCACACCGGACGCTTCTCCTTTAGGTAGAGTACCCGCCCATTGCAAGCCTTCAAACAATGTTTCAAAACACATACTCTTCCCCCTTTGTTTTCTGCGAACACTCTTTCACAGCCAAAGTGCAGCTATTCACCCACCACAGTAACATCTTGCATTGTTAAGGTAACAAGGCTTCCCTTCGGCAACATCGTTCCCGAAACAGGCTCTTGTGTTTGCACCTGCACATTTTCCCCGTTATCAGGTGCGCCTGTAGTCAACACATTAAAGCCCAACGCTTCTAGTTCTTCAATTGCGGCATTGGGCGAGCGCCCCAGCACAGCCGGCACTTGTATGGTTTCCTGAGCCACTCCTTGCTCGGTATACAGCACCACCTGCCCGCCGGCCGGCACCTGTGTATACGCCTCTGGTATTTGGCTTACCACAGTTGCCCCTTGCCCTACCACTAGGGTACCCAGCCCTTGTTGACTAAGCGCCCCTGTTGCCGCAGTCACGTCCAAATCCACAACAGCCGGTGTCGACACCGTAGTGCGTGTTGCGCTTTCCTCTACCCCAAACTGTGGCTCCACGCCTAAAATCGGCAGTGTTTCTTCAATGATACTACCCACATATGGGCCGGCAAGGCGTGTGCCAAACCATGTTCTTTCCACCGGTGCATGCGGATCTGTAGATTCATCTAACGCCACCAACACGGCCACCTCTGGGTCACTTGCCGGGGCAAACCCAAGAAAGGAAGAAATATAAGCCTCGCGCCCTTCCTCGGTAAAAACTTCCAATTTTTGCGAGGTACCACTTTTTCCACCCACCTCGTAGCCCGCCACATAGGCATTTTGGCCGTTTGGTGTCGTGCTTACCAAATCTTCAAGCGCGCCGGCAACATATGCACTGGTTTCCTGCGAAATTACCTGACGGCGCAACACCGGCTCTACCTCTTCCACAACATTGCCCTCGGCGTCCAGCACCTGCTCTACAATGTAAGGTTGCATCAGGTTGCCGCCATTCACTGCTGCCGACACGGCAGTGATCATTTGCAGCGCCGTGTATTTATTGCTTTGCCCAAAGGCGGTGCTGGCAAGCTCCACCGGCCCCATTTCGTCTTCGGAGTACATAATGTTAGAGATGGCTTGCTCGCTGGGCTCACCCGGCAAATCCACACCGGTGGGCTCTGTTAAACCAAAGGCATTCAAATAGTCATACCATGTTCCTGCACCCAACGCCGCAGTTACCTGCACACTGGCCACATTGCAAGAATTGATGAGCAAATCACTAATGGTTTGTGTTCCGTGCACGGCGTCTTGTGCACAGCCAAACTCACGGTCTTCCACGGTGATGCCTCCACTGCAATGAAGGGTAGACTCTTGTGTGAACACACCGGAATCTAAAGCGGCAGCGGCTGTTATCACTTTAAGCACCGACCCAGGCTCATAGGTATCCGCCAAAGCCTTATTACGCCACTGCAAGGTTCTGGCTTCACCCTGTAGTGCCACGCGCTCTTCACCTTCCGGCAAAGCTTCCACTTCTAAGCGCGATGCTTCATCAAAAATTTCATATGGGTCATTTGGGTTATAGGCAGGGCTTGTGGCCATTGCCAAAATAGCCCCGGTGTCTATATCCATCACAATCACCATGCCACGCTCTTGCACTTCGTTATAGGCTACCGTTTCCGCAAGGTAGCGTTCTGCAATTTGTTGGATATCTGCATCCACCGTGAGGACAATGCTATTACCGTCTTGTGCATGATAAATGTCTTCTTCTCCACCCGTGGGCACTTCGCCCCCCCATGCGTTTCGCACGGCAAGCAACCGCCCCGGTGTGCCGGCCAATGTGTCATTGTAGTAGCTTTCCAGTCCTTCTATTCCATCACCATCTGCATTTGTAAAGCCTAATATCGTGGCAGCCAGCTCTTCATAGGGGTAAAAACGCCTTGTATCTTGGCGCAAATAGATCCCTTTTATGTTAAATTCTTCGCAGGCAGCTTGCACTTCATCTGCCAGTGGTTTTTCCACCTTTGCTTTCACTTCATAATAGTTTGTGTCTTCTAGCTTAAGGTTATCATAAAGCTCTGTTTCATCCAGCTCTAAGATAGATGCTAGCTCACGCGCAGCCACACGGGCCGGGTCCTCTATATTGCTTTGCGCCAGCACGTCCGGGGCCGCCTCTATCGTCCAAACCGTGGCACTTTGGGCCAGCACTTGCATATCGCTATCATATATCATGCCACGAACAGGCTCTAAAGTAAGATTTGCAAGTTGTTGATTTGATGCCTCTGCCTGCCAAAAATCTGCCTCCACCACCTGCAGTTGAAACAAGCGCATGCCCAAAACGCCCGCCACCATTACAAAAACTGCCCCCACAGCCACAAAGCGTAGAAGCATCTGTTTTTGAAAGTTATTCGGTTTGGATTTTTTCTTTTTCATGTTTATCTTCCGTTTTTTTCTATATTGTTGCACTGGCAGGGTTTCGTTTGCCTATTGCTCTTTATACCTATTATCCCCTCACTGCGGGTGCAAATGATCAAGCACCGATTTTATGCCAAAATCGAAATTGGTTCCAATTTCTTCCAAAAAACTGGGTGCCACTTCAATTTCATTTCCCTTTTGCACCTGGATATATGTAATTTGGTTACTGCTCATTGGCACAAGCCCAAGCTCTGCCGCGCGTTGCTCCACCGCTTTTGGGCTTGTCATACTCTCCAACTCAAAGCTCAGATAAGCATTTAGGGCCTCTTGCTCTACAAGCTCTTGCCCTTTTTGTGAAATCTGTGTCTGCAGTTCTGTTACAACCGTTTGTGTATATAAAACACTGCAAACCAAACTTACCAGCACGCCAAACACGAGCCAATTGCGAAAAGCGAGCAATATTTTTTTTGCATTCCCCTGCTTTTTTTGAACAACCGTGAGCCGCGGCTTTCCCTGGTTTACCTTTTTCTTGGGTGCAAAGTGTTGCAGGTCATACGCTACTTCTGCCATTGTCCAAACTCCCCTTCTTACATTTTTTCGATACACCTCAATTTCGCACTTCTACTGCGACGGTTTTGTTCTAGTTCTTGTTGTGAGGGCAACTGAGGATTTTTAAAAACGAACTTTCCTTTTGCCACACCACCACACACGCACACCGGCAATTTGGGCGGGCAAGTGCAGGCCGTTGCAAACTTTTTAAAACGCTGCTTCACCATACGGTCCTCCAGCGAATGGAAAGTGAGGACAACAAAACGTCCACCTGGTTTTAACAGGTCAAACAAGTTGTCTAGGCCTTCATTAAGGGCATCTAACTCTCCGTTTACAGCAATGCGCAATGCTTGAAATGTTTTTCGTGCAGGATTTTTTGCTTTGCGTCGTTCGCTTGGCGGCATAGCAGAGGCAACCAATTCAGCCAGTTGGCTTGTGGTTGTAATGGGTATTTCTTCACGCTTTTTTACTAATTTTCCCGCAATTTGCCACGCATATTTTTCTTCTCCATACTCTCTTAGTATGCGTGCCAGTTCTTCTCTGTTCAAAGTGTTCACTAAATCGGCTGCTGTTTCACCAAATTGGCTCATGCGCATATCCAAAGCCGCATCTTTGTGATATGAAAACCCTCTTTCTGCACTATCCAACTGATGTGAAGACACACCCAAATCCAACAAAACACCATCCAGGCTTTTCACATTTTGCTCTTGCAACCACTCTGCCGCATGACGAAAATTCTCTTGCACCACACTGGCCGGTAGCCCTTGCAGTTTCTCTTTTGTTTTTCGAATCGCATCCGGATCTTGGTCGAACGCATACAAGTGCCCCGTTGTCAGCCTTTTTGCAATGGCACAGCTATGCCCGCCTCCTCCGGCTGTGCCATCCATATATAGGCCATTTTCCTTAATGTTTAGCGCTGTTAGGCACTCTTGCCACATCACAGAAATATGCACAAATGCTTCACTCATTAAAATCCAAGCTCCTCCATTGCCGCTTCCATGCTCTCACTGTCAAAGTCTTCATTTTCTGCGGCCCATGCCGATGCACTCCAAATTTCTGCATATCGCCCCACACCAATCACCACAGCCTCACGATCAAGATCTATGACACTGCGTAACACGGGCGGTACCAACACTCGGCCTTGTTTATCAGGTTTCACTTCACTGGCCCCTGAATACATTTGGCGTTTGAGTTTGCGACTTTTTACAAGGCTTTTGTCTTCAAAAAGTGTGGCAATATTCTCCCATTCTTTTTGCGGAAAAGCCACAAGACAACCATCTAGCCAGCGGGTAACCCAAAAACAATCACCCATTTCTTCCCGTAATTTTGCCGGAAAATTGAGGCGGCCTTTTTCATCTAATGAACAGTTGTATTCACCGTATAGCATATGCCGCCCCCTTTCTATCGTTTGAGGTTAAGCTCAATTTAACTTACCACTTTTCCCCACTTTCTACCACTTTTTACCTATTATACAGATTTTCATTGAAAAATCAAGGTGTTTTCGCACGGTTGTTGTTCTTCAAAAATAAATTTCGACATAAAATCGAGCTTTTATATTTTTGTATTTTTTGTGAATTTTGCAGCCAAAATGCTCCCAAAAAAGCCACAGGCCTAAATTCTATTTAAAGCCGCCTTTTATTCACACTCTGGCCTCGTAAGCTCTGGTTTGCACAACATAAAAAGCCCTATTGTTTCAAAAAACTTTGAAACAATAGGGCTTTTTATCGTATTCTTATTTATCGGTTTTTATCCCGATGGCGAATGGAAGAGCGCACACTCTTCACTTCGTTCATACTTTTCACCAGTTGCTCTTCTGCCTGGTGCAAAATATTTTCGCAGTAATGATTCACCGAGCTGCGCATTTCTTTGGCACCTTGTGTCGCTTGACGCATCACCTCGGAAGCCCGCTGTTCACTGGCTTTCACAATTTGTTGCTCGCTCACAATCACCTTTGCACGCTCTTCTGCTTTTCGTATAATACCCTCTGCCTCTTTACGTGCCCCTTCCACAATTTCAGCGCGATCTTGCACAATGGCTTTCGCTTGCCGAATTTCCGTAGGCATGTTCAAGCGGATATCATCAATGATGTCGCGCATTTTTTCGGCATCCACCATCCTTTTGCCCGAAAGAGGCACTGTGAAGGCATCCTCCAAGGTCTCGTCCATCAAATCCAGTAAGTCATCAATATTCATACTGTTCTCCTTTTTGGCATATGATTTTCTGTACCTTTTATTCCTCGGCTGTTTTTCTGTTTGCATTTTTTGCATCAAACAGCCGTTTATGAATCTCTGCTTCTATTTCTTTGGGCACAAACCCTTCTAAAGGACGTCCATATCTTGCCAGCTCTCTTACCATGCTAGAGGAAAGAAACATATTGTCTGCCTCTGTTGTAATAAATACGGTTTCCAACTCATTGTTTAATTTTTTATTCACAAGTGCCATCTGAAACTCATATTCAAAATCAGACACGGCACGCAGCCCCTTTACCAAGGCACAGGCTCCTTTATCATGCGCATACTCGGCCACCAGCCTATCGCAATGGTCCACCTCTACATTTGCCATGCCCTTAAGCGCCGTTTTTAACAGCTCTACACGCTCCTGCCTTGAAAAAACCGTTTGCTTTGCCTGGTTTACTAAAACCACCACAATCACTTTATCAAACAAACGTCCCGCTCTCTCAATGATTTTAATGTGTCCGCAGGTAACCGGGTCGTAACTGCCCGGACAAATTGCAATTCGCATATGTTTTCTACCTCTAAAATCTCACTAACTATACCATAATATTATATTTTCGCATAGCGCCACACACATACCGTGCCATACCGATATTGCTTTTGTAGCTCTAAGCCTCCTACCGCTTGTGGCAGTTTCTCTTTGGCGCCCGTTTCACACAGCACCTGCGCCCCCTCCTTACAGATGGGAAGCAGTTGCTCCAACTGGGTGTCCCACTGGACCGTCTCAAAAGGAGGATCCAAAAAAACCAAATCAAATCTTTCGGCGCAAGAAGACAAAAAGCGCTTGGCATCTGTGCAATCTACGCGATAACATCCGCTTAAATTTAATGCTTCTAGGTTTCGCCGCACCACCTGCACTGCCGCATGCTCACTGTCTACAAAGTGGCAAAAAATGGCACCGCGCGACAAAGCCTCTATCCCCAGTTGCCCACTGCCCGCATATAAATCCAACACTTTAGCCCCGCAAAGCAGATTTTGCACTGCGCTAAACATCCCCTCTTTCACACGATTCAGTGTGGGGCGCGTTTGTTCTCCGGGCATGCTTATCAACGCTTTCCCTCGGCATTCACCTGCAATGACTCGCATTCCATTCCTCCCTAAGACAAGCAAATCACACCCAGCGCAACATCTCGCAGGGTGTATTTATTATGCGACCTTTACCCGTATTTGTCAATCGGAAAGAAACCGACTTTGCACAAAATTTAAGGATAAAACGCCCTTCTTATAGCAGCAACCTGATTTTCACACCAGAAAATCATAAAAAAGGTTTATGGCATCTGCCCAAAACGGCCACCGAAACTTTCGGGTTCAAGCATGTGCCGTATATGTTCAAAACCGGCGTACGGGTGTTTTTTACATATCCGCTAGTATATAAACTCCTGTTTCACACTACAGTCTGTAATATCCAGGTATCCGTCTTTCAGCAAAGAAGTTTGTGCTCTATCCATATCATATCGAAAAGGCACTTCTACAAGTAGACGTTTTCCGCCTTTGTTTCGAAAAATATGGACAATCATACAAGGCCCTTGCACAAGCTCGTTACGTTCTGCATGGGGGTCTGTATTTTGAAATCCATCTTCCAAAAATTTCACACGAATTGCTTTTGCCACACGGTTACGCCCGTCCATGCCCTTATACATAATTCTCATACATCATCCTCCTTATTATCTGCGGATGGCTGCTCGTTTTGGTGGTAATAGGTCCACACCGCTTTTGCAGCACTGCAATTTACACCTTTTGTTTTTGCCAACTCCTCCTCACTGGCTTGTGAAATATTTTTTAAAGTTTTGAACTGTGCCATTAGGGCTTTTGCTGTTTTGCTTCCCACCCCATCAATAGACAGTAACACCGGGGAAAGGGCCTTGTTTTTGGCGCGTGTACGCTGATAGCTAATGGCGAAACGGTGTACTTCATCTTGCACACCGCTGACAAAACGAAACGTGCTGCGGTGCATTGATAAGGTAATTTCTTCACCTGCCGCAGTCACAATGCCCCGTGTGCGGTGGCGACTATCTTTTACAAGCCCAAACAAAGGCACGTCGGAAAGGGCCGTTCCCAAAAGGCTTTTTTGTACAGCGTGCACTTGCCCAAGGCCTCCATCCAGCAAAATCAAATCCGGTTTCACGCCAAACTGCCCCTTTGCTCCGCTTTCATATTCGGCCGCACGACGAAGCAGCGCTTCTGAAAGGCTGGCATAGTCATCGGTAGTTGCCACGCTTTGAATTTTGAACCGGCGATAACCAGATTTTTTAGGTTTTCCATTTTCAAACACCACCATTGCACACACGCTGGTGCCGTCGCCCCAATTGGAAACATCATAGCTCTCTATCACAACCGGCGTTTCATTCAACCCCAAAAGACCGGCAAGTTCATCCAATGCTTTTTCTTCTTTGCGCGTTCGTCCACTTTCTTGTGCCAACCGCTCCACCGCATTGACATATGCCATTTCCAATAAACGCTTGTTGTCTCCGCGCTCTGGTGTATAAATGTGCACCTTTTTACCACTTTCTTCTCCCAGCAGCTGCTGTAGCAACTCTTGGTCGGGCAACGGCTTATCCACTGCAATAATGGCCGGTATCTCTTCTCCATCTTCCAAATAATATCGCGGCAAAAATTGTTCTCGCAGCGCGTTGGGTTCATCTTGCTCATCAAACACAAACTCCCGCTTGTCAAAAAGTAAGCCTTCTCTAAAACGCAACATGGCCACACAAGCGGCCTTTGCACCTTTCACAAAAGCGATGACGTCCTGCGTTTTCTCGCCTTCTTTTACCACATTTTGCCCGGAATTCACCTTTTGCAAAGCCCTAATTTGGTTGCGAAGCAATGCCGCACGCTCAAACTGCAATTGCTCTGCCGCCTCAAGCATTCTGCTTTGCAACAAGTTTGCAATGCTTCCCTGCCCATTGCGAATCATTTGTAGTGCATTTCCCACTGCATCATCATAATCTTCTTTTAAAATCTCTCCGGTGCATACCGCCATGCACTTGCCAATATGGCTATATAAACAAGGCCGAGCTTTGCCAAAGTCTTCCGGAAATTTTCGAGTACATCGAGGCAGCAAAAAGCAATCCTGCACCATTTGCACCATTTGACGCACTGCAAAGCTAGACAAATACGGCCCTATATATTCGGCCCCATCATCACCTTTTTGCAAGGCTGCACTAATACGCGGCCATGCGCCACTTTCCACACGGATATAGCTGTAGCCCTTATCGTCTTTGAGTAAAATATTGTATTTAGGACGATGCCGCTTAATTTGGGCACATTCCAGCACCAAAGCTTCATATTCACTACCGGTGACGATAATGTCAAAATCATCCGCAGATGCAATCATGCGATCTGTTTTTTGGTCATGCGGCACACCCGCACGGAAATATTGCCCCACACGGGTAAACAAACTTTTTGCTTTACCAATATAGATAATTTCCTTCTTTTTATCCAAAATAAGGTATACGCCCGGTAATTTGGGTAGTTTCAATGCTTTTTGATGCAACTGTACTTTTGTCAAACGCCCTACTTCACTCCTTTGCTTTTTGTCTTAAACCAAAAAGCGCTGCCCAAACAGGCAGCGCTTTCACATACATTTTTTACTCGCTAAAACCAGAGGTAACCAGCTTTACCAAGCTGTCTACTGCCACTTGCTCGTCGGCGCCGTCTGCAATTACTCTTATGGTTGTGCCCCCCACAATACCCAAAGATAAAACGCCTAACAAGCTCTTTGCATTTACCCTACGCTCTTCCTTTTCTACCCAGATTGATGCCTTAAACTCATTTGCCTTCTGAATAAAAAAAGTGGCCGGCCGGGCATGCACCCCCCCCTGATTTTCCACCGTAACTTCTTTTACATACATAAGTGCCACTCCTTAGATTGTCCTTTAGCGCATTTCCATGCTCCAAGACCACATGCTTCTTATCTATATTTTAAATCTTCCTGCAACAAAGGTCAACTTATTTCCTAGGGATTTGGTGTTTTAGCCGTTTGCTGCTTCATATTTCATGGAATTTTGTGGCTTTTGACCATCCTTTTCCCATCAAATTACTTGTTTTAAAAAAAACGTCCTTATTTTTTATGGTTCTGTTTTGTTTTCTTCTTCATTTCCGCTTCTTTTTTTTGGCATTTTTATCATTTTCTAACACATCTTTACACTGTTCATACAAATCTGGCCGTCTGGTTTTTGTGCGCAACCTCTGCTGTTCTTTGCGCCAAGATTGTATATTGGCTGCATGTCCACTAAGCAACACCGCCGGCACCTCTCTGCCACGCCACATACTTGGGCGGCTATATTGAGGATACTCTAAAAAACCATTGTAATGGCTTTCGCCTTCGTACCCTTGCACACTTTTTAAAACGCCCTCCTGTAGCCGCAAAACACTGTCTGCCACAGCCAAAGCTGCAAGCTCCCCACCAGACAATACAAAATCCCCAAGGCTTATCTCTTCATCGGCATACGCTTGTATTACACGCTCATCTATCCCTTCGTAGTGCCCACAAACCAAAACAAGCCCAGGCACTCGTGCCAAGCGTTTTACCTCTTCTTGTGTATACGGCTTTCCCACCGGTGTTAAAAAACAAATGCGTGGCCTTTTTCTTTGCACCTGTTCATGTTGTTTTAAAATAGCATCCAAACAACGCGCAATGGGGTCTGCTTGCATCACCATGCCGTGCCCGCCACCATAGGTATAGTCATCCACACGTTTTTGTTTAGAAAGCGTATAATCACGAATGTTGTGCGTATATAGCTCAAACTTCCCCTCCTTGCGCGCACGTCCTATGATGCTTTCGTTCATCACAGACTCGCACATTTCGGGAAATAAGGTCGCAATGTCAATTCGTATCATGCCCTGTCCCTTTTTTGGAGGCTTTCTTTTGCCCTTTTTTCTTTTTCACTGGTTCTGGCTCAAACATACCCTCAATGGGTAAAACCCATGCCGTTTCCGCCTCAATATCCAAACGCAGCAAAAAAGGCTTTACCGCCGGAAACCAATACACTTGTTCTCCATCCTCAACGCACCACACGTCGTGCCGTCCCGGATGTGTCACCTGTGTAATTTTGCCGTAACAATGTTCTGTATCAGCATGAAGCACGCGGGCACCCAGCAAATCCTGAATAAAGTAGCTCCCCTCTTCCAGCTGTGCATCCGCTCTTTTAATATAAACGGTTTTGCCTATCAATGCATGTGCCGCTTGCACACTGTCTATGCCATCCACCTTCACCACGCATACATTTTTATGAGGGCGCACCGATAAAACTTTCAGCGCGCCCCCACCGTGTTCATCCAAATAAAACGTATCAAAATGGGTCAAAAATTCTAATGTGTCACACCATGGCTTTAGGCGCAATTCGCCTTGTATCCCATGTGTTGTTACAAATTCCCCTGTTTCTAAATAACATTTTTTCATTCGGTCGCTCCTGCGTTTTTAACTTTGCTCTTCCTCAATTTCTTCCTCCGGGAAAGAAAAATCCGGCATTTGTGGCACTTGTCCTTTTTCATGCATCGCATGCTTAATTTTGGCAAATTTCATACCTGCGCAAAAAGCACACAACAAGGCCATCATATTGCAAACACAAATAATGACCGCAAGACACATACCCTTTTTCAGCAAGTATCCGGCATGTTCGTGCAAATTTTCAGAAGACTGCCTTCCCAATCCAAACATACAAAAACCTCCGTTTATCATTTTTTAGGGGATCTATAAAAACAAGATACCACATTCATCTTTCAAAAAAAATAAAACGATGGCGAAGTATGCACCGATGCAAAAAGCCTGCCATTTCCGAGTGTATTGTCCTCGCTGGCAGACCCTCTTTTAGCTATTGTTTGACCTTTTCAGCACAATGCGTGCCTGCATTTAGTCAATTTCCACCCTGGCGCGTTTGCCCTGTTTTGCGGCAACGGCACTCATGACAGTTCGGATAGCGCGGGCTTTACTGCCTTTTTGTCCTATCACACGCCCTTTGTCCTCCTCTGCCACGATGAGGTGAAAAACGACTTCCTTAGGGTTCGAATCGTCCACATTGACCTGTACAGCCTCCGGCCGATCCACCAACCCACGCACGATTGCGATTAGCACCTCTTGCATAGGCTTCTCCTTTTGTTATAGAACCTCTTTCTTTTTCAGCAATGAACGCACAGTGTCTGTGGGTTGTGCACCGTTAGAAATCCATTTTTTGGCTTTCTCTGCATCCACTTCTACCACGCTTGGGTTTTTTGTGGGATCGTAGTAGCCAATTTCCTCGATGAAACGGCCGTCACGTGGAAAACGAGAATCTGCCACAACAATGCGATAAAACGGTGCCTTTTTTGCACCCATACGACGTAACCTAATTTTTACTGCCATAGTTTTGTACACCTCCGGTATATTTTAAAAATTATCTATATATTAAACGGTTCCCCGGCTAATATCTCTTTTTTTAAAACCCGCCGCCCATGTTTCGCAACATGCGCCCCATCTTCTTCGGATTTTTATTCATTTTTTTCATCATCTTGCTCATTTGTTCGTACATTTTAAGCAATCGATTCACATCTTCCACACGTGTGCCACTGCCCTTTGCAATGCGGCGCTTGCGCTGGGGTTTGATGATGGAGGGTTTTTCTCGCTCTGCTTTTGTCATGCTTTGAATGATGGCCTCAACACGCACCAGCTGGCTTTCGTCTGCTTCTGGCAGGGGGCCGCTTGCCGTGGGCAGCATCCCCATCAAAGCCGAGGCTCCACCCATTTTTTTAAGTTGCTGTAATTGGCTTAGCAAATCATTCATATCAAATTTGTTTTCTAAAAAGCGCTTTGTGGCCTCTTCTGCCTCTTTTTCGTCGGCTGTAGATTGCGCTTTTTCAATCAGGGTTAAAACATCGCCCATACCCAAAATGCGCGAGGCCATTCTATCGGGATAAAAAGTTTCTAAATCGTCAATTTTTTCGCCAACGCCGGCAAATTTAATCGGTTTTCCGGTAACAGCACGCACACTGAGCGCTGCACCGCCTCGGGTATCACCATCCAGTTTTGTGATGATGACACCCTCCACCCCAATTTTTTCGTTAAAACTTTTGGCAACGTTTACGGCGTCTTGCCCCACCATGGCATCCACCACCAAAAGGGTTTCGTCTACATTCACAGCCTCTTTGATGCGTGTTAATTCGCCCATCAATTCGTCGTCCACATGCAAACGGCCGGCTGTATCTAAAATAAGAATGTCGTTGCCATGATCTTTAGCGTGTGTATAAGCCTTTTTTGCAATTTCCTCCGGTTTTGCACCGGGTAATGTAAACACAGTGGCGCCAGCGGCTTCGCCCACTTTTTGCAGCTGATCAATGGCTGCAGGGCGATAGATATCGGCCGCTACAAGCAAAGGCCTGTGCCCCTGCTTTTGAAAAAAACGTGCTAACTTTGCTGTGTGCGTGGTTTTACCGCTGCCTTGCAGGCCGCACATCATCAGCACCGTAGGTGGGGTGGATTTTAAATGAATATACTCATTTTCACTGCCCATAAGGGCCGTCATCTCTTCGTTTACAATTTTCACCACCTGCTGTGCAGGTGTTAAACTCTCCATCACCTCGTGGCCAATGGCACGTTCTGTCACCGTGGCTATAAAATCTTTGGCCACTTTATAGTTAACGTCTGCCTCCAAAAGGGCCATACGCACTTCGCGCATGGCAGTCTTTATATCATTCTCGCTAAGCTTTCCTTTGCCGCGCAGTTTTTTAAAAACCTGCCCCAGCCGCTCGCTCAAAGATTCAAACGCCATGTGTATAACCCTTTCTCACCACTTTTTATTCAGCCAGTTCATCTATAATGCTTTGCATCGCACCCACTTGCTCTTGCACAAACTCCACCGATGACATGCCGGTGCGGCTATTTTGTTCCATATTTTGCAGCAATGCACTTAGTTTTTGCAAGCCCTCCTGCATGCTACGATATTTCTTTGCAAAGCCCACTTTCTCTTCTAAATCCAGCAAGATGCCTTCTCCACGTTTAATAGAATCTCGCACACCTTGGCGGGTGATGCCAAAGTTTTCTGCAATTTCAGATAAAGAGAGGTCTGCATTGTAATATTGTTCCATCACATCTCGTTGCTTTTCTGTAAGCACGTCACCGTAGAAATCAATCAAGTAAGACAGCTCCAAGTTTTTGGCCACGCTTCTCTCTCCCTCTCGCATCTTTAGGTCCTCTTGTAAAGCACATTACTTTACAGAACTTAATCATTATACTCTGTCTTGGCTATTATTGTCAAGAAAAAAGTTCGGCCCCTATAACAAGTGTACCCTTATAAACCTAAAAATTCTATTGCATCGTTTATATTTTGCCAATTACAGAAAAATTAAGCTATACATCCCTCTACCCTAAAAGGCCGTAAAAAAATTGTTTATGGGTGCATTGACGCAAAATTTCACACCCATTTCGCTTACACAAAACCTGATTTTTCCATTTAAACCCAATTGCAATAAAAAACCCCAGCTAATGAAATACAGCACATTAGCCGGGGCTCTGCCCTTCAGTTTTCTCAATCGTTATTTAATCGGCCATAGTATTGCAAATTGTATTGAATTCGCAATTCATTGTCTTCAGCCTGTGCTCTGGTTTGCAAGTCCTTATGTAGTGCATGCAAATCCGCCGCTTCATCCTCTTGTGACAAAATCCGGGTGGCAATGCTAGAACAATGATCAGAGATGCGTTCATAATCGGTTAAAGCCGATAAGAAAACAATGCCCCCCTCTATATTACATACACCGTCTTTCAAGCGTTTAACGTGACGATCCCGCAGTGTTTCACATATGGCATCGATGGGTTCTTCCAAAGGTTCCACACGTCTAGCAAGTTCGATACTCCCATTTTCAAAAGCCTGGGCTGACAAATTTAAAATTTCACCAACCGCCTCATTTAAAATGCTCAATTCGTTTTGCGCGTCGTCTGAAAAACGAATTTCCTTATCAAACGCTTCTCCACCTCTTTCCAAAATATTTGTAAAATGGTCTCCGATGCGCTCATACTCGGTTACACACCCAAGCAATTGGGTCACCTCTCGGCTTTCAAACTCGCTGAGGTCTTGCTTGTTCATATTGATAAGGTAATTGGAAATTTTTACTTCCAGTTTGTCCATCACAGCCTCACGCCGCTGTGCAATATCGGCCCGTTCCTCAGCATAGTTCACAAGGTTTTGCATAGAATCCACCTGCATCAAACAACCAACTTGAGCCATTTGAAAAACAGCTCTATGTGCCTGACTTAACGCTAAGGATGGGCTTGTGTAAAGGCGTTCGTCCAGCGCGGCTGTCTCCAATTCCGGATGGCTGTCTCCCTCTTTATCGCGTATGGTCAACTGAGACAGGCGCACAAGCCATTTGGTAAAGGGTAAGAACATCAATGTTGCTACCACATTGAAAAATAGGTGGAAGTTCGCTACATCGCCACGGCCAATGCTGTCTCCCCAGCTGGGAAACCCAACGATGGCCTCTACAGCATAAATGGCTACAATAAAAACAAGCGTGCCTATAAGGTTAAAGTACAAGTGGCAAAACGCCACTCGTTTTGCAGCTTTTGAGGCACCAATGGAGGCAAGCAAACCCGTAACACATGTGCCAATGTTTTGCCCCAAAATGATGGGAACCGCACTGCTCCAAGTGACTACACCTGTCACTGTTAAGGCTTGCAAGATACCCACCGAAGCCGAAGAGGACTGGATTGCTGCAGTGATCAGTGCACCGGCCAAGATGCCAAATATCGGGTTTTGCAAACTGCTGAATAATTCGACAAACAAGGGACTGTCTCGCAAAGGGCTTACTGCGGCTTCCATGGCAAACATACCACTAAATAAAACGCCAAACCCCAGCATAATTTGGCCGATATTTTTCTTTTTTGCGCTTTTGAAAAAGACATAGTAAATCATGCCCACAAACGCCACCATCGGTGCCAGTGTGGATGGTTTAAGCAAGAGCAAGAAGAAATTGTCGCTGGAAATATCGGTTAAACGCAAAAGCTGCGCAGTTACGGTAGTGCCGATGTTGGCACCCATCACCACACCCACTGCCTGTTGCAACTGCATAATACCGCTGTTCACAAGGCCGATAATGATAACAGTTGTACCCGAAGAAGACTGTAACAAAGCCGTGATGATTGCGCCAAAAATCACCCCTTTTGGTGTGGACGAAGTGAGTTTTTGTAAAATGCTCTCGGTACGGCCACCTGCCACTTTCTCAAGGCCTGCCCCCATCACGTTCATGCCATATAAAAATAGGCCAAGGCCACCTGCCATACTAACAAAATTAAAAAAATTCATTCAAGCCTTTTCTCCCATTCTTGTGTATCAAGTATCAAAAATTTCACAGAACATTGTGAACAAATATATCCTTGTGGTTCTCTTTGGCTTCTATTGTTATTATACCCATTCGAAGGTAGGGTTTCAATTTGAATTTAACATAAAGTTCACAAAAGGTTTACATTCTCTTATTTCACCAAAAGCAATCCCCTGTTACACAATAATTTTGGTTTGCCTGTTTTGTTTGGCAAAGTGCCTATGCCGGCCATAAATAACATGCTACAGGTGTAGATTGAAGATAACAACCACAACAACAATATTTTTCTTGAAAACACCCTATACAAGAAGTATAATAAAGCAATACCTATAATTCAGTAATTTTCTTTGAGGCATGTACTATAATAATGTAAAAGGAGAGTTGTATTGGCAAGTGAGATTCCGTCCTTCGCCAATATGACAAAACCACTGCTATGCAATTTTATTTTTTCACTCGTACAGGAAGAAGCCGCTCCATAGCCGAAACAATGGGAAAAACCCATGATAAAATTGCCCTTGAAATTGTAGATGAGCAAAACTGGCAAGGAGTGCGCGGTTTTTTAAAAGGAGGAAAAATGTCCTCCTTGAAAGAATCCGTAAACGCTCAATTTGTAACACCCGAAGAGGGAGAGACTGTGGTGCTTGTTTTTCCTTTGTGGGCAAGCAGCTTTCCTCCGGCTGTGCGAGAATTTGTAAATCAAGTTGGAAAAGAGAACATCATTGCCGTGCCAACATCACTGGGGTCTCGTCTCAAAGAGGCCGACAGAAACGGATTTATTCAGGTGATAGACCTAGTTGGAAAAGAAATACAGGCCCCGCAACCTGAGGTGTGGGAAGAAAAATAACATGATGTTTTAAAACAATCGCCGTATTTGATAAATGCGGCAGCTCCAGCATGCTTAAATCCCCTAATGAGAGCCATACTAAGCTTTGGCTTATTTCATTTTGTCCTCTGCACCGCATTTAGCATACAAAATACAGCCTGCTGCCATCCTTTCACTGCCTTGTGCACACCCCCTACATTACTTTGGTCAACAACTTCTTACACAAAAACACAAAAACCATTTCCACTTTGTAAACAAAATGGAAATGGCCAAAACTTAACGCAATTTTATATTTTTATCATACCCGCCAATCATTTGTGCAAAAACAAATTGCAAAACTGCATCCTCAATGTAAAAGGGGCAAATAATCTGCATACCCTTCGCGTTCCATGTTCTCTTTTTCTACAAAACGCAAAGAGGCACTGTTGATACAATATCGCAGCCCACCTTGTTCTTTGGGACCGTCTTCAAAAACATGCCCAAGATGTGCGTCGCCCAGCTTACTGCGCACTTCAGTGCGAATCATCCCATGTGATCGGTCTTTTATCTCTTGCAAAAGCGCTCCATGGATAGGTTTTGCAAAGGCAGGCCAACCGCATCCGGAAATAAATTTATCGGCAGAGACAAAAAGGGGTTGCCCCGTGGTGATGTCCACATAAATACCCTGCCTCATATTCTGATCATATTCATTTTTAAATGGAGGCTCTGTGGCATTTTGCTGCGTCACTTCAAACTGTAAGGAACTTAATTGCGTCAAAAGCTCATCATTTGTTTTTTTATGAAACCGCGCCGCTGGGTCAAAACTTTCCCGTGCGCGGCTAAACATTGCAGGCTTAATGTGACAATAGCCGCCAGGGTGTTTTTGTAAATAATCTTGATGTTGAAGCTCGGCCTTTGCATAATTTCTCACCGGCGCCACTTCAACAACAACAGGATCGCTATACTGTTTTTGAAGCTCGGATAAAGACTGTTTGATGATATCCTGCTCTGCTTCATCTGTATAATAAATTCCCGTGCGGTACTGCTCGCCGGTGTCACCGCCTTGGTGGTTAATCGACGTGGGGTTAATGGTTTCATAGTAAAGCGAAAGCAAAAATGGCAACCCGATCACCTCATTGTCATACTGCACTTTCACCACTTCTGCATGGCCGGTGCCGCCATGGCACACCTCTTCATAGCTTGGGTTTTGAGTGTGCCCGCCTGCATAGCCCACTTCAGTGGCCAGCACTCCGGGTACTTGCCTCAAAAATTCTTGGGTACCCCAAAAGCATCCGCCAGCCAAATAAATTTCCTTTGTCATCGTAAAACCTCCTTCTGCAAAGCACACATTCGATTATACTACTATTTTACTATAGTTTGAGGAGGGATGCAAAGAAAAAACGGACAAAAATGGTGAAGATTGTGTGAAACCGCTCTCCGCAACCACAAGCGAATCAAAATGTAAAACTCATGTGGAAAATGAATGGCACGAATGAAGTGTAAAAGTTTGTATTTTTTCCACCACTCGATGAACACATTTAATTTTGCCACAGGACATGCGCAAATCTGCTTATTTTTATGTTCTACTTTACACTTTCCACAAGGCCTGTAGTCAAAAAATATTGACGCGTGAAACTTGATTTGACTCAAACAAAACAAAAATAAACCAACGGTGTTTAAACCAACGGCAAGGGTTTTAAAAAACTTCAACAATAGGTTGTTTTTATCTTTGCCCCAAAAACATATAAAAAAGGCTGTTATTTTTTTTGACTAAATAGATTTTTTTTTGTTATACTTTACGGTAAGGTGTTTCATTTACAGAAAGGATTGAATACATTGACAACAGAAATCCTAGTTTCAATCTTTTACATTTTGTTTTTTATCCATAACCTTTTTTATCTTTCTTTCATCGAAAAAGTTTTTGAAATAAAAAGCAAAAAAAGTAAACTTGTTTTATTTAGCTTTATCACAGGCATTGTTGGCACATGTATGTTGGTGCTTATTGGCAGCATGTCCGCTTTGGGCTATGGCATTATGCTAATCGTATACATGGTTACGGTCATGCTTTTTTACAAGGGGCAAAGTGTTGCAACGCGTATGGCCTGTGTACTATTATTTAATATCCATATCATGGCTGTTCGTGCTATTATAGCCGCTGTAATGTCGTGGGCAACAGGAACCAGCATTTACGAATTATCGCAAAACGAAAACACGTTTTGGTTAATTTTGATTATGACGCCCGTTTTTTGTGCATGTATCACGGTGTTTATTGCTCGGGTAGTGCCAGAAAAATATCTCCATGCGTTAAACGAAAAAACAGAGTATTTGTATCTTTACATCGCCACGGCCATCCTTGCCAATATTTATATGATTTCTAATGGCAATGTTTACATCCACGAAATTAACTACGCACTCTTACCACTGCATCAAATTATCGCCTCTATTACTTGGCTGTTGGCCACTTATGTTGGGGTGGTTACATTGGGTGTGATGACTGCCATGAGGGAGCGCCGAGAGGCACTGGAAAAAGACAACCAATATCAGCAGGTGCTTGCCAGCCGAGTTTTAGCCGTGCTAGAAGTAAACTGCACGCAAGACCGCCTTTTGCGAATTTTGCACTATGGCGAGCAAGAGCCGGTTCCCACCCTTTCCTATACAGAATATATCGAACTCTGGACAAACGAACTGATAGACCCAGACCAGATAGACACATATTTAAAACATGAATCACCAAACATGTTGCTGGAGTTTTTTGAACAGGGAGAAACCGAAATTCATAGGAATGGATGCATACAGATAGATGGGAAAACTCGCTGGGTGCGCGCCACCACCTCTTTAAGGAAAGATGAAGCTACAGGGGATATCATCGCAGTTATCAGCGTAGCCGATGACATTCACGATGTGGTAGAAAAAGAACGTGCACTGCGTGCTAAAGCCGAACTAGACCCACTGACAGGTCTATACAATAAAAAGGCAACTGAAAAATATATCAAACGGCACTTGGCAGAGCAAAAAACAGGTGTACTGTTTATGGTCGATTTAGACAACTTCAAAGCCATTAATGACAATTTTGGGCATACCTATGGTGATGAAGTTTTGAAAGAGGTATGCAACATACTGCTGGGAAGTTTTCGTAACGACGATATTGTGGGCCGTGTTGGTGGCGACGAATTTATGGTATTTGTGAAAAATTGCACCAATCCCTTTGAAATTACGAGAATGGCCGAAAAAATTCGCAAGCAGTTACATAAAACTTATATGCAAAACGGTATCGAAATTGTTATTTCTTGCAGCATTGGCATTGCACTTGCAGAAAACACAGGAAAAAGTTTTGCACAATTGTATTCCGAGGCAGATATTGCAATGTATGCTTGCAAAAACGAAAACAAAAATGGTTTTGCCTTTTATGAGCCAACACAGAACCAGGGATGAATGAAGCCCTCACCTTGGCCATAACGCTAGCACCAAAATATGCAATAAACTATAAAAGTATTCAATATAAAAAGGGTGAATTTTAATGAAACAGTTTGTTTTTATGATTATGGGGCAAGGCTACAAACCAAAAGAGCATTGCTGCCGCTTTGAGCCGGGGCGCTTTATTTCACACGTGCATACTGTAGAAGATTTTGAAGAGGCCAAACGTGCAGTTCGCCAATGGCAAAAAGAGGGCGTTGGTGTTGTGGAATGCTGCGGTGCCTTTTCTCAAGAAATGGTGAAGGAATTGCGCTGCGAAACAGGAAATACGCTTCCCATTTCAGCCGGTGTGCATTTTGCAGCGCAAGACCCGTTGTTTGACCGTTATTTTGGTGTGGGTGACTATGCCCAGGACGAAAATAAGGCAGCTGGCGACTACATGATGATGATGATGGACGAGGGGTATGACCCGCAAAAGGATAAAGCCCTGTTTCAAACGGTGCATGGCATCACTCGAATTGAAACAGTGCGCAATTTTGAAGAAGCAAAACAACGTTTTTCAGAGCTTATGGATGATGGTGTGGGGCTTGTAGAGTGCTGTGGCTCTTTTACACCTGATGCAGTTCAAAAGCTGATAGAGTTCACAGGTGGAAAACTACCCATTGGTTATATGCACACAGAACCCTCACTCTTGCCTGAAATTGAGGCTTTCTTTTACGGCGGGTAAGCAATAAGAAAAACAAAGCTTTGCAGGTCTGTTCAATATACATTTCATCTTGCCGCAACACCTCTGATGAACAACCTGAGAAATCACTATATTTCTATCACTTTTTGGTGAAGAACCATTCAAAATATATAAAAATATCAAAACAGATGCTCGAAGCTTTTCATCTACAGGTGGTTCTGTTATAATTATGTCATACGCTCAACCAACAAAGGAGGATGTTAAACATGCCATTTATTACAAAAGTATACGCTCGTGAAGTAATCGATTCTCGCGGAAACCCTACAGTTGAAGTAGAGGTAGAAACCGAAAGTGGCGCATTTGGACGTGCCATGGTACCTTCTGGTGCCTCAACAGGCGAGAGAGAAGCACTTGAACTAAGAGACGGCGATAAATCCCGCTTTATGGGCAAAGGTGTAAGCAAAGCTGTGGACAATGTGAACAATACCATCGCTAAAGCAATTGTTGGCTTAGACGTTACCAACCAAAACGGCGTGGATCAAGCGATGTTGGATTTGGATGGAACTGACTTCAAATCTAACCTCGGTGCAAATGCCATGCTGGGTGTATCGATGGCTTGCGCATACGCTGCAGCAGATTATTATGGAATGCCTCTTTATAAATATTTTGGCGGGTTTAATGGCAAAACCATGCCCGTGCCCATGATGAATGTTATCAACGGTGGCAGCCATGCAGATTCCACAGTTGATTTCCAAGAATTTATGATTATGCCCGTTGGCGCAACTTCGATAAAAGAAGCACTTAGAATGGGTTCTGAAACCTTTCATCATTTGCGCTCCGTGCTCAAGAAAAAAGGATACAACACAAACGTGGGCGATGAAGGTGGTTTTGCCCCAAGCTGTGACAACGGAAATGAAGAACCACTGGAGCTGATTGTGGAAGCCATCAAAGCAGCTGGCTATGTCCCGGGCACAGACATTTGCATTGCAATGGACGTTGCCGCTTCAGAGTTCCACAACAAAGAAACCGGCACCTACGATTTGGTAAAATCTGGGCAAGGCTCTAAAACCAGAGATGAAATGATTGACATGTATGCCACTTGGTGTGAAAAATACCCCATTGTTTCCATTGAAGATGGCTTGGGCGAAAGCGACTGGGATGGCTGGAAAGTTTTAACCGACCGCTTGGGTGAAAAAATTCAACTGGTTGGCGATGATTTGTTTGTAACCAATCCCAAAATTTTGAAAGAGGGCATTGAAAAAGGCATTGCAAACTCCATTTTGGTAAAAGTAAACCAAATTGGAACGCTGACAGAAACCTTCGATGCTATGGAAATGGCTAAAAAAGCAGGCTACACTTGTGTTGTTTCTCACCGTTCCGGTGAAACCGAAGATGTCACGATTGCTGATATTGCGGTTGGCCTGAATGCCGGCCAAATCAAAACCGGTTCTATGAGCCGCACAGACCGTATTGCAAAATACAACCAGCTGATTCGCATCGAAGATCAATTGGGTGTGCTTGCCGAATACCAGGGCAAAGATTGCTTCTACAACGTTTAAAGCTTACTTTCATTCCACCAAATAAAACAAGATGCAAACCTTTTATGCATAACACGGCAAAAAGCGAAAACAACCGTTTATCATTCTTTTGTAAAGACAACCGTTTTTTACAAAATTAGCCAAAGTTTAGCATTGTATAACCCATGCTCTATGTTTTACGGTGGAGCTAGTGTACTAAGTGCTAGATAGAAAAAATTGCCGCTGTAGCTTCGTATACAACATGAAGTTGCAGTGGTATTTTACATCTGATCATACAATAGGCGCTTTATAGACAAGCAAAAGCAGTGACCTCATCTCTGGTCACTGCTTTTTTCAATTGGGGCAATGAAGCATGTTCGATGAACCCTTTATATTCAAGCTCCTTCTCATATCCACGCTATACAACTAATATGACATGGTCTCTTTTATAACAGTAAGAAGCTCCTCAGGTGTCCAGTGGCAATCATCCATCACAAACCCATCCCAGCCGCCGGTTTTTAAAGCTTGTATCGCCACTGACGTTTCAATATTTCCCGACAGAAAGACAGCCAAAGACTCTGGCGCTTCAGGCAGTAATCTAGCAAGTGTTTTATGAATACAAGCAAGCTGCTCACTTAAAAAGGTTGCCGATAGCTCAATTCTTTTCTCTGTTATGGCCCACATAGGCTGATAAGTGGGGCCACAGCGGTAATAGCTATCCTTTGGAATGTTCTGAAAAGCACTTTCCAGTTGCCGCACTAAAACCTGCTGTGTAAGCTCTTGCTCCTTTTCCTGTTCTGTTTCACCTACACACACCATCGATTTCAATCCACGCTGTAAAATGTCTAACAGCTTTTCCTCTATAGCCGTATCGGTTTCCTTCAATTGAATGCGTCGCTCTAAAGATCCCAGCTGTATCACATCCACATCCAGCGCCACCAATTCATCTAGTGTGGTTTGCCCTGCAATAAAGTTCCCTCTGGTTTGCGCCACATCCATGGGGCCAATTTTTACATACTGGCGGTCTACATTTTGTAATACATATTCCAAAGACAGCTGCGGTATAAGGGCAAACAACATCATTTCACTTTTTCGGTCATAGCCGCTTGTGGCCTCTATCACCTTTTGCAACTGCTCTGCAATTTTTTGTGATGATTGAGGTTTTTTGAACGTATACGTAAAAAATTTCATATAATCCCACCTTTTCAATAAAAACAATCTCGCAAAAATATGCTTCCCTATATCCCCACTGCCTGCAAAGTGGGGTCTGACATTTCATTCAATCTCATGGAGCACACCTTCCACCGCAGCATTGCACTTGTGGCAACACTTTGTGCAAACCAAAAAACGCCAAATTTGCTCACGTTTTGCATCAATCGCGTTCGCAAAAAACGATTTATACAACCCCTGCAATCCTATCTGCGCTCTTTATTTTGCTCTATAAGGTTACAAGCTAAGTGCGAATTTACACACGTTCCCATACGTCTTATTCCCCTTATAACACATGCTCCGAAATCGCCCTGCAAATAGCAGCCACATCCACTTTACCAGAAAATTCAAACCGCACTTTCCCCAGTGAGGAAAACCAAAGCTCCAGTTCGCTATCGATGTCAAAGAAGCCGGCACTTTCTACAGAGTATACTTGAATTTTAGAATATGGCATAGAAGTGAAATCCTTTTTCTTTCCGGTAACCCCTTGCACATTGACGGCAATGGCGCGTTTATTTGTGAAAACCACACCATCGCGAATGCTACGATATGAGGCAATTATGTGTTCGTTGCTGCTCAAAAGTGGCTGTATCAGCTCGGCAAAGTCCTCGTCTGAAACACTTCTTAATTTAACAAAGGTAGCATTGTTAAAATCCAGCATAAAGCCAACCTCCCTAACTTCAATTTTTTTAATGTATGAATAGCCGCGTATTCCATTGGCTCATAATTGTTCCCTCACGTTTTAAATGAGAACAGTATCATCATAGTCTTTAAAAAATAAAATGTCAATGACCTAATGCACGACCCCAAAAATTTCTGTTTTATCCTATTTATTCATCCACCATAATCTATCGGGCAACACAGCTTTCACTTGTTTCATCTGCCACACAGTTGAAAAATCTACATCCTATCGAATTTTCAATTTCATTATCTGTTATTTATTACGCAGATAATTTTACATATGTAATTTTATCTATATTTAATTTATATGTATTAATATTAGTGGATGAGCAAAATTAAAAGACGCTTGGAAGATGGAAATTTCTTTTGGCATGGCCTCATATCACCGGTATCCAACAAGGTATAAAGAAATACCGTGCTTCATATATTACAGGCCATAATCACAAAATACTATGTGATTAAACTTGGCTACTTATTTCAGCGTCATGCCATTAACCCTTTGGCTTAAATTGCCTATCTATTTTAGAAAAATCATATAAGAAAAGCAACATCAGTCAAATTTCATGATGTTGCTTTTCTTATATGATTACAGTAATTTTTTAGTTTAAAGTGCGTGCAAAGTGGCAAATGTCTCTTTCAGAGAAGGGTAAAGAGAGCTATAAATATTATAAAATTCCATATATTTCCTATGGTTTGCCTCGTTTGGTAACATGCGCGCCTTTTCATGTATCACTTGTTTGCAGGCGGTTTGAACATCACAGTAAATGCCACTGGCAACGGCCGCCAATATAGCAACCCCAAGCGCAGGTCCTTCGTCGTTTTCGGTGGTCATTACCTCAAAATTATATATATCGGCCATCATTTGGCGCCAAACTGTACTTTTTGCGCCGCCACCACAGGCATACATCTCCTTTGGATACACTTGCATGTCGTTAAACACCTCAACGCATTGCCTTTGTGAGTACAAAACACCTTCCATAATCGCCCTTGCAAGGTGATATTTTGTATGTATACCAGACAAGCCAAAGAACACCGCTCGCGCTTTTTCATCTAAAATAGGGCTGCGCTCTCCCATAAGATATGGTAAAAATATCAGCTTGTCCGCTCCAATTTCAATGGCATCCACACCGTCACATATATAATGATAAGCATCGCTTTGTAAAAGTTTTGCCACTTCTTGTTCGGCAAGGCAAAATTGGTCTCGAAACCACTTCAATGACATGCCTGCTGCCAGCGTGCAACTCATCACTGTATATCCACCCGGAACAGCAGAACAGAAGGTATGCACCCTTCCCTCTTTATCAATCTGTATGTTATCTGAGTGTGCAAACACAACACCGGAAGTGCCCAGTGTTGTAAAGGCTTTTCCCTCGCTTACCACACCTGTGCCAATTGCAGCCGCCGCATTATCGCCTGCACCAAAACACACCAATGTTTCACTATAAAGACCTGTTTCTCTTGCTGCCTCTTGCTTTTCTATTTATGCGTATGAAAGCTTAAAGCGTAGGCTGAAAAACATAAAAAAGATGGACTTTATCTTCACTTCGCCTACTTTTATTCAAGAAAAAACACCTAAAGAAATACGTGAATTTTATATTCCTCGTCTGCATCGTGAACGCTCGCTCTATGGAACTGAATTTGAGGTAAAACTTCGCAACGAACTCAATCAAAAAGCTATTGCAAGGGAATGTGCTGAGTGGATACGCAAAAAAGTAACTTTCAAATCAAATGTGACTACTCAGCAAATTCCTGGCTTTTTGAATGTCGAAAGCAAGAATGAAGAAGAGAATAAATCCTATA
>CAYJJK010000005.1:44492-51731 GCA_964370445.1 uncultured Oscillospiraceae bacterium | reverse complement strand
TAGAGATGGATGCCCTGCTTGATGAACTGGCGCGGGCCATTGCGGCGGCAAAAGAAGCCACCGAAGATTGTAGCGATATCACTCTCCGCCTTGTAAATGCCCTTACGGAGAACGACACAGCTACCGCAAGGAGCCTGCTTTCGGATGGCGAAGAGGTTTTAGAGCTTGCCGAGTCCGTTCACGAAAGCCTGCTCGATGCAATAGAGGCCGTAGAAGCACAGCAGGCAGAAATTGACGCCATCCTAGAACTTTTAAGCGAAGCCGGCCAAAGCACAGACGATTATGACACAGGGGATATAACAGACACATTGGCAGATGGCGAAACCGCTTCCGGTAATCTTTTGACGGCCATGAATGACTTAAAGGATGCCCTCGATGAAGCCCGTGAGGTTCCTGGTATTACAGAAGACGTTACCCTTGACATTGCGCAGAATCAGGGTGGGTCCGATAGTTTCGGGTACGACGTTTTGTTTATGGCGTGGGGAAGGGATGCACGCTATGTGCGTCACACGCAGGCGATCGACGTAATAGACCTGTATGTGTCGGTTGCAGGGAACAATTTGAGATACCAATGGTATGCAAACACGAACAACTCCAACACCGGGGGCACGCCCATTTCCGGTGCAACGAATAGCACCTACAAACCGCTTACACAAGACTTGGGCATCACCTATTATTACTGTGTGGCGACTGCCCCCAGTGGTTACTCTATCCCATCACCCCCCATCTCGGTGCAGGTGTTTGCGTCTCAGGCGGAGCTAAACCTTAGCATCACAAGGCAGCCGATTAGCAGAATGTATATGCAAGGGGATACTGTGAGTGAGGAGAGTTCCCTGTTTATAGAGGCCACGGGCGCAAATGTGGGGTACCAGTGGTATGCCACTAACAGCGAAGGTATAGCCCAAACCCTCATTCAAGACGCCACGCAAAACCGCTACGCTCCCCCCACAGACCAAGTGGGCGAATTTTACTATTCATGCGTAGTGAGCGCTCCCCACGTTAATTCTCTCATTTCGAACACTGTAAAAGTGCAAGTGCTTCCATACCTTGCCATCACAAGCCAGCCGCAGGGCGCACAGTATACACAAAATGCTGCTGCAGCCCCGCTCACCGTGGCGGCACAGGGCGAAAACCTTAGCTACCAATGGTACAGCAAGGTGGGCGATCAAGCCAGTGTGCTGATAGGTGGCGCAACAGCCGCAAGCTACACACCGCCCACAACGGCTCTTGGCACGGTAAGCTACTTCTGCGAAGTGATCAGCATCGTGAACAACCAACGCAATACGCTTACCACACAGGCGGCCACCGTGGAAGTATCATCATCGCTCACGCTTAGCTCAAGCAATGCGGATACGTACACCTATACAGCGGCTGAAACGCCCACGGCCTTAACTGTTACTGCCGCTGGTGGCACACCAGGTTACTCGTATCGGTGGTACAAAAACGGTACCCCCCTTGACGGCGCAACAACCGCAAGCTACACACCGCCGACCGAGCTTGATTTTGACATACCGCCAACCGATACATACTATTGTGTGGTCACCGATGCAGGCGGAGCCACTGCACAAAGCAAAACCATCACTTTGGAATGGGTTAACCCTTAGTGATATGCCAAATCCATTTTCATTCGCAAGGACAAATATGCCTAAGTTAAAAAAACAGATTACACTATTGATGTGCACGGTGTTCTTTTTCACCGTGCACATCGGTGTTTTTGCAACAAATAATACATCCGACCCCATTTTTGCAGATACTAGCTGTGGCGAAAATGTGCAAACCTTAGAGGAACTGGTTTCTCTTGGCCGAAAAGGCGACATCCTTATTTCTGCCACCAATGTTTCGGGTTTTGATGTGTTGGATTTCGGCTTTTACTTTCGCCACGGCCATGCCGCCATCCTATACAGCGAGGATGAAATTATCCATTGTAGGGGCGCCGGCAACGTAAGCGAGCTTGCCCCTTTAGAAGCGTTCGGCGAGGTAGAGCAGGTGCGCTTATACACCGTAAGCGGTGTCTCGGATGCTGATGCCGCCGCCGTGGCCGATTATGCAAAGGAAAATCTTTTGGAAATCCCCTACACCTTTATTGCCGATATCTTTTCTATAGACACCTTAAACTGCACCACCATCATTTACCATGCCTACTTAAACGAGGCAGATGTGCGCCTAAACAATCTATTGCATACCGTTTCCCCTGAAAGCTTTGTGCAAGACGAAAAAACCCTTTGCCTTGGCAACATTGGCTGGCAGGGGGATGCAAATTCATTTGACCAATAGGGATATGCAAAACAAAATAGTGATACACAAAAAGTACAGAGCGGCAAAAAAGCGCCAAGTGCTAGGAAGCAAAAAATGCCGCAAAGGCGCATATATGCGATATGTAACTGCCGCGGCATTTTGCCGTCTGACGACGCAATTGGTTCTTTATTGACGGTCTGAAGCCGCCCAAATGGCGGCTTTTGCTATGAATCAATCATCAATTGCATCGTAAAACGCAAATTACCGCATCATTTCTTCCTGGCACGTGGCACTTTCCCACTAGCCTGTTTTTCACAGACATTCTTTACGGTTTTTTTTAAAGCACCCGCGCACATCGTTTAGTGCATACCACACTTTTCTTCGGCAAGATAAAAAACCTTGTATTTTTTTCGCCTTTATAGAGCATTAAAGTGTTGCATCACCTTGCTGAATGCGAAATTGCAAAGGCGTTGTTCCCACTTCCTTTTTGAATATTTTTGTAAAATAGCTTTGGTCTTCAAAGCCCACAGCAAGCGCAATATCAATTAGCTTTAAGTTGGTGCCCAGTAAAAGCTCCTTGCTTTTCTTGATGCGTAACATATTTAAATACACACTAAAAGAGCGCCCAAGTTCTTGCTTAAAAACCCGGCTAAAATAAGAAGGTGACAAAAAGACACGCCTTGCCATTTGCTCTAAGGTGATTTTTTTTTCAAAATGAGTTTGCATATAACGCACAGCAGAGTAAATGGTGTTAGAGTGCTTTATGTTTACAAATTCAAACAGATGGCTCATAAACTCGTTTAACACCACCGATAACCAAGAGGCCAGTGCATCCAGTGTGTGCAATTTTGGGATGCTTTGCAAATATTCGTGCGTAAGATGCAAACAATGTTCGGGGTCGGCCCCGTTTCGAATGGCTGTTCTGGAAATCAACACCAACAATTCATATACACGGGATTTTGTAACTGTCAAATCGTTTCCTGTAGAAAAAAAAATGTATCCAAACAGCTCATTAAGGTGTTTTTGTGCATGTGGACGATCGGCCTTAGCAAGGGCATCCAGCAGTTTGTTTTCAATATCAAACGGGTATGGCGGTGTAGTTTCAAGTCCTTTTAATTGATGAATGTATGTGGCAATATTTTGCTGGATATGTCCGGCCTGTCTGCGCTCTATCAGTTTATTCGCCTCGCTCACATCATTTAAAAACGCTACCATCATAAACAACATTGTGGCAAGAGACTCCACTTTTTCCGGCACAATTTGCGGTATTTCCTGCAAATAATCAAGAATATCCGAAATCCTCTCTTGTTGGATCTTAGCAATTTCTTGCAAATCAATATCAATGTAATCTTGCTTGTCTACCATCAAAAATGGCCCTACAGTCATTTGTGCCACAGCTTCCCCCATGGTGACAATAGGCGAGGTGAAACAGGTGAGCCCCATAGGGCAAAAATAGATATATTTCCCTCCAAAACGCGTCGATTCACCCAAGCTGTATTGCTGTGTTTTGCCACACACTGCAAAGCTCAACCCCGCAAATGTGCACATTTGGCACGCCGTCACTGACAATCCACATGCGTATACCAAGTTTCCATTTGCCCTAGCAACAGAGCATCCAAGCCCGGTCACTTCAGAAAAAGTGTTGGCACATTCTGTGGCCAAAGCAAAATCAAAATCTGTTTTTGACAAACCAAACCTCCTCAAATGATACAAGGTAAAACTGCCTTTTACTAAGGATGACATAACTTTGGCATAATGTAAACAAAAATAAGAATTTTTTGTTTTTTTTAAAAAAAAGCAAAATAGTTATAAAATTGTCCATTTATTACCAGTTTTTTCTCTGGCAAGTTTTATAATAGAAACTACAAAAGCCATAGGTTGCGGGGCAAAAGCAGCTGGGCGCATGATACGCTTAGTGCATATGGCAATATAAAAGAGCTACACAACAGAAAGGGAACAAAACATGAGCATTTTGGTTGAGATTTCGGAGAAGCTACAAAAGGGAAAAGCAAAAGACGTAAAACAATTGGTTGAACAAGCTGTGCAAGAGGGCATTAGTGCCAAAGAAATTTTAGATGATGGTTTGCTTGCCGGCATGAACGTTATCGGTGAAAAATTTAAAAACAACGAAGTTTTTGTGCCGGAGGTGCTTGTGGCTGCACGTGCCATGAACATGGGCGCCAATGTGCTAAAACCCCTGCTTGAAGAATCTGGTGTGAAAGCCAGTGGCAAAGTATGCATCGGCACCGTGCAGGGCGATTTGCACGATATTGGCAAAAACCTTGTGAAGATGATGATGGAAGGCAAAGGCCTTGAAGTTATTGACCTTGGCACCGATGTATCTGCCGAAAAATTTGTGCAAACTGCCATTGATGAAAACTGCCAAATTATTGCTTGCTCTGCCTTGCTTACCACCACCATGAATGTAATGGAAAGCGTTGTAGAAAAAGCAGGTGAAGCAGGTATTCGCGATAAAGTGAAAATTATGGTGGGCGGCGCACCTGTAACACAAAACTTCTGCGAAAAAATCGGAGCCGACAATTATACCCCAGACGCTGCCACCGCTGCGGAAACTGCCGTTTCAATTTGCAGTGCCAGTGCATAAAAAAGCTTTGCAAATCCAAGGTCTATAATCTAAAGTAAAAGAGGATTTACATATGTCAAAAGAATTGTTGTTGCAAACTTTACGTCATGAAGAAACATCACGTGCACCTTGGGTGCCATTTGCCGGGGTTCATGCCGGCGCATTAATTGGTGCAGATGCCACGGAAGTGCTTACCAACGAAGACAAACTGGTAGAATCTCTATTGGCTGTTAACCGTTTGTATAAACCGGACGGCCAACCGGTGGTATTCGATTTACAACTGGAGGCTGAAATACTGGGCTGTGACCTAGTTTGGGCTAAAGACGGACCACCTTCTGTGGCTTCGCATCCCTTGGCAGAAACGATGAGCGTGCCATGTGATTGCAAATTACCCACAAAAGATGACGGCCGTATGCCTTTGGTATTGTCTGCCATGCGCCGTATGAAAGAAGAGGTGGGCGACACCACAGCGCTGTATGGATTGATTACAGGGCCCTTCACTTTGGCTTCTCACCTGCGTGGTAACGACATCTTTATGGACATGTACGACGATGAAGACTACGTGATGGAACTTTTGGATTTTTGTAAAAAAGTAGCCATCAGCATGAGTGACATGATGATTGATGCCGGCATGGATGTCATCGCCGTGGTGGATCCTCTTGTTTCGCAAATTTCTTCCGATCACTTTACCGAGTTTTTAACCAAACCTTTCTCCGAGCTGTTTGATCATATCAACAAAAAGGCGTTTTCCTCCTTCTTTGTTTGTGGCGACGCCACACGCAACATCGCAGTGATGTGCGAAACCAACCCCCACTCTATCTCCATTGATGAAAACGTGGATATGGTGGCGGCAAAAGCCATCACAGACAAATACAATGTGGTAATTGGCGGCAATATTCAGCTGACCTCTGTAATGCTTCACGGCAGCCAACAAGACAACATGAAAGCCGCTGTAGACCTCATCGATAGTGTTGACAGCAAGAAAAACTTTATCTTGGCACCAGGATGCGACATGCCTTATGCCGTGCCAATCGACAACACCATCGCCGTGGCACAAGCTGTGCTAGACACCGATGCTGTGCGTGAAATGGTGAAAAATTATCAAAGTGCCACCTTTGATGTGGACGCTGTGGTCTTGCCTGATTATGAAAATTTGGACAAACCCTTATTGGAAGTATTCACCCTGGATTCAGCCACCTGCGCAGCTTGCACCTATATGATGGGCGCAGCTCAAGTAGCAAAAGACACCTATGGCGACAAAATTGATATGGTGGAATACAAGTTCACATTAAAAGACAATATCGCACGCGGCATGAAATTGGGTGTAAAGAATTTGCCGTCTATCTACATCAATGGCAAACTCAAATTCTCCTCCATTATCCCAAGCAAAGAAGAGCTTGAAAAAGCTTTAGAGGAAGTAATGTAATAACAAAGTGTTCTTTAGATTTACACCCACAAAAGACCTTTGCTGTCGTCAGCAGTTAAGCACAGCTCTTTCTTTTGTGGGTTTTGTTTAAATAGAACATACCAAAGCTATACTTTATGCCAACATATGCATAAACCATGTTTGATAAATTGAATTTTGACAGCCTAAGCCATGTTTTAGCAAAACATGGCTTTCTTTTGTCATCAGGGAGACAGGCGATGAAATTATATTTAACCACCGGGTTTTTAGGTGCCGGAAAAACCACCTTTCTAAAACAATTTATGCGCCTTTTCGAAACACAAAAGGTATACTTAATCATCAACGAATTTGGCCGCGAGGGCGTTGATGGAACCCTATTGCGTGAGATGAACGCTTATATGGCGGAAATCAACAATGGGTCCATTTTTTGCGCATGTCGCTTAGATAAATTTGAAGAAGAACTGGAGCGTTTGCTTTCCCAGCACGGTGATACAGACGTTGTGATTGTGGAGGCCTCAGGATTAAGCGACCCCACCAACGTGCACAAAATCATCAACATGCCTCAGTATCAAGCGATATCCTATTGCGGCAGCATTTGTTTAATTGATGCAGCCCGCTTTGAAAAAGTAAAAACAACGGCACGTGTGGTGCCAAAACAATTGCAAGTTTCAAGCCTTGGTCTTATCAATAAAACCGACCTTGTGCAAGAAGATAAGATAACAGCATTAAGGCAGGATGTGCTTAGCATCAACCCGGCCATCCATTTAGAATGCACAAGTTTTGGGGCCATAAAACCGGAGTGGCTTCAATATGTTGTACCCAAATTAGACATAGAAGAAGCTTTAAATACACAAGATGTCACCTTACAAAAAGCAACTGTTACCATTTGTGAAACAATGGAACCGGAGGCACTGCGCGCATTTTTACAGATGATTGCAGAGGACACTTACCGCATTAAGGGGTTTGCACGCCTTTTGGGGAAAACATACCTTGTAGACTGTGTGGGTAGCTTAGT
>CAYJJK010000005.1:38849-44482 GCA_964370445.1 uncultured Oscillospiraceae bacterium | reverse complement strand
GGGAATGTCTTTAAGAAAAGCGCTAAAAGCTGCACATGGCTGGTATTCAAAAGACATTCTAGACATTACATTTTAAGCCATCCAGAAAAGAGGAAAAAGATGTTTGTAAAAATGATGGGGGCCATCAAAGATTTAGGCGCCACTGCTGTATGTGAAATTGCAGTGGCAGACATCGTGTTTGAGCCTGAATTTCGCTCTTTGTGCGAATCGAATTCTTGTGGAAAGTATGGCACCACCTGGAGTTGTCCACCACATGCAGGCGAAGCTGAAACATTGATAGCCGAAGCGAAATGTTATGAAAAAGCCATTGTATACCAAACGGTTTCACCACTGGAAGATTCGTTTGACATCGAGGGTATGCAAGAGGCCAGCCGCCAGCATCATAAGCTAAGCCAAAAAATAACTGATTTGGCCCAAAAAGAACCCTGGCGTGAATTTTTAAACCTTGGTGCCGGTGCTTGCTCGGTATGTAAGCGCTGTGCTGTTTTAGATGAAAAACCATGCTATTTCCCAGAAAAGCGCGTAAGTTCTGTGGATGCATATTGTATTTATGTAACCAAATTGGCACAAAGCTGCAACCTAAATTACATCAATGGGCAAAATACTGTCACCTATTTTGGTGTTCTTTTAATAAACGAGGCCTAAAATGGAGAATATAAAAGTAACGATAGGCGAAAAGGATGTGCTTGCAAAAGAGGGAGAGTGCTTAAGCGATGTGCTTCTAAAAGCAGGCATTGCCCCACCTATGCCCTGTGCAGGTGCGGGAAAATGTGGAAAATGCCGCATAAAATTGCATGGTAATGCTTCAAAAGTGTTGCAAGACGAGCAAAATTTATTAACACCTGAAGAGATGGAAAACGGGATTCGCTTGTTATGCCAAACTTATGTAGCCAATGAAACTCTAAATATTGAACTGCTAAACAAAGAAACAGGCTTTCAGAATATCCAAACCGGATCACAATCGCTTGAGGTTCAGAACCCATTATTTCAAAGATTTGGCATTGCCATTGACATAGGCACCACCACCTTAGCCGCAAAACTATTTAATGCCGCCGGTATTTTGGCTGTTGTGAGCAAAAAAAATAGCCAAGGGCGCTATGGGGCAGATGTGATGTCGCGCATTGAGCAAGCCATGAATGGACAAGCGGAAGCCTTGCAAATTGCAGTGGCAGAAGACTTAAACTCCATGGTAAAGGAGCTTTGCAAAAAGGCCGCTTGCACAACATCTGAAATAGACACCGTGGTGATCACCGGCAACACCACCATGCTGTACTTGCTAACTGGCACAAACCCAAAAGAATTAAGTTCCGTACCATTTGATGCCAGCAGGCTATTTGGAGAGTGGGTAAAGGGCAAAGACCTCCAAATTTCCTCTCTATCAAATGCACGCATCTATCTGTGCAATTGTATGTCAGCTTTTGTGGGCGCAGACATTACCACAGCCGCTTTAGCCACAGATTTGCTCAAAGATGATAAGCGCAATTTGCTAGTGGATATTGGTACAAATGGCGAAATGGCCGTTTGGGACAACGGGGTACTAACCTGCTGTGCCACAGCAGCCGGTCCCGCATTTGAAGGAGCTCAACTACACAGTGGCATGTTTGGCCAGCAGGGCGCCATTGAGCATGTTCTTGTGAAAGAGAGCGGCATTGACATCCACGTGATTGGCGGTGGTGTTGCAAAGGGTATCTGCGGCAGCGGCGTTTTGGATGCGATATATGCTTTGCTCGCTTTAGGGGCAATTGATGAAACGGGTTGTATGGAAGAAGATGTGCTGCAAAAACTTGGCTTATTTTGTGAGGAAGACGGGCAGCCCGCTTGCAAATTAGCTGAAGGTGTGTTGTTAACACAACGTGATATCCGGCAAGTACAGCTGGCCAAAAGTGCCATTTGTGCAGGAATTGAAACCTTGCTACAAAAGACAAACACCAAGGTAGATACCCTCTATCTGGCAGGCGGGTTTGGAAGTTATTTAAACTTAGACAGTGCCGCCGGCATTGGTCTTATCCCTGCCTCGTTGCAAAGCAAAACCGTGGTGGTTGGCAATGCTGCATTAGATGGTGCTTGCCAAGTGTTGTGCAACGCGCATATGATGCACACCCTAGGCAGTATTTCTCAAAAGGCAAGCGACATCAATTTAGCAGAAAGCCCATGGTTTATGGATCGCTATGTAGATAATATGTGTTTTGAGGTGCCGGCAAATCTAAATGGACATTCTAAAACATAGCTGTAATTATGGTAAGCACCTACTTTAATTTTTTTACTTTTTAGAACGCAACAGGCTATAGGCCCAGCACTGATCAAATGCACCTGTAAAAACAAGCCTATTTCTTTATAAATAAAAGCGGCGGAAAATATCCGCCGCTTTTATCGTATTCACAAAACTCAACAAACCCCTCTCTATCCGAGGTGCCAAGCTCCGCTAAATCAGGCTATTTTGAACATAAAATGTCGTTCTGTTTTCTAAGTGTCAGTACCGCAAAATATTTTACGCTTTAGGTGGTGTGCCTTCTTCGTTTGCCACTACGGCATCCACTTGGATGAGAGCTCCTTTTGGCAAAGCCGAAACACCAATCACACGTTTTGCCGGTGTTCCCTGTGGGAAGAAGTTTGCATAAGCTTCGTTTACCGCATCTAAATCGCCGATGTTTTTCAAAGCAATGTTCACTTTTACAACATCGTCCAGTTTGTGGCTGATGCTTTCTACTATATTTTTCAGGTGGCTCAAGCAGCATTCCGCTTGCTCTTTTACGCCACCACTTACAATGTCACCTGTTTTGGCATCCACCGGAAGCTGGGCCGAAATGTGGTTGTAATGCGAGAAAGCCACAGTTTGTGTGGACATTGCGCAGCTAGGTGCTTTCTCTGTATTGTTTGCATAAATAACAATACCGTGTCTGTCTTCCACAAGTTGTGGTGGGGTGCCATCTCCATGAGACACAACAGCTTCCATTTGCACCAAAGCGCCCATGGGAAGTGCAGCAGCTTGCACCACGGTGCGCGCCGGCATATAGCCCACAGTTCTGGCAATGGCAGAATCCGGGAAGAAAGTTTTGTACACAGCATCCACAGCTTCTTTGTCTGCAAGGTCAGTTAGAAAAATCGTCATACGCACAATGTCGTCCATGGGCACATCAATGCTCTCTAAAACAGCCTTGATGTTGCGCAAGCAACGGATAGCCTGTGCACTTACCCCGCCTTCCACAACGCGTCCTGTTTTGGGGCAAATGGGAAGCTGAGCCGAAACATTGTTGTAGTGTGAAAACGAAACCGTTTGTGTGGAAAGTGCACACTGTGGGGCTCCTGCTGTATTGTTGCACAGTTTAATCAGGTCGCCCGCCTGCGGTGCGTTTGGAATGGTGCCTTCCCCATTCGTTAAAAGGGCTTCAATTTGCACTAGGGCATTCATGGGCAAGGCATCCACGGCTACATTGGTACGTGCCGGCACATAGGTGGGATAAAAACCTTTAAATACTTCATCTACCGCATCTAAGTCTTCGATGTCTGTAACCATCACAGTAAGCCTTGCCACATCACTCATCACATGGCCAATGCTTTCGGCAATCGCTTTAATATTTAAAAAGCATTGCTCGGCTTGCTCTTTAACACCGCCTGCCACAAGTGCACCTGTTTTAGGGTCGATGGGAAGCTGCGCCGAAAAATTGTTATAATGCGAAAAAGCCACACTTTGCGAGCTAAGCGCCACCCCTTTTGGCGCGTTTTCGGTGTTTCTTGCGAGGACTGCATTGTAATTGCTCATGATTCATTTCTCCTTTTTGCGATCGTTTTTCTTTTGTTGTACATCACTTTATTTCACCCATATAATTCGCGGATATACATGCCAAGCAATGGCAAATTCTCCTGTAAAAATCACTCCCGTGCCATGGGTCCACACGAGAGTTCATTTTCATTGTAACACATAAATTCAAAACACGCCACCAGAATTTTATACATTAAGCACATTTGTAAAACACATTTAAAACCTGTTGCAATACCATCAGTATTTGCTCTAATCATACAAAACAAATCCAAAAGGGCGTTGTATGGCGTATCATGCTTATCAGGGCGTATTTTCTTTTGGAGATCACACATCTCCACAATTTCCATAAGCAAAACACACAAACCCCTGCACTGTAGAATATTTTCAAAAAGCAACCCAAATACTTGTGCAGTATTTCCTTTTATAAACACATTGCCACTTTTTCCTATGTAAAAAAAGAGTTTTCACTTTTGTGAAAACTCTTTTTTTAATAATCTTGCCCCTCTTTGCAAAAGAGGTCTCTTTTTTGCCATTTTCATTTACAAGCAAATATCTCTTTAAACCATACCACAAACAAATATACTCACTGCAGACTTAGCAAAGCTGCGGTTTTATACTGCCGTATAGGATTCATAAAGGTCGCCACTATCTAAGTATTGATCTATAGTGCCACCATTTGCCTCGCTAAAAATAAGCGTTTCGTTTGGATCAAGTACCAAACCGGTAAATGCATATTCATTTCCGTTGTCGTCTTCTACTTTAATGTCATAGGTACCAGATTGTGGCAAGTTCAACATAAAGCCTTCCCCACTGCTCACAACAGAAGTACCCAGTTGATCATCACCCCACTGGTCGTCTGTGGTTTCGGACATGTACAAACGGAAAACTGTAAAGCTACTTTCATTAATAAACTGAATGCTATCGCCTGACGCTACAGGCTCAGTATCATTGTTGACATCTGTACCGGATACACCACCTGTAACTGTTACCGCCTGGTAGAACTCTCCACTTGCATAATAGTGCTCCAAAGTGCCTCCAGCCTCTGAAGTGAAGACCAAGCTCTCTCCGGGGTCTAGCAGCAAACCATAAAATTCATATGTAGCACCGTCTGAATCTTCAATTTTGACGTCATATGTGCTCGACCCTTGTGGCAATGTGACAGAGAGACTCTCGCCACCACTAATTACACTACTGCCCAACACATCTTCGCCCCACTCACTGTCTGTGTTTTCAGACACATACAAGCGGAAAATGGTAACTGCACTCTCATTAAGAATAAGAACATCACCCTCTGATGCTACGGGTGCTCCGCCACCGTTTGGATCAATACTGTTTCCAGCCGGATTTATCGTGCTTTGCGTTATGCGGGAATTCGCCGCTGCGATGCTGTTAGAGTCGTCAGACAACACGCTTCCACCAACAAACAATGTCGCAACCAGAATGATGCCACCAATAACCAGCACTCCCAATAAGGCAACCACTACCAAAATGATGATAAGGCCTGTTTTCTTCTTCTTTGGTGGTTTTGGCTGAGGTGTTGTTGTAGTGAATGAATTTCCTTGCGGTGCACTTTGTGTGGGTGGCGCTGCAAAAGCTCCTCCCTGCGGTGCACTTTGTGTGGGTGGCGCTGCAAAAGCTCCTCCCTGTGGTGCACTTTGTGCGGGTGGCGCTGCAAAAGAGCCTCCCTGTGGTGCGCTACTTTGTGCGGGTGGTGCTGCAAAAGAACCTCCCTGCGGTGCGCTACTTTGTGCGGGTGGCGCTGCAAAAGAGCCTCCCTGCGGTGCGCTACTTTGTGCGGGTGGCGCTGCAAAAGAGCCTCCCTGTGGTGCGCTACTTTGTGCGGGTGGTGCTGCAAAAGAACCTCCCTGCGGTG
>CAYJJK010000005.1:15771-38749 GCA_964370445.1 uncultured Oscillospiraceae bacterium | reverse complement strand
GTGCGGGTGGTGCTGCAAAAGAACCTCCCTGCGGTGCGCTACTTTGTGCGGGTGGTGCTGCAAAAGAACCTCCCTGCGATGCGCTACTTTGTGCAGGTGATTCCAGCGGCGGGCTTATTTGCTCTGCAACAATTGGCACGCCACAATTTTCACAAAAACGAGCACCGTCCGGATTATCCCTTCCACAACTATTACAATTTAACATATGATACCTCCCTTGTAATTTTAGCCGTCACTCCACTGCAACGACCTTGCAAGACAAGCTAATTATAAGTTATTATATCACACTCAAAGAAAATTTACATCACCTTTTCTTCTCAATTTATTTACAAAACCATAAAACTTGTCACTTTTTTGATTTCATTTTTGGTATTTTGTATTTATATTCTCTAAAAAAACGAAGGTTACCACCTGCAAAAAACAATTTCATATTCATCTTTTCGTTCAATCAAAGTCACCACAGGATGAAATGAGCCGTCCTATTTTGATTTTGTATGCAAACATTAAAAGTTCTATCGAAAATTCATTTTTGGATGCAAATTTCACACAATAAACTTGAACCCTATACATAAAATCATATATAATAGTACATAAATCATAGACATCTGCAAAGTGGTACATTTTTCGCCTAGTAGCCTTTTGTATGAATGTTTTCCACATACAATAAGCTACCTGCCATAAAACTCATTTGCACTTTCACCCTAAGCAAGCATTTACATCGGAGGCAAGATGATTATTTACCCACTTTACTTTGCAGCTTGTATCATTGTTGTTTTCGCACACACATTTCTTAATTTATACCTGTGCAGTACCTTAAGTGATGGAGTCCGCTTTCATAAGCTCTCTATCCCTTTAGCTTGCCTTATAAACGGTATTTTATCACCTTTTTTGTTAGGCACAGACCATCAAAACCCCATGTCCTTGTCTCTAATCTATATGCTAGTGCTCATTTTTGAAGTTTCCTTCCTTTTTAAGGGGAAATTTTCCAAAAAAATGGGTGTTGCACTGGGGTCGTTGCTGCATTTATTTGTGATTCGGGCCACCGTCATCGCAACGCTTTCCATCGTTTTGGATATCTCCATGCGTAGCGTGATGCAACAAGCGCAGCTATATCCTTGGGTTAATTTAGGTTCATTTGCACTACAGCTTATCACGTTAACCCTATTTATCACACTCATCCCCCTCAAAACAATGAGGAGGATTATGGATAACCATGAGGTCTATAAGAGTTTGTTTCTTTTGGTTGCACTTTTATGCACCTATATGATTTACAACACCTACACCTTTGACCTGTGGTTTATTTCGGTCAACTTGGCTGTGCAGGAAATTGTAATTGCATGGCTTGTGTTGGCTTTCTTTTACATCATGGTGCTTCTTTTGATTAAAATATTCCACCTTGGCACCTACAAAGAAAAAACAAAAGCGCTTGAAGTGCAAATCGATAAAGATCGGATACTAACCTCTGCAGTGTTTAATTATTCAGCGGTCATCATTGAAATCAATTGTACGCAAGATGAAATTGTTAGAATTTTGATAAATTCTGTTGAAACACCAATTTCCCACACAATTACCGCCACAGAGTTTATGAAAAAACAAATGCAAGAATATATCCATCCAGACGACATTTTTATGTTGCACAATCTAAACTCCCCTGCTTTGGTTTCAGATTTTGAAAAAGGAATTTCAGAAAAAGTGTATGAATATCGATTTAGGCGGAATGAAGCTTTTGCGAAAACCGGTGAAACCACTGACGGGCTAGATGACTATTTATGGTATCGGCTGCGCATCAACACAAGCTCAAACAAACACACCAAAGACGTTTTTGCCATTTTAACCATGGACGAAATACACAGCGAAAAACAGGAAGAACTGGCGCTGCGGTATAAAGCAGAGCGAGACCCCTTAACAGGCGCCTATAACAAAGATGCCTTCTGCACCAAAGTAAACGAATATTTGCACGAACATACACACGGCACTTTATATATGTTTGACCTCGATAATTTCAAAGGCATTAACGATAATATGGGTCATTCCATGGGAGACACCGTTTTACGTGAAGTTTATGCAAAAACATCCGCACTTTTTAGAAATCTCGATCTCATTGGGCGCATTGGCGGAGATGAATTTGTGGTGTTTTTATCAGGCCCGGCAGAACTTGCAACATTAGAAGGAAAAGCTTTGAAAATATGCCAAGAAATCAACAAAACATATCATGCGCAAAACGGGATTGACATTGAAATATCTTGCAGTGTGGGTGTGTCTACAGCGCCAGCAGACGGCACCGATTTTGAACAATTATTTAACATGGCCGACCTTGCCATGTACTATTCAAAAAACAAAGGAAAAAATGCATTCACCTTCTATGATGCAGACCTTGCAAACGGCTTTAAACCACAGGACAGTGAAAGATACAAGCGTATCTACAGCGCCGGAGAAAACCAATAAAAAGAGGCCGCTTTTTTAAAGCGGCCTCTTTTTTGACTGTCGAAAAAATACGGGACGGCAAGAAAGTGCCAAGTGCTAAAAAGCAAAAATTGCCACAAAAGCGCCTAAATGCAATCTGTAGTTACATCAGCATTTTGCAGTCTAACGGTGCAATTGGCGCTTTATTTGCGGCTTGAGGGCGCTTTTTATTTTGCAAGCACACAAATTTTCATTTGCCATCCAATCGGTTTTCGAGATGCTGATTAAGATATCTTGATATGCTTAAATCAACAGGAGGAAACACAATGCCCACACCGTTTAAAACAATGGAGAAAACGTCCTTAGTATACCAAGCAATACAAACTTTACCAAAGAAAGCCTGCCGCGATAAGGCTGATTTTCAACTGTAATTTCCTCACACATCGCCTGTGTTTGTAAAAAGTCATCTTTTATTTTTTGAACCACAGACGAACGGTACATCCAAACACCACATTCAAAGTGAAGCGCCAAACTACGATAATCAAGGTTAATTGTGCCCACAACAGCACTTTCATCATCACTAACAAACATTTTTGCATGCACAAACCCCGGGGTGTATTCGTATATTTTCACACCTGCCTGCAGTAATGTTTTATAGTAAGAACGCGACAAAAACCAAACCATTTTTTTATCTGGTATACCGGGCAAGATGATACGCACATCTATACCAGACTTTGCCGCTGCTGTAAGCGATACCATCATCTCGCGGCTGATGATAAGGTAAGGCGTTGTGATATAAACATAGTTTTTTGCCCCATTGAGCATATTCATGTAAACCGTTTCGCCAACAGCATCTTTGTCCAGCGGTGTATCAGAAAATGGCTGAACGATGCCATCTGCCTCAAAATTTTTGCAGGGTGCAAAATGCGAAAAATCGTCTACATTTTCGGTAAGAGAGCCCCACATCGAAAGAAACATCACCGTTAAATTATACACAGCCTCACCCTTTAGCATTACAGCCGTGTCTTTCCAGTGTCCATATTTCTCTTTCACATTGATGTATTCATCTGCCAAGTTCACCCCACCGGTAAAGCCAACATTGCCATCAATTACCAAAATTTTACGATGATCTCGATAGTTAAAGTTTGAATTAAAAAGTGTGAGCATTGGGTTAAAAACCTTGCACTCAACCCCCAGGCTTTGCATTCTTTTGGCAAACCCGCACGGCAAAGTTGCCATGCAGCCTAAATCATCATACATGAGGCGCACTTTTACACCCTTTTGCGCCTTTTCTATCAATACTTTTTCAATTTCTCCCCACATCGTTCCATTTTCAATGATAAAATACTCAAGAAAAATAAATTTTTCGGCCTTTTTCATTTCTTGCAACATCGCCTGAAACTTTTCTTCACCCAGTTTGAAATATTCTACCTGTGTGTTGCTATGTGGCGGCGAAAAAGCAATTCTTTTAAGATACTCTGATTGACGCATAGCTGCCGTATTGTCTTCTAAAAACCTATGCAGGGTTTCGTCTTTGGCTTTCATCCATTGCTTTTGCTGGGATTCAATTTGTTTTTGCACTGCTTTTCTTCGCCTGCTTAATTTGTGCTTGCCAAAAACCAAATAGACTACGCCTCCAAGTATGGGAAGAACGTGTAACACTATAATCCATGGTATTTTAATTTCCGGGTAATTATCTTCTATAATAATCACAGCTGTGCAATACAAATTCAGTATCAGTAAGATCAAAATCAATATATCTGCATAGGACCCCAGCAACAGCACAAGCGCTACCCAAAAAGCAATTTGTATAAAGAGTGTAAAACCCATCAAGGCCACACGCGCCAGCACTCCAAGTTTCATAGTATCACACTCTCCCTTCTATCATTGTAAAATTGCACCAAAACATCCATTTCATATAAACGAGACTATTTTTCGTCAAGTCGAACAAAAATGCGGGCCAATAACAAATGCATCAACACGTGTTTTGTAAGCTTTGACTTGAAATAGTCTCGTTTATACGGATATCTCTTTTTAGCCCATCTTAGTATTGCTATCTCTATCTTTTTTACTCGGGCTTTACGCCGTACACAAGTTTTTGACGTGTGTATAAAAAGTTGTTTTTATGGGCATTAATTTGCAAAAAGTCGGCATGCGGATGATCTTCTGTGGTGAAATGCTGAAAAGCGCCAAAACCAACATTGCCGCCCACATATACAGTGGAATAGTTAATAAACATTTCGTCCATTGCGCCGATACTCATAAGGTATGTCATATACGAAGGAGATTCTATCAATAGGCGCATATATCCAAGATGCCGCAAAATCGCAAGCAAGGTCTCACCGTCTGTTTTATCTTCCTTGCCTGTAGCAACAACAAAAATAGCCCCTGGATTTTCCTTCATTTTTTCTTTGATGATGGCAGGCTCTATTTCGTTCTTTGAGGCATAGGGCCCAATTTCAACAATTGGCTTTTTGAAGTTTTCTTTTAAGTACGAAAGCCCTTTTGGTGAAGTGGCAATCATCACCGTGGCATCCAAATCAAACACCATATGATCTAGGGGGATATCTGTTCCGTCAAATGATACCACCACATGGGCGGGGCATAAGCTGGCCTTCCCCATCAGGGGCACGCGTGCCTCGGCAAGTTCTTTATCAAAGCAAGCTGCCGTCATATCTTTTTCCATGGCCATCGTTTTGGCTCCTACCACAACGGCATCCGCATAAGAGCGCAACATGTTTAACACCCAAAAATCAGAAAAACCACCATCTGGGTCTAATGCATTTTTGCTGGATACCAACGGTCCTTGTTGATCATCCATAAAAGCTATTTTCCCATCTACAGACACCACAATAGAGGCAAATGTATAGGGCCTATCTTCAGGTGCAGGCGGGAAATATACCTCTCCATACACATCTTTCACCTTGGGTAGTGTCTCTTTATCTGGCGAGATGGCCTTGATTTTGGAAAGCTTTTCCTCGTCCTTCAAAAGTGGTGTTTGCCGAATGGTATCCGCCGGAAAATCCAACATAAAATATCCTGATTCCATCATTCTACTCCTTTTGTTTTATTGTACATCCTATCCTCAGTATGTGTTTTAAAAAGTACAAGCTGTTATCGCCCATTCCCCCCTTTATTTTGCAACAATATCGCTCTATTTCAAACGATATTTCGGCAAACAAAGCCGTTTGCACTAGCATACATATTATACTTGCCTATCCGCACATTTGCAATAATACATTTTTGATGGAAAACAGCCCTTACATCCACCTTACCTATGTGATTGTAATTCTGCCTTGTGGGTTTGCATATTCTTCTCCCACCACACCGTTCATCATCTCCTCAATATAAGCCGCAAAAGCGTCTTCCAGCAGCACACCTGAATCGATCACGCTGCCCTCCTGCGCCTGTGTGAAAACATAATAGGAGTCTCCACCCATAGCAAGAAAATCAATCGTAACCACTGTATACTCTTCAGTAAGTGAGAAAGGCTCGCCCGAAACACTGGTAATGTCTACCCTTTGTCCAGCCTCAAGTGGAGCATAAAAAGTAGAGTCCGGATACAAGTCTCCCTGTGCATATTCGTTTGCAGTGTTCACTGTATATTCTATTCCACTCACTTGGGCAAAGGGTGCTGTATGTTCGGGCAGCTCTGCACTGGCAGCTTCTAACGCCTCTAATAGCTGCTCGCCCGTAACCGTTAACGTAACCAATGTGTTGTTATAAGGAAATACAGTTTTCACATCTTCCAGTGTAATATCCCCTTCCTCAATAGATGCTCTAATACTTCCCGCATTCATCAGCCCTACATCAGCCGCTATGGACAACTTCTCATTGGCATACCACAGCATAGCGTCGGCCGAAAGATCTCCGAGGTTTGTTTCAGACACGCGAACTGTCTCGTATTCTCCATCTAAAAATACATCAGTTTCTGCCACAGGCACACTCAACAAATCATCCACTTCCTGTGTTACTTCCCCTGCATATTCTGCGGTGTTGCTATCTTCAACCACAGCGGGCACAAGCTCTGCATTTAAGTTTCCATTTTCATAGGTTGCCACACCCACGTTATGCCCAAAGGCACCCGTACTTACAAGAAGAGTGTCTCCTTGCATTTCGTTTAATTCTACATGGCTATGGGCATCTATAAATAAATCAATCCCCGAAACTTGGTCTATCACATCATAAGAACGGCTGCCTATTGTGCTATCATCTATCCCCAGATGGCTTAAGCAAACAATTAGGTCGCACCCCTGCTCCGTCAAATAATCCACCTGTTCTTGGGCAACTTCATAAAGTTCTTCCTCTGCCAAAAAGGTGTATCCTTCCACTGCTGAGGGCGTGGTGGTGGTTTTTGTAGATGGCGTGGTAAGCCCAAAAACACCTATCGTTGTGCCATTGTTTAAAGAAAAGATTTTGTTTTCTTCAAAAACAGGAGATCCATCCTCTTCGTATAGAATATTGGCGCTCAACATGTCAAACTCTGCCACATCAGAAAGTTCCAATAAGTTGTCACCACCCCAATCAAAATCATGATTGCCGGGTGTCATAGCATCATATCCTGCAAGGTTCATCAAGTCAATGGCAGAGGCCCCTGCACTTTCATTTACCAGCGGCGTGCCCTGAAGCACATCTCCCGCGCTAAATAGCAGCACCTCCCCTTGCTCAGACAAATCACTTTTCATTTGTGCAATGCGTGCATACCCATAAGAAGGCTCCGCCGAATCGTTGTTAATCCTTCCGTGAATGTCATTTGTAAACAATATAGTAACCGCCTGGCCATCCTGCGCTTGCACAGAGGTACTGTTTTGCAAGGTGGATGTATCTTCGGTAACCGCACTATTTGTGCAAGCAACAAGCAGACCTAAAGCAAGGATAAGTGAAATGATTTTTGCTGTAGTTTTTTTCATTGAAACCTCCACTGTGTTCATGTCTATGTTTTAAAAAACCATTTTATAATTGTAGCATAAAAGGTGCCCACTGAAAAGTATTGTTGCTCTTCCTAAAACATTTTTTCCGGGCATTGCATAAGCCATTTTTTTATTTAGGCGTACAACAGCACTCATTCGCACAGGCTTCTCACTTGAAAATTTCTTTTTGACTGGTATAATGAACTATATGTCAGATAATATTCCTCTATACTTTCATTTAACGATAGATGCCCCTAGCTCTGCCTTAAACATATTTTTTACACCTTAGTAAAGCAGTCGATTTCTCTTTTATGCTTTTCTGCATCTTTAACCAAATGATTGTAATCAATGTAACCAGCCTATCTTCCCCGAAAAGGCAAAGCGTAAACATTTGTTGCTACACATAGAGAGCCTTGTTGGCCGTAGCAACACTTATAATATGTACCATTAAAACAGAAAGAAGGACCTTATATGATGTATGAGCTACTTGTGAAAAATGCCCGAATTTTTGATTGTGAAACGCTTGCCGACATTGCAGTAAAAGACGGTAAAATTGCCAGCATCGCCCCAAACATTGAAGAAAGCTTGGCAAAACAGGTCATTTCTGCCGATGGACACCTCGTTGCGCCCGGTTTTGTGGATAGCCATATGCATTTTGACAAAGTGTTGTCCCTAGGGAACACAGAATCGCCAACTTTGCAGCAAGCTGTTGCAAATTTTACAAAATATCTGCAATCTGTTGCACCGAATGAACTGAAAAATGATATACAGCGCCGTGCACGTGAAGTGGCCCGCATGTGCTGTGTTGCCGGCACCACAGCACTGCGCACCAACGCAAATGTTGAGGCTTCGGTTGGAACCAAAGGCATGGAAGCTCTCTCTCAGCTAAAAGAAGAAGTAAAGGACAGTATTGAAATTCAAATCACGGCCTTACCTAGCTTTTACGACGGGGCCGAAAACCAAAAAAGTAGAATGGCACAATTGCGCGAGGCCGCTGCAGCCGGCCTATTGGATTATATGGGCGGCGCCATGCATCTGCATGAAAACTGGGAAGAGCTTACCCGGGAACTATTTGAAATTGCTGTGAAGTATGATTTACCCATCGACTTTCATGTGGATGAGTCTGACCATGCCGATGTGCGCAACTTTATGCAAATTGCACAGCTTACCAAAGCCTATGGATATGAAGGCCGTGTAAGTTGCGGCCATGTAACAGCCCTATGTGCCGTAGACGACGCCACAGCCGAAAAAGCCATTTTAGCGGCAAAGGATGCAGAGCTTCACATTGTCACTCTCCCTTCGTGCAATTTGTATTTGATGGGCCGCAGTGACCGCCAGCCAATCCGACGTGGTGTAACACGTATTCGTGAATTTTTGCAAGCAGGTGTGAATATCTGCTATGCATCCGACAACATCCGCGATCCATTTCGTCCCATCGGCAATGGGGATATGTTAGAAGAAGCTCTCATCACGGCACAAGTGGCACAAATGGTAACAAAATCAGAGCTTGAACAAGTCTTCAAAATGGGAACTGTAAACCCAGCAAAAGCATTAGGGCTAAAACATTATGGCCTTAAAGAAGGCTGTTTTGCCGATTTTGTGGTGATGGAAGCACAAACTGCCGCCGAGGCAATTATAAGCGGTGCTACACGTTTATATGTTGTGAAACGTGGCAAGATTGTGGCACAAACCACAAAACAAACAAGCTGTGTTCTATAAAAAAGCCTGCAACCACCATTCTTGAAAAAAACCAGTACATGCGGCAAAAACGCAAGCGGATTTCTACCATTACTAGGTAGAAATCCGCTTGCGTTTTACCCTTTTAAAACACTTATTGACCAACACATATAAATTCGACTGTATTTCATTGTGATTGCCTGTTCATATGTAATTGATCAATGACATATGAACAGGCACAATCTACAAAATGCTGTCAGCACCACAACGAAACACCGCACCCTAATATCCCTTGTGTCTTCACTGTATGTAAAAGCCATCAAAGAATTTGTGTTTTCATTCGTTTACAGGCGTGCTACCCCACTCTCACGTGCAGCTTTGGCAACGGCTGTGGCCACGGCTGGCTGAATACGTGGGTCGAAGGCTTCGGGTAGAATGTATTCTGCATTTAATTCCTCTTCGCTGATGAGATCTGCCAAGGCAAAAGCAGCAGCAATTTTCATTTCATCGTTAATATCTGATGCGCGCACATCCAATGCCCCTCGGAAAAGGGCAGGAAATGCCAGCACATTGTTGATTTGATTTGCAAAGTCGCTGCGCCCTGTGCCCACCACAACTGCACCTGCTTCTTTGGCAAGATCCGGCATAATTTCTGGCGTTGGGTTTGCCATGGGAAATAAAATCGGTTTTTCAGCCATACTACGCACCATTTCTTGACTCACTGTGCCCGGTGCCGAAAGGCCAATAAACACATCGGCCCCCTCCATCACTTGTGCAAGGCTACCTTTTCTCATTTGACGGTTGCTAATGGCAGCCATTGCCTTTTTTTCTTCATTCAGGCCATCACGCCCTTCATAAATGGCACCTTGACTATCACACAAAATCACATCGCTTAGGCCCATTGCCATCAAAAGGCGAATTACAGCCACGCCTGCAGCGCCGGCACCACTTGTCACCACACGGATCTTATGAATATCTTTATCAACCAATTTCAGGGCATTGACAAGTGCTGCCAGTGTTACCACCGCCGTTCCATGTTGGTCATCATGAAAAATTGGAATATCGCAACGCTCTTTAAGTTTGCGTTCAATTTCAAAACACCGTGGTGCCGAAATATCCTCTAGGTTTACCCCACCAAAACTACCCGCCAAAAGCGCCACCGTTTCCACAATGACATCCACCTCTTTGCTTCGGATACACAAGGGAATGGCATCAACATCACCAAAAGCTTTGAATAAAACACACTTTCCCTCCATCACAGGCATTGCAGCTTCCGGGCCAATATCTCCAAGCCCCAGCACAGCTGTGCCATCGGTAACCACCGCCACTGTGTTCCAGCGGCCAGTTAAATCAAAACTTTTTGATATGTCTTTTTGAATCTCCAAACAAGGCTGCGCCACACCCGGTGTATAGGCAATGGATAAATCTTCTTTAGAGTTCACCGCCATCTTAGGCACAATATCCAGCTTGCCGCGCCATTCCTCGTGTTTTTCCAGTGATACCTTCGCATAATCCATCTTCGTTCCTACCTCTCTGCTGCCCACTGAATGCGGATACCCATTTGAATCCTACTCAGAAACTCAAAGGGATTTCACCTGGCAAAGCAATCGCATAATGCGGGCTCAAATATAAAGTCTTCTTTATTATAACACTTTCTGCGCAATCTACAAACCCAAAATCACTTGCACGTAAAATGCTTTGCCCTGTTTTGTGCCAAAATGGCAAACAACAAGGCAAAGCATCGTTAAAAACACAAATAAAAACCATCTAGCCGTCTATCAATAACACTTTCGGGACATGGCTCCAGCGTTATTTTGCACCATATTCCCCTAGCGAAATGTTCATCGCCTCAACACTTTGTTCCTCAAATTTCTTTTCAGAACGGAAAGTGTAAAACCCGGATGAAATCGCTTTGGTTGGGCAAACTTTTTTGCAATCTCCACAGCGGATACATTCTGCGCTGTTGCAATTATTCTCCACATCCACGCCCATTTTACATGTTTTAGTACATTTTTTACAATGAATACAATGATCGTTTATCTGTAAACGATATAAACTGATGCGATTAAACAAGCCATAAAAAGCCCCCAGCGGGCAAATGTATTTACAAAATGGGCGGTATACAATTACCGAAACGAACAAAACCAAAATCAAAATGATTAACTTTAAGAAAAACAAATTCCCAATTAACATTTGCAAGGATGGGTTTGCCAACAACAACGGTATGCCCCCAAACAAGGTGCCCGATGGACAAATCAGCTTGCAAAAATAGGGGCTACTTATACCATACTGATTGGTGAGAAACAATGGCAATCCTACCACAAACACTGCAAGAATGATGTATTTAAGATATCTCAATGGTGCATCTAGTTTTTTAGGCAGCTCGTGTTTTTTTAGTTTGATTTTGTGAAGCAAATCCTGCAAAAAGCCAAACGGACATAAAAAGCCACATACAAAACGCCCCAATACTGCTGCAAAAAGAAGCAAAAACCCCAGCACGTAAAAGGGCAGATTTTTTTTGCCGCCCACGGTTAAGGCTGCCTGAAATGAACCCACCGGACATGCCCCCAAGGCCCCGGGGCAAGAATAACAATTAAGCCCCGGCACACAAACCGATTTTAAGCTCCCTTGGTAAATGCTGCCAGATAGAAAGCCAGCCAAATTCGCATTGGTAGCCAGTGTGAAAACAAGCTGAACGGTATGGCGACGATTTATTTTCATTACCCCACTCCTATACACTCAAGGCATATTCGTATGGCTTTATCCATCACCTGCGTCGGTTCATCAAGCAAAATCCCAACCACCAAAAAAGTTAAGGCACAAAACAGAATGCCCGCCCAAATTATTTGGTGCTTTTTCACGCCCCCACTCATAGTTGCGCCAGCGTATCATCAATCATAGACAAATACACTTCACTTGGGTTATGTGGTGCGCCCTCTATCGCGTTCACTACATACCCCTCGCTATCCACAAAAAGCGTGGTGGGAAAAGCCGCCACACGGCTCATGATATTTGTATCAATCTGCTCGTTTGTTTCTAACGTGGGAAAAGTGCAACCGTTGTCTTCTAAAATTTGAATGGCTAAATCCCTTTGTTCTGTGGCATCATCACAAATACTAAAGAAATTCACATTTTCAGGCATGTTTTCATAAACCGTTTGTAAGTCTGCCATTTCCTCAAGACAGGGAGGGCACCATGTTGCCCAAATGTTGATAACCGTTAGGTCATAGTCTGCAAAAACATCTTGTGTCACCGTTTCAGCGTCCAAGGTTTGGGCCTCAAATGTTCCAATATTCAGCCGGTCCGCATCGCCTGCTACACTTGTTTCCTCAGGCTTCACCTCAATGCCTGCCTCACTTGTTGCAGTAGACGCAGCTGTACTGCTGGCCTGTTCTACCGTGGCACCACAAGCCGCAAAAAGCATCACACATAAAAGCAAAGCCCCTACACTCTTCATTTTTTTTCTGTTCATCCTGACGTTCTCCCTTCTATTTTTATTTTATAAAATAACAAGAAAAAAGACATACTTCGTAACGGTGCCTATCCTGGTGTGTCTGGCCATAAAAATCCTTTTTGTCTTCCCAGCCATAAGCTTGCCTCTAAAACAGCCCCACCTATGCTTCGTGCCTTATCTGAAATGCTGTTACAATCCACATCTTCAGGCAGACGAGGGTCTACATCAGCCACCTTCAACCCTTCCACTGCCATAAAACCCTCGCCAATTAACCCACGCAACACACCTGTTAAAGGAGAAAAAACCGGTGTGTTATCAAGATAAAACAAAACGTCACCTTTTTGAACATAGTCTCCAATGGATTTATGATGATGCACTTCTCCACCACACGGGGCATGCACCACCCTCTCTCTACTTTTTCCGCCCACTTCCCCAGGCACCCCGGTATTGGGCATTGCGCTACCTTGCAAAATAAGCTGCCCCAAACTGTGGCCTCGCATTGTTTCCACCACCACATCCACATCATGTTTTGCTTCAAACCCAGGGCCTACCCCAATGGTAAGCGGTGCCATGCCACGATGTGTGCCAAGGTTTTTCTTTGCCAAAATAGCATCTACCAAAATCTGGGGCTTCCACTTAGCCACACAATCGGCCTTTGGGTCTATCAAAACCGGAACTTTACCGTTTTTAAGGATATGTTCACAATCTTCCTGTGTATGTGCTAAACACGCTGTTACATCTTCCACTTGCATGGCGCCATTATACACGGCACTGCTTAATGCCACTGTGCGGCGGATGGCAGAGGGTGCTTGCACCTCTAGCACCACCACCGAAAAGCCACTTCGCCATAATTTTTGAACAATGCCCGTGGCTATGTCTCCTCCTCCACGCACCACTACCATATAGAACCTCCATCACAATCCCATCATGTTTGCTATTGCAAAGCCCATTGTTTTCCAGTAATTTGCTAGGTAATTCTTGTTCTATTATATCATAAAGTAACCTGTGTGCCTAGCAAATCCACACATTCTTATTAAAAATTGTTTGTTATGCTAAAAATTCAAAAACAAAAAAGACACCTTAGTATAAAAGGTGCCTTTGAGTTTTTGTTTGAAAAATCTTTCATGTTTACATCATTTTCGCTTCCCACCGCGGCGCGCAATTCTCATGGCAAGATAAGAAATAAACAAAGCAAATGCCAAAATAAACACCAAATTAATGGTATCACCCGATGTACCGGTGGCTTGTGACGATGTTTCGGTAAGGTTTCGTTCGATAACCATCCCCATCGCTTCCATATGCTACGCCTCTTTTTCTTTATCTTTTTCTTTATCTTTTTCTTTATCTTTTTCTTTTTCTTTATCTTTTTCTTTTTCTTTATCTTTTTCTTTTTCTTTTTCTTTTTCTTGCAACTCCTCAACCGGGCTTTCTTCTTTGCTATCTTTGCCACTTTTTTCAGTTTCTTCTTCGTCTATTTCAAGCGCATTTTTTTGCTTTTGCAACGCCTCTTTTGCCATTTCAAGGCGACGTTCTTTATTGGGTGTCGGCTCGGTTGCCGGCCAGCTAATTTCCACACGTTCTTCGCCCTCTTCATCCACTACCGTTACATTCATGGTGCGCGGTGGAATTTCGGAGATTTGCAATGGTTTATTGCCCAAACGTGTGCGCACGGCAACCCATATACCAAGTGCACACAAAACAGAAACTGCCGCCACGATTTGGCTAACGCGCAACCCCATAAACATGAGAGAGTCCGTGCGCAAGCCCTCGATGAAAAAGCGGCCCACACCATACCACATTACATAAAACAATGCCATTTCTCCATTGAAGCGACGGTGTTTGCGATAGAGAAATAGCAACAAAAAGCCAAGCGCACACCAGAGACTTTCATATAAAAATGTTGGGTGCACCGGCAGCATAGGATCTACCACAATGCCTTGCTCTAGCAAAAATGTTTGCTGAAAAGATAGATAGGCTGTGGTACTTTCACTTATCATGCCAACCGGCAAGCTTGTGTTTACACCAAAAGCTTCTTGGTTGAAAAAATTGCCCCATCGGCCTAAAGATTGACCAATCAAAAAGCCCATAGCTACTAGGTCGAACATGGGCAAAATAGGCACTTTTCTCCATTTGCAGCCAATTAAAGCCCCAAGAAAGCCAAAAATAATGCCCCCATAGATGCCAAGCCCACCATCTCGTAAATTGATGATATCCCATAATGTTTCATATTCGATATTGCTTACAAACAACACATAATAAAGCCTTGCGCCCACAATGCCAAAAACGAGCCCAATCAAAATCACATCTATCATTCTATCAGGATCTACACCAAAACTTGGTGCCTGCTTTACCAAAAATAAAATGCCAAGCAAAACGCCAAGGCCAATAAGCAATCCATACCAATAAATGGATACCCCAAACACACTAAAAGCCACACGCGAAATTTCAAATTCTAAACCAAGGGCCGGAAACTGCACAAGATTTGTCATAGAATGTCCTCTTCTTGTTTTTATTCTTCGGGTCGTACGATCACAAAAGCACTGCGCTCTTCTTGTAAAAGCTCTTGCAACGCCTCATCAATATCTTCTACGGTTATGGTGGCAAGCAAGGCCAATGCATCGGCCGGAGTTCGTTTTCGGAAATAGCTGGAGGTGAGCATTGCGGCCACTCGCTCTACACTTTCCAAATCGCCGATGGCCTCTCCATACATCATGCGGCGGCACGTTTCAAACTGCTCTTTGTCCACACCTTGCTTTCGCATTTGTTCAATTTCTAGCAGAATTTGTTGACGCACTTCCTCTGGTTGCTCGCTCTCACCTGAAAAAATAAAATGCAGGCAATCCGTAAAGCAACCAAACTCTGCGCCAAACCCGGGTTGTACAAGGCCATTATCATACAATCTTCGATACAACTTGCTGCTTTCTCCACAAAGAAGCTCTGCCAGCAAATCGCAAATCACCTCTTGCCTTGTGCTGTCTTCTCCTGCCGGCACCTCTTTAAAACCCAAAGCAAACAGCGGCATGGCCACCGGCATCGTAAAGATGCACTCCTTTTCGGCCACACCAAGTGGCTCTTCTTGCAAAAACCGCTTTATTTTGCGGCCGTCCAGTTTGTCAATCCCGGCTCTTTCTACAGCCGAAAGAACCTGTTCCATCGTTAAATCTCCTGCCACACAAAGAGCCATATTGGCAGGTTGATAAAACGCTTTTACACTATCGTACAAAAGCTCCGGCGTAATGTCGGCAATGGTTTCCACCGTTCCCACGATGTCATCTTTCACCGGGTGGTTTTTGTAAAGACAAGAGAGCAATGCAAACAAACACCGAATCTCGGCATGGTCGTCATACATTTTAATTTCTTGCCCTATGATGCCTTGCTCTTTTTCTACCGTTTGTTTTGTAAAATGCGGGCTGCCCACAAACGAAAGTAAAATGTCTAGGTTTTCGTCCAAAAGGCTCGTTGCTGTAAAAATATAACTGGTTTGCTCAAAACTTGTATATGCGTTGGCAGAGGCACCGGTTTTTGCAAACAGCTCAAACGCATCTACCCCGTCTGCATTTTCAAACATTTTGTGTTCTAAAAAATGTGCCATTCCGGCCGGAAGCTCTGTGCGTCCCTCTCCATGGTCATAGGCTCTATCTACCGAGCCAAAATGCGTGGCATAAATAGCATGTACTGCGCCATAGCCCGGCATAGATAACAAGCGCACACCAAAGCCATTGGGCAAAATTTTCTCCTCAAATTGTAGTGCTTTTTGTGCTGCTTTTGGCAAAAAATTCGGCATTATACACCCTCCTTGCTTGTAAGCACATATTGCACCGCCGGTGTAAAAGCCGCAAGAGCTGCTCTTACTTCTTCAGCACAAACAGATTCAATCAATTCCATCTCTTCATCTAAGCTAAGGCCTGTCTCACGCAATTGTTCATTAAACACCCAACTCACCAAGGCATCGGGGTTATCTTTTGCCGCCAAAAATGCATTTTTAATAGCAAGCTTTGCCGCTGCCAATTCGGACTCTGTCACAGGTTCTTTTTGTAGGCAATCCAGCTCATGCAACATTGCTTGTGCCGCACGTTTTGCATCTTTGTGCTCCACACCACTATCCATGGTTATCGTTCCTCGCAACGGTGTATAAGAGGATGTGCAATAATAGCATAAACTTTGTTTTTCGCGCACATTCATAAATAGGCGACTTGTGGGTAAGCCCCCCAGCAAAGCGCTTGCCATGCGCATCACCGCATCTTGCCTGGCATTTGCCTGTTCTCCACTTGTTAAAATCATGCACAGCTTCCCTTGCGCTGTATCTAAACTTTCACTTTTGCTTTCAAAACCATGCGATGCCTTTACTACCATGCGCGCAACAGGCGAAATGGGTGCACGTTTTCTTTTGTTCAAATAACGCTCTATGCCTGCTTTCACCTTTTTAGCATCCATCCCACAGCAAATCACCTCAAACTGGGCGGTTTGCACAAGTTCCTCATACGCCTCATAAAGGCTGCTTGGTGTCACTTTTTCCATTTCATCAAGATAGCCGGACGACTCAATGCCCAAAGCTGTTTTTCCATAGAGAATCCGCCCCGCTTGACGCAGGCAATAGCTTCGTTTATCGTTAAGCTCACTGCGCAAAAAATCGATTTGCTTTGCCCTCTCTATATCTACATCCAAAGTGGCAAAAACACCATCTTCTAACACGGGTTCAAACAACATGTTGCAACAAAGCTCCAAGTAGGCGCTTTCCAAATCTTCATTGGCCAAAGCATACTCGTTTTTTAAGCCAGACACCGCAAAGGTTAGCACACGATTGGCGCCTGCCGTGTAACTTTCGGCACTTAAATCTGCACCATATAAATCAAACAACCTACGTGAAAGTGCCATAGGGTCTGAAATTGCAGCACAGCGGCGTTCTAGCACATGTGGTAACAAGGCCAATTCATTTGCCCTGTTGCGATCTCCAGGCACCACCAAATGAATCACCAGTATATTGCGTTTGAATTTTTCGCCCGGCACCGATGTTAAATACACCCCATGCCCAATTTCTTGTCGAAACATAATTGCTCCTTTTTTTATGGAATCTTTGCCTTTAAATGGCGACGTCAACATATTCTGTGCTCGCTTTGTGCCCTAAGAAAAAAACTCACAAGAGAGCCTAACTGGTGCACATACAGATATTTTGCAAAAACCAAAAAACAAAGTTTTTGCAAATACAGCATTTATAACACAACGTAACATCATATAGTTCTTTTTGCTAACAAAACCGCCTTTCGGCGGCTTTGTTTTATATGATTCTAATTCTTGCTACTGAACTTATGGGGCCACCTCACTTGAACTGGAAAGCCCAGCCGGTGGTGTAGCAGGCTGAACTGCCACATACTCCTCTAAACAAATGCTACTTCCTGTGATGGCCTGCGCATCTGCTACGCCAACATAACGGAAATGATACGGCTGAAAATCAATGCCTGTAATCTCTGCCTTATTGCTTGGAAAACGTAGGATGAACCCGTAATTTGCCGCATTGGCAACCAGCCATGCATATTCCGGTGTTTGTTCAAACGCTTGCACGCCTTCTGTCACAGTGGCTGAGCCAAAATCCACAGACAAACATGTTTGTCTGTCGTTATATCCATAAGGTGGCTCTGCTCGCCTGGCCAAAGTATCTGCCTCGGTTGCATCATAACCTTGGGCAATATAGGTGTCTACCAAATTTTGGTAACGTTCGTTTTGCCTTTCTTCACCCGGCGCCGTCCATAATACACGCAAGGTATTGCCTTCTACCGCATTACAATCAGAAATCAACCGTTGTAAATCAGGCAACGCACGCGCATCAAAATAGTGAAGCACACCATCTTGGTCATAGGTGCCAAGCTCTGGGGCAAACCCCTGTGGCATTGGGTTATTTTGGTTAATTAACAACAAATTCCAAGCACTTGGGTCTGCCGCTGCAGGTGTTGCCGCTGTTACCGCCTGTGACGGCGAAACTAAGGAACTTGCTTCCGCTTCAGCGGTGCGAGGCTGTGGCGATAAAATAGAACGAAACATCATCACCACCATGGCCACCACCAACAAAACCCCAACAAGGCATGCACCCAGCACCAAAAGTTGTTGTCTACGTTGTTTTTTTCTTTTTTGGCTTCGTAAGGCCTGACGCCTACGATACTCCATTTCCTCGGGGCTAAGATTTTGCTGTTTGTCCACCGGCATTCTTATCTCCCACGCAATTCATTTTACATTTTCAAAACTATTTGCTCATTATAACACGGAGCACGGGCAATGGCAAGATTTTACACCTTATAAAAAACCACTTAGCTCAGCTCGTCAAACGCACCATGAATGGCTTGCACTGCACGATCTGCATCTTCTTTTGCAATGAGCACAGAAATTTTGATTTCACTGGTGGAAACCATGCGAATGTTGATGCTGGAATCGGCCAAAGCTTCAAACATGCGCGCAGCAACGCCCGAATGACTTTGCATGCCGGCGCCCACAATGCTCACTTTTGCCAATGAATTATCGATGGTAACACCACCAGCTTGGAACAAGGCCAAGTTCTCGTTCAATAAATCTTTTACAACTTCAGCATCTCCCTTAGGAACGGTAAAAATAACGTCCATATTGCCACCACGACCAGAGGCTTGCAAAATGATATCCACATTGATTTTATGTTGGCTAATTAATGAGAAAATTTTAAAGTTAACACCCGGCTCATCCGCCACGTCGGTTAAGGTAACTGCCGTTACCTCGGTGTCTTTTGCTGTTCCTTTAATAAGCATTCCTTCATTCATGTTTAAAACCTCCTTCACAATCGTTCCCGGCTTAGGATCTAAGCTGCTAAGAACTTCCAGTGTTACTCCATATTTTTTTGCCAGCTCTACGCTGCGATTATTCAATACTTTTGCCCCAAGGCTTGCTAGCTCCAGCATTTCGTCAAACGAAATTACATCCAGTTTTCTTGCATTTTCCACAAGGCGGGGATCTGCGGTGTATACACCGTCTACATCGGTAAAAATTTGGCATTTGTCTGCTTTCATTGCCGCTGCAATGGCAACAGCACTGGTGTCAGAGCCACCACGCCCCAATGTGGTGATGTCTCCATTGACATTGATACCTTGGAAACCAGCTACAATAACAATGCGTTTTTTGGCAATTTCACTTTCCAAACGCTCGGTGTTTAAATTTTTAATACGCGCTTTGCTATAGGCCCTGTTGGTTTCAAACCCCGCTTGCCAACCTGTAAGGCTAATGGCCGGGCATCCCAGTTCCTCCAGTGCCATGGCAAGCAAAGCAATACTGATTTGCTCTCCGGAGGATAAAAGTACATCCATCTCACGTGTGTTAGGACGTTTAGAAATTTGGTCTGCTTTGTCTACCAACACATCGGTAAAATCCCCCTGTGCCGAAACTACCACAGCCACATCATTTCCTGCTTTGTAGGTATCCGCAACAATGCGGGCCACATTGAACAGGCGCTCTGTGTCTCGCACAGAAGTTCCGCCAAATTTTTGCACAATCAAAGGCATTCTATTCATTCCTCTCCCGTTTTAAAGTTGTATTTATCAAAATTTTTCCCTATTGTTTGGGCCAAATTTTCATCGCTTCGCAATCTTCGTTTTCGTGAGAAACCAAGAACCCTCTCACCTCTTCTGCCGTAAAGTTTGATACCACATAGGCACTCTCAGAAACAGCCACAGCATTTGGCAGCTGTTCAATATCTCGGGTGCTTTCTGCACGTAAATACCATTCATAGGCTTCGCCGTCGTCATAATATCCTTCTCTTGGCTCTGAAGGGCTCCAAAATAGGCTTTTGTGAATGCTGACGCCCTCTTTCATGGCATCAATGGCATCGGCCACCACAGCACTGCCTGTGGGCAATTTTCCTGCGCCTTTTCCGTAAAACAACACTTCACCCAGCATATCGCCTTCTACCTTCACCGCATTAAACACATCGTTTACACCGGAAAGTTGGTCATCACTACGCACCATCATCGGCTCTACAGCCACTGCAAGCTCTCCATCTTTGTTTCGCTTACACCAGCCAATTAGCTTCACACTGCAATTCAACTTTTTCGCTGCAGCCATATCACTTGGTGTGATGTTGCGAATACCACGAGCTCGCACATTTTCAGGATATACATGGCACCCAAAAGCAAGAGAGGCTAAAATAGAAATTTTACGGCAGGCATCTATGCCATCCACATCGTCGGAAGGATCTTTTGTTTCAGCATACCCAAGATCTTGCGCCTCTTTCAATGCGGCGGCAAAATCCATTCCGGCGTTTTCCATGCGGCCCAGCATAAAGTTTGTGGTGCCATTGATGATGCCGGCCACCGAATAAATACGGTTTGCCGCAAGGCACTGGTGTATTGGCGTGATAATGGGCGTTCCTCCACCCACGCTGGCCTCAAACAAAAAGCATGCTCCGTGGTCTTTGGCACGTTGCAAAAGCTGTGCGCCATATTGTGCCACCATTTCTTTATTGCTTGTCACCACATGGCGTCCGCTATCTAAGGCACGGCATACATAGTCATAAGCCGGCTTCAAACCACCTATCGTTTCCACCACAACACGCACATCCGCATCGTCTAAGATGGGGTCAATGTTGTTTACATATTGCACGTTTTCAAGCTCCACCTCTGGTTTTCGAATGTCGCAAACATATGCAAGCTCTAGCTTCTCGCCAAGCCGGCGCTCAATACCAGCCGCATTACGCCGCAAAATTTCTTGCACACCACTTCCTACAATACCACAGCCTAAAATTGCCAGTTTAGCCATTCTTTCCTCCTCTATCCTATGCAGCCTATTGCCGCACTGTCTCATTATTTTTTTGCCAAATGTCCACCACTGTGCGCTGTTGTTTTAGCATTTCCAACAACTTTTCTATTGAACACTGCATGCCTTCTGTGCGCACACTTACCGCGATATCCGCCGCCCCATTTTCGGGTGAGCTTTGGTTGATGGTGACAACGCCCGCGCCCACGCTGGAGAGCGCCGAAAGTAAACCCTGCAAAGCACCTGTTTCGTCCAGCAATTTTGCACGCAGGGTGATAACCTCGCTACCAAAAGAGGCATGAAACACTGAATCTTTATACTTGTAAAAAGCGCTTCGGCTGATGTCTGCCATTTGAACAGCCCTAGACACATTTTTTGCTTCGCCGCTGGCCAAAAGTTCCTTTGCTTGTAAAACCCGTAAAAAAACCTGTGGCACCACCGAAGACTCTACGAGCAAATAGTGTTTTTCTTTCATGAATTGTACACCTCTCACAAACAATTGTACTCAACTCATTTACTATAACACAGATCACACCCGCATTACAAGTGTTTTATTCTTCAATCACAGACATAAATAACAAAACGTCCTTTTGTCAAGGACATTTTGTGCCCTATTACGGCATAAAATCTCCCTGGCTATTCTTCAATGTTTGCGCTACAATGCTTGTGCCATGATGTTATTTGCCTCCACTTGCAGCTCATCTGCAAACTCTTGGGTGGGCTCTTCTTGAAAGTACTCTCCCCATGTGCTGCCATCGGCATATTCTGCATAGCTAACCAAAAGCACTGCATAGGTGGCAGCCGTATGGTCGTCGCAAGCCCAATATCCGTTTTCAGAGGCCCAGTGCCCATCTCCCGGCGCAATTACACTTGAGGAATCAATGTAGTATTCCCATGTTCTATCGTTATTTTCTCCGGCCATCGGCGCCCCACTTTCATCAAAGAAAAAGCACAAAGCTTCGAAATAAACAATTTCTTTGCCCGAAACGTTATCTGCATCAAAGGAAATGTATCGCTCTCCTGCATCTTCGTCCCAAACAGCAAGGCCGTCACCCGTTGTTTGCAGCGGTATCGTTGTCAAGTCAAACGGCTGTGTTTCTCCGGTTGCACCACCACTTGCAGTTTCGCCGCCCTCCACCATGGCTCCGCTTCCGGTTCTTCCGTTCAAATTATTTAAAACCTCATCCATCCATGTGTCCCAGTCGCCACTCTGCTCGGCCGTATCCCCTATGCTTTCCATATAATTCACGTATTCATCCGTCACCGCAAATAGTAATGTTTCTGCCGCAAGTGCCACAGCTTCATCACCGGACTCTTGCATAGCAGTTAAAGCCTCTATCGCTTCAATATATCGCGCTTCACCATCTTGTGCGTTTTCATAAGTCTCGCACACTTGCATCAAGCTTTGCAAATCCTCTTGTACAATATCCGGATGTTTTTCCCAAAATTCTTGCCATTGCTCCTGTTGCAAAAGAACCTCTTCAGGCGTAGCAGATGCCAAAATATTGCTTCTCAAATTGTCGTATTCATTTGGCACCAACACAACCATATTAAGGAAAATACCGCCAACCACACAAAGCGCCGCAAGCAAAATCAATACCAGCACAATAACCAGCGGTGCTTTCGATTTCTTTTCTCTTGGCACCACAACGTCCCCCCCTGCCTGCCCGTAAGCGGGCTCCGGCTGCGTGGACATCGCCTGTTGTGTGTACCCCTGCCCGTAAGTGGGCTCCGGCTGTGTGGGCATCGCCTGTTGTGTATACCCCTGCCC